>JAFDWF010000070.1 GCA_018268575.1 Actinomycetota bacterium
GATCCGGGGAGCAACGGCCGGTCACCTCGATCGGCGCCCAGGACGCGGCGATCAAGCTCGCCTACGCCGCCAGCGTCGTGATCGTCCCCGGCTACGGCCTCGCAGTCGCCCAGGCCCAGCACGCGGTCAAGGAGATCGCGAACCAATTAGAGGCGCGCGGAGTCACCGTGAGCTACGCGATCCACCCGGTCGCGGGCCGCATGCCCGGCCACATGAACGTCCTCCTGGCCGAGGCCGACGTCCCCTACGAGCAGCTCAGGGAGATGGACGAGATCAACCCCGAGATGCCGCGCGTCGACGTCGCCGTGGTGATCGGGGCAAACGACGTCACCAACCCGGCGGCCAAGAACGACCCCGACTCGCCGATCGCCGGGATGCCGATCATCGAGGTCTCCGAGGCGGGCGAGGTGATCGTGATCAAGCGCTCGCTCTCGACCGGCTTCGCCGGCATCGACAACGACCTCTTCTACGAACCGAACACCTCGATGCTCTTCGCCGACGCAAAAGCGGCGGCCAGCGAAGTCGCGGCGGAGATCGAGAACCTGTAGGGGCGGCGGGGCGCCTGAGGGACGCGGCCGTCGCCGGCTGGCGCCCGGACGCCGAAGGGACCCGGCCTTTTCGGAGGCGACCCTGGCAGGCTGTGGCCGCCTCCGAAAAGGCCGAGATTCGAGGAGACGGCTAAGTCACTGAGGGTTCGGGCGAGCACATCAGGCCGGAGGGCGGGAAGTCACGAATCCACGACCGGCCCCGCCGCGCTCGTTCACTTGAGCACCCTGTGGCGTGCCCAAGTGAACGAGCGCGGCCCAGGCCGTCGAGGAACCCACGAGGCGCGCGTCTCCGTCACGTCCGCCCCGTCCCTTCGTCACGGGACCCCCGCAAGCTACCCGTCCCCGGGCGCCCTCGTCCCCGGTCGCGACGGGGCCGAACCCTCAGCCGGGCGCCAGCTTCCCTGGGCGCCAGCCCAACCGCCCCGAACTCTCAGAGCACCCCGAATTCCGCGCTCAGCGTCACCGGTTCGCTGCTGTCCAACACGGTCCCGGTGGCGGTCAGTTTGTAGAGGCCGGGCTTGGCGTTCGGGGGGATCAGGGTGCCGATCCGTTCGCCTTCGCCGGGGCCGAGGGTGCGCTGGATCGTCGTTTGGGCGGGTGAGTAGCGGGGGCCGACGATGACCGGGTGCCAGGTCGTGCCGTCGTAGCGTTCGAGGCTCGTTCCGGTCGGGGTGACCGAGGCGCTGCCGTGATTTTCGAAGCAGCTTTCGAGGTAGGAGCCGGGGACGACGTTGTCGTAGGCGGCGAGGGTGATGCCGACGTTGACGACCCGTTCGACCACCCGCACGTACTCGCCGTAGCGCGCCAGCAGGCGGCCGCGATGGTTCTGGATCGTGACTTCGAGCGAGTAGAGGGCCGGGGTCGAGGGGAGTGGGAAGGTGAGGCCGCGGTGCTTGCCCGCCGGCAACTGCTTCAGGTTGATCCGCTTGAGCCCGGAGGGGTGGAGCCGCCGGCCGTTTTCGGTGAGGCGGATGAGGCGCTCGAGCACGGTCCAGTTGAGCGGCCGGGTTGGCGTCGTGGGGGCGGAGTTGGTGAGGCGGAAGCCGATGCTCGAGCCGCCGACCAGGAGGCCTTGCGGGCCGGTCGCGCCGAGGGTCGTCCCTGCCGGCGCGAAGGGGAGGACGCCGCCTTCCGGCAGCGCCGGGATCGGCTGCAGCTTTTCCAGCGGCGCGCGGTAGTCGTCGATCACGGTGTGGGAGCAGAAGGGCGCAGGGGCCGCCGATGGCTGCTTCTTCGCCGCTCCGGCGGCGGTGGCGCCGAACGCGATCAGGGCGACGGTTGCGAGTAACGCGATCGCGCCGTCGCCGAGCCTCGCGCGAGCGCTCCGCTCCCTCCGCAGATTCCCTCGCCGCCGACGATTCACCGGGGGGAGTATGGAGGCCGCCGCGGACTTGTGACCCCGTGGGCTCGGAGCGCGGACAGGGCACGGTGGAGTGGATGGGCCTCGTCTGCCTGGTCGCGCTGGTGCTGGTGGGCGTCCTCGCGGCCGGGATGCCGATCCCCGGCCTCGAGCTGGCCCGCTCGGTGGCAGGGCGGATCCTCTGCGCCGCCGAGCTCGCCGACGGCTGCGGCGACGAGCCGGTGCTGATCGCCACCTACGGCGACGAAATCGGGCGGCTGGTGCGCCGGCACATGCCGACGATCGGCTTCGAGGACGGCTCGCGTGCCGTCCCGGTCGACTACCGCCGCTGCCGCGAAACGGAATGCGGTGATGCGCCCGAAGACGGGCTCGTGCACCGCACGGACCAGCACCTGCCGGTGACCGCCTTCGTCCACGTGGTCGATTGTCGAGCGGGGGCGCGGGCGGCAAACGAGGCGGCGGGGGTCGACTGCTCGGGCGAGCGCACCGGCCGCCTCTACGTCCAGTACTGGCTCTACTACGCGGACTCGGCGACGCTCCGAGACCTACCCGTCGTCGGCGAGTTGGGCCAACACCGCGACGACTGGGAATCGGTCGACGTCCGCATCAACCCCGACGGGTCGGTCGACGAGCGCGCCTCCTCGCACGACGGCTACAACTACTCGCTGCAGGACCTCGACTGGGGCTCCGACGCCGGGATCGACGTGCTGCGCGAACTGGCCGAAGACCTCGACGCTCGCCACCCGAACGGCTGGGGCCCGGAGACCGGCCTCCTGCTCGTGTCGGGCGGCAGCCACGCCGGCAACGCCGCCGGGGTCCCGCGCGGCAGCCGCTTCATCCCCGGCCGCCGCGTCCACCTGGTGCCGCTCGAGCCGATCGCCGCCGACGAGCACGCCACCTTCGCCGTCGTCCCGCCGTGGCTGAAGGAAGTCTGGCGCGACCCCGAGGCCTCAGGCACCGGCTGAGGCCTTCGGTCCCTTGTGGTCGCCCCGGCCTCCCTAAGAGCCCCTTTCAGAATGCGGCGTGCACGCCTGGCGGCGCCGGACACGGCGCGGATGCGGTCCCGTCGCGGGTCCCACATGGCGCTGCCATGCGGAACCCGCGCCGTCACCGCCCCGCTTGGTCCTGAACCGTCCCAGTGGCACCCTCCCTACCCGGATACGTCCTGACTGACCAAGCGGCCGGTGCCGACAAACCGCCGGATCTCGGCGGCGAGCGCCTCGGGCTGGTCCTCGGTGATCAGGGTGAAGCAGTCGAGCAGCTCGACCAGGCGGGCGTCGGGGAAGGACGCCGCCGGCTTGCGGCCCTCCGCGTTCGGCATCATCTTCCCCTCCGCATCCCAGACGACGAGGACGGGACGGTCGAAGCCCGCCGGCGCCGGGGTCGCGGCGCGCATGTCGAGCTCGCCGGCAAGGCCGCCGCGGAGCGGATCAAGGCGGCGCTCCGGGCCTGACCTCGGAGCGGACGGATCCGGTTGGCTACCCTTCGATGATCGCGACCGAGGTGACGTCCACCCCGACCCAGCAGTCGCTCGCGGCGCTCCTCACCGAGGCGCGCGAGCGGACGATCGCGCTGATCGCGCCGCTCGGCGACGAGCTGCTGAACCGCGTCTACTCGGAGCTGCTCAGCCCGCTGGCCTGGGACCTCGGCCACATCGCCAACTTCGAGGAGCTCTGGCTGGTGCAGACCGTCGGCGGTCGGGCGCCGCTGCACGGGGAGCTCGGCCGCTACTACGACGCGATCGAGAACCCGCGCCGCGAGCGCGGCGCGCTGCCGATCCTCCACGACGCCGAGCTGCGCGCCTACATGGCCGAGGTGCGGGAGCGCACGCTCGAGGTGCTGGACGAGGCCGACGTCTCGGCCGACGCCGAGGACCGCCTGCTGCGCGAAGGCTTCGTCTACGAGATGCTGATCGCCCACGAGCTCCAACACCAGGAGACGATGCTGCAGCTGCTGCAGCTGCTCGACGCGCCCTACCGGCCCGCCGTGGCCGACCCGACCGCGTTCGAGCCCGCCCCGGTCGCAGGCGACGCCGGCACGATCCGGGTCGACGCCGGCGCCTACGCGATCGGCGCTCCCGAGCGGGGCTTCGCCTACGACAACGAGCGCCCCCGCCACACGGTCGAGCTCGCCGCCTTCGAGATCGATCGAACCCCGGTCACCAACGCCACGTACATGGAGTACATGGGAGAGACCGGGGCCGAGCCGCCGATGTACTGGGAGCGCACCGACGGCGGGTGGGAGCGCTCCGCGATGGGCGTGCGCACCCCCGTCGATCCCATGCGCCCCGTCGTCCACGTCTCCTGGGAGGAGGCCGACGCCTTCGCCAGGTGGGCCGGCAGACGGCTGCCGACCGAGTTCGAGTGGGAGGCTGCGGCGCCGCGCCTGGAGGGCACCGGCGGCGCCTGGGAGTGGACCTCCTCCGAGTTCCGCCAATACCGCGGCTTCGCGGCCTTTCCCTACGAGGAGTACTCGATGGTCTTCTTCGGCGACACCTACAAGGTGCTGCGCGGCTCCTCCTGGGCGACCCATCCGCACGTCGCCCGGCCGAGCTTCCGCAACTGGGACCTGCCGCAGCGGCGCCAGATCTTCGCCGGCCTGCGCCTTGCCGGGGACGCCTCATGACGATCGCGATCGACGTCCACCTGCCCGCCGACCAGGCGGTGGCGATGGAGCACGACGTTCGCGAGGGGCTCGCCGCGTCGCCGAAGGAGCTCTCGCCGAAGTACTTCTACGACGAGCGCGGCTCGCAGCTCTTCGAGGCGATCACCGAGCTGGAGGAGTACTACCCGACCCGCCGCGAGCGCCAGATCCTGGTCGAGCGCGCGGCCGAGATCGTCGCCGCCGCGGGCAACCCGGCGACGCTGATCGAGCTCGGCTCCGGCTCGGCCTCGAAGACCCGCCACCTGCTCGACGCGATGCGCGACGCGGGCAGCCTGCGTACCTACGTGCCGGTCGACATCTCCGAGGAGATCACCCGCGAAACCGCCGCTGCCCTGGTCGAGGAGTACCCCGGCCTCGACGTCCACGGGCTGGTCTGCGATTTCGAGGCCCACCTCGAGCGCACCCCGACCACCAGCGAGGCGGGGCCGCGGCTGATCGCCTTCCTCGGCGGCACGGTCGGCAACCTCTACCCCGACGAGCGGGCCGCCTTCCTGACCCGGATCGCGGGACTCCTCGACCCCGACGACCGCCTGCTGCTGGGCACCGACCTGGTCAAGGACCCGGGCCGGCTCGAGCTCGCCTACGACGACCCGGCCGGGGTGACCGCCGAATTCAACAAGAACGTCCTCTGTGTGCTGAACCGCGAGCTGGGCGGTGACTTCGACCCCGAGGCCTTCGTCCACGTGGCCCGCTGGGACGTCGAGCACGAGTGGATCGACATCGGCCTGCGCTCGCTCGTCGACCAGGACGTGCGCCTGGGGAGCCTCGACCTGACCGTCCACTTCGACGACGGCGAGTTGATGCGGACCGAGATCTCGACCAAGTTCACCCGCCCACGGCTGGAGGAGTCCTACGCCGGCACCGGCCTGACGATGGCCGACTGGTTCACCGACCCGGCCGAGGACTACGCCCTCAGCCTGGCGAGGCTAGCGCGCTAGGGCGCCGATCATCCCGGCCAGTTGGTCGGGGGGACAGACGGGGGTGAGGATCGGGGTGGTGATGCCGCCCGCGACGAAGGCCTCGAGCCGCTCCTTCATCTCCTCCGGCGAGCCGAGGATGAACATCTGCTCGATCGCCTCCCAGGGCGCCTCCGCGGCCGCCTTCTGGCGGTCGCCGGCCGCCCAGGCATCGAGCATCGGCGCGATCTTCTCCCCCCAGCCGAGCCATTTGTAGAACTCGGTGTAGACCGGCACCGTGATGTAGGTGGAGAACATGAAGCGAGCGACCGGCTCGACCTCCTCGCGCTTCCCCGGCAGGCAGAAGAAGCGGCAGAGGAGCTCGAAGCCGGCGGGCGCGTCGCCCAGCTGGGCGACCACCCGCGGCAGCCCGTCGAGCGGCAGGAAGTTGGTGAAGGCGCCGTCGGCCTGCTCCACGGCCAGCTGCAGCATCTTGCCGCGCAGCGCCGCCAGCACGATCGGGATCTCGTGGGCGGGCTTCGTTTCCAGCTTGAAGCGGGTCGAGGTGCGCTCGCCCGCCAGCGCCACGCGGAGGAATTCGAGGGTCTCGCGGACCTTGGAGAGCGGCTTCTCGAAGGGGATGTCGTTCCAGCCTTCGATGATCCGGTCCGAGGAGGAGCCGATGCCGAGGACGAAGCGCCCGCCCGACGCGTCGGCGAGCGCCGCCGCCTCCTGGGCGAGCAGCGCCGGGCCGCGCTGGAAGACGCCGACGATCCCGGTCCCGAGCCGCATCCGCTCGGTCCAGGCGGCGCTCAGGGCGAGCGGCGTGAAGCCGTCCGGGCCGGACGTCTCGCCGGTCCAGAGGTCGGTGTAGCCCGCCGCCTCGGCGCGTTTCACGTACTCGCCGGTCGCGGCGAGCGGCACCCCCGTCAGCGGCAGCGTCAGGCCCCAGCGTCCTTCCACGCCGCGACCCTATAGGGTCAGCGCTCGGATGCCGCAGGACAGTCAGGCAAAGCCGGATCGCAACCTCGCCCTTGAGCTGGTCCGGGTCACGGAGGCGGCCGCCCTGGCGGCGGCCCGCTGGGTCGGCCGCGGCGACAAGATCGCCGCCGACGGTGCCGCCGTGGACGCGATGCGCTACGTCCTCGACTCGGTCTCGATGGACGGCATCGTCGTCATCGGCGAGGGGGAGAAGGACGAAGCGCCGATGCTCTTCAACGGCGAGAACATCGGCGACGGCAACCCGCCGCAGGTCGACATCGCGGTCGATCCGCTCGAGGGCACGCGCCTCTGCGCCCTAGGGATGCCGAGCGCGCTGGCGGTGATCGCCCTCGCCGAGCGCGGCTCGATGTTCGACCCCGGCCCCTGCGTCTACATGGAAAAGCTGGCGGGCGGCGAAGACATCGCCGATCTTCTGGACCTCGATCGGCCACTGGTCGAGACCTGCAAGCTCGTCGCCGAGCGCCGCGGCGGCTCGATCGGCGACGTGATCGTCGTCGTCCTCGACCGGCCGCGCCACGAGGAGCAGATCCGCGAGATCCGCGAGGCCGGCGCCCGCATCCGCCTGATCACCGACGGCGACGTCTCGGCGGCGCTCCTGGCGGTCTCCGAGCGCTCCCCGGTCGACCTCCTCTGGGGGATCGGCGGCACCCCCGAGGGAGTGCTCTCGGCGGCGGCGCTGAAGTCGATGGGCGGCCAGCTGCTGGGGCGCCTGTGGCCCCGCAACGACGAGGAGCGCAGCGCCGCGGTGAACGCCGGCTACGACCTCGACCGGATCCTCACCGCCGACGACCTCTGCTCCGGCGAGGACGTCTTCTTCTCCGCCACCGGCGTCACCGACGGCGACGTCCTCCAGGGCGTCCGCTATCGCGGCAAAGGCGCGACCACCGAATCCCTGGTGATGCGCTCCCGCTCCGGCACCGTGCGCCGCGTCCAGGCGACCCACGACCGCGCCAAGCTCAGAGCCCTCCAGGGCGGCGCCGAGCGCTACGGCTGACTCGCGGGCGTTCGCGGTTAGCACCGCATAGCGGCCAGAAGTGCGAACGCCGGGGGGGCTCGGGCTGGCGAGGGTGCGGACCGGACCGATCGGAGTTCAAGCGTCCCGGGCGTCTCGGAGGCGACCCGGGCAGGCTGTGGCCGCCTCCGAGACGCCCGGGACGGAGGTCTCCGGGGGAAGACCGGCGCAGGGACGGGTGCATCGCTCAATAACCTGTGTGTGGAGTTTCGGTCCCACGGCGACCGAAACTCCACACACAGGTCCCTGACCGGTCGGGCGGCGGGATACGAGGCGCCCTGCCGTCACGAATACGCCGGGGACGTCACAGGGACGCCGGGATCGCAGGGAAGACGTGAGCCTTCACGGGAAGGTTCCGGCCCCGTCTCGCGCTGAGTGGATCGCCCGTGCCATGGCACGGGCGATCCATGGTCACGTCTTCGTGACCGTGGAGGAAGCGTGGGACCCGTGACGTCCCCCTCACGTCACCCGCGCGGTTCCCGGCATCTTCGTGACGAACCCCGCGGCACCCTCCCTCCGCTGTTCCTTATGCCGGAATGGTGGGCATAAGGAACAGCGGAGGGAGGACCGGCGTGTCCGCCGTTCCCCCTATGACCCGGCCTTCTCGGAGGCGGCCACAGCCTGCCCGGGTCGCCTCCGAGAAGGCCGCGTCCCTCTGGCCCTCGGGCGCCAGCCGCAAACGCCCCCGTCCCTCAGCCGCCCCGCCCTACCGCGCCCGCGCCACCCGCCCCAGCGCCGCTTCGCGCGCCGCGTCTTCGCCGAGGAACGGGACCAGCACCTCGTAGGTGAGGTAGGGGAGGAGTGAAGGCAGGTCCTCTGTGCGGCCTGCGGCGACCTCGACGTAGACGCGCGAGATCGCCGCGCTGACCGCGAGGCTGGTGGCCGGGATGGGGTTCGGTTCGGGCAGGTCGGGGTCGAGCCCGTCGTCGATCACGGCGACGAAGCGATCGAAGCCCGCCTGGAAGCGCTCGTGGAACTCCGGTCCCACAGCAGGTAGTGAGACCAGCAGGAAGCGCCCCGCGGCCGGGTCGGCGACGAACCAGTCGAGCAAGGCGGCGATCGTCGCCCGGCAGCGCTCGACCCACTCGCCCGGCCCAGAGTAGGCGATCCGCACCCGCTCGATCAGGTCGTCGAGCAGCACCTGGTGGGCGACGAGGACGCAATCGCGGCGGTCCTCGAACAGTTCGTAGAAGCTCTCCCGGCCGACTCCCGCCTCGGCGAGGATGTCGGCGACCGTGGTCGAGTCGTAGCCCCTCTCCGCCGTCACCACCGCCGCCGCCGCGAGCAGCCGCTCCCGCTGCGAGCGGCTGACGTCCGCGCGCGAGAGGCGATGGCGCCCGCGCGGCAGCCGCGCCGCCGCGCCGCTCACGCCGGCACCTCTCCGGCCGCACCCACCTCGGTCGGCTCGAAGGCCGTCTCGGCGGCCGCGATCCGCGCCTGGCGCAGCGCCTCGTCGTGCCCGGCGAACGGCGCGATCGCCAGGTAGACGATGTCGGGGACGAGGGCGGGCAGCCGCTCCGGCCTCCCGGCGGTGACCTCGTGGAAGACCAGCAGCTGGGCGCGGCCGAAGGCGAGGCCGGGGGAGAGGTGCTTGCGCGGCGGCTCGCCCGCGGTCGCCCAGAGCGCCTCTAGCGCCGGGACGATCATCTGGCCATAGCGGTCGACCAGCGTCGGTTCGACCCCGAGTACGTCGCCGCTCAGGACCAGGGCCAGCTCCGGCTCGGCGGCAAGCAGCTCGAGCCCCGCAACCGTCCCGCGCCGGGTCGCCTCGGCGGGCGAGTCATGGCCCGTCGAGGCCGCCGCCAGGGTGGCGCCGATCCGTTCGATGCAGAGGGTGACCGCCGCGTCGAAGCAGTCCCGTTTGTCGGTGAAGAGCTTGTAGAAGGTGGTGCGGGAGACGGCGCCGCGCGAGACCAGGTCGGCGATCGTCGTCGCCGCGTAGGTCTTCTCGGCGCAGCAGGCGATCATCGCGTCGAGGATGCGCCGGCGTTGGGAAGGGGGCGTCAGTCCGGCGATGCTGACGGGTCGAGCAACCGAGGCGATTCCAAAACTCGAGTGTTTCCCCACCAGTCCATCTTCTCAGTCCCGGTGCGCATGTGCAGGTTTCTCAGTCCGGTCGGCGCTCAGATGCCTCTCAGCCGCGCCGGGAGCCGCCCGAGGAGGCCCGCGCCCGCTCTGCGTCGGTGAGGCCCGCGCAGGGGTTGTCAGGCGGCGCGACGCCGTTCGCGTAGGGGAGTTCGCCGGTCTCCTGGTACTCGTAGCGCAGCGAGTTGATCACCGCGCCGGCCATGATCGCGAGGCTGAGGACGTAGAACCAGAGCAGCGCGATGAGGACGAAGCCGATGGTCGAGCCGAAGCGCGAGAGGCTCGAGACGTTGGTCAGGTAAAGCGGGAAGAGCCAGTTGGCGAGTCCCGCGCAGACCGTGACGAACAGTGCTCCGGGCCAGATCGAGCGCCATGGGACCGGCGCTTTCGGCACCGCCCAGAAGATCACCGCGCAGATCCCGAAGGTGATCAGCAAGGCGGCGCCGAGCAGCAGGATCGTGTCGATCTCTTCGATCCCCGAGAGGCCGAAGGGGAGCCGGTCGGTGCTCGAGACGAGCGTGCTCTCCAGGGTCGGCACGAAGATCGAGGCGGCGATGAAGAGGAGGACGACGCCGAGCATCGCGAAGGAGAAGCGCTTCTGCTCGATCCAGCCGCGGCAGGGAACGTGGTAAATGCGGCAGAAGGCGGTGTCCATCGCGCCCCAGAAGGAGGCGCCGATCCAGATCGAGCCGACGAAGGCGGCGATCCCGATCGTCGCCGAGTTGTCGCGGATGCGGGCTAGGACGTCGCTCAGGGTCGCCGACTCGGTGTTCGGGAAGAGGCGCTGGAGGTCGTTCAGGACGCTCGTTTCGACGCCCTCGATCTTCAGCACCTGGCCGCTGATGAAGAGCACCAGGAGGGTGAAGGGGAAGACCGCCAGCATCAGGTTGTAGGCGACCATCGCCGACAATCCGGTGACGTTCTCCCGGTAGGCCCGGTGCCAAAAAGCGGCAAGCCAGGAGCGGAATCGGTGGGTGTCTTCGGGCATTGACTTTACAAACTGAAGCGACTATCATCCGGACGCGCGTTTGACGTTGTTTCAACGCTCGCCCAACGGGGCATTCGGCATCAAAGGCCTTTGATTCACTTATTCGCGGACCAGTCCCCCGGTCCGCTTTTCGTCGCGGGGCGCGACTTGCCGCCTTCTAAGGCATTTATACGCCCACGGATATTCATCAAGCGCTAGGGAAAGAAGTAGATACACGATGCTGGTAGCAGAGCTTCAGGAGTTGGAGGAGGTCAAAAACCTCATGAACCGGGGTCAGCAGCTGGGCGTGCTGACCTTCGGCGACATCGCCTCGGCGGTTTCCGAGGTCGACCTCGACGAGTCCGACGTCGAGGACCTTTACGGCCACCTCGAGAAAGCGGGCATCGAGCTCGTCGAGGACATGGACCCCGCCCAGAAAGCGGCGGCGGAAGCGATGCCCGTGGACACCGGGAAAAAAGGCCGGCGGCGGCAGAAAACGACGCTCGACCTGAAACCCGACATGACCACCGATTCCTTGCAGCTGTTCCTCAAGGACATCGGCAAAGTCCGCCTGCTGACCGCGGCGGAGGAGGTCGAACTGGCGAAGCGGATCGA
>JAFDWF010000071.1 GCA_018268575.1 Actinomycetota bacterium
GGGACGGCGCCAGGCGGCGCCGTCCCGCCTCCGCGCGGATTTCGGGCCGGACCTTTCTCCTCGAAAAATCACCCCCGGCGGGGGTTGTGGTTACCGCCCCGCCCGTGGCACGCTCACCCTGACGGCACCACCCCAGACAATCCACCGGCCACCGTCGGAGGAAGTCGATGCCTACCTATCCCGCCGCTGTCCTCTTCGACATGGACGGCACGCTCTTGGACACCGAGCCCCTTTGGGCTACCGCACTCAGCCGGGAGGCGGCCCGGCTCGGCGGCACCCTCACCGACGCCGGACTCGCCCACCTCGTGGGCGCGAGCATGGAAGACACCGCCTGCTACCTGCTGCGCCTCGCCGGAATCAACCCCACGCGTGGGCAGATCGAGGCCTGCAACGCCCGCATCCGCCGCGAGGCGTCCGGCCTCTTCGACGGGCCGCTTCCCTGGCGGCCCGGTGCCTCGGAGGCCCTGGAGACCATGCGAGCAGCCGGAATCCCGATCGCCCTCGTGACCTCGACCGAACGCCGATTCGTGGCCCGCTCACTGCGCACCCTCGGCGCCTTCGGCGCAGTGATCTGCGGCGACGAGGTAGAGCGGCCGAAACCGCATCCCGAGCCCTACCTCCGCGCCGCCCAGCTGCTCCACGTGGACCCGGCGGCCTGCCTCGCCGTAGAGGACTCCCCCACCGGATCGTCGGCGGCCCTCGCCGCCGGATGTACGGTGCTCGTGATCCCGCACAACGCCCCGGTGCCCCCGGTGCCCGGCCTCGTCTTCGCCCGCTCGCTGGTCGGATTCAGCCTCGCCGCCCTCTCCGCCATATGGACCGGGGAACCGCGCGCCTACGCCGTGACCCCGACGCCGATCTACGATGGCCTTGCGCGGCAGTACTCGGAGGCTGACGCACCACCCTCCCCGCCGCCACCGGGACCGCGACCCTGGCTGCCCCCCGGCCATCCGACCGCAACGGCCCCGCTCCCCAAGCGCGTGCGCCAACGGGCGCTCGGGGAGATCTACAAGCGCCACTACGGCGCCCCCGCCGCGCGCCCGGCGGACGGCGCGACCTCGACCACTACCGGATCAGTCCCCCCACACCCCACAACCCCCGCGTTAGGCAGGCCGATGGAAAACGCCGAGACCGACCGCAATCGGCTCTTGCAGCCCGAAGGCGGCTCCCTGAACTCCACGAAGACCACCAATACCGAGTTCATCAAATCGTACGGCGGAGACCTGCCGCGCGGCTACGAGAAACTGCGCCGCGAGTACGGCTTCCTCATCGGCCTGCCCCCCCATGTCGCGGCGCATTTCCCGACCGTCACCGAGTACCACGACGACAAGGCCAGGCCGTGGATCGAGTTGCGGCTTGAGCGGATTCGCCACCCCGCCCTCGCCAAAGCGATCCTGCGCGGGGTCACCACCCCGGCCGAGGTCGGCGCCGTATTGTCCAGCGTCCTCGCGTTCCTGACCACCGATCTCTACCCCCTGCGTGGCGGGGAGATATCAGGGCTCGACCTCTACCAGCGTTACCACGGCGAGCGGATGGCGAGGGCGGTCGGCCTGCTTGCCGATCACCCCGAGCTCCGCCCCCTGGTGACCGCGCCCGCCGTGCACGTCAACGGTCGCAAATGCCCCTCGATGCGGGCCATCCTCACCTGGCTGGACGACCACGCGCCCGAACTGTTCCCGGGCGCGCATCACCTGGTCGCCGCGCACGGTGACACCCACCTCGACAACATCATGCTCGTGCAGAACGGGGACGATGACCCCGGCTTCTACCTCATCGACCCGCGCGGGGAACCACTCCTGCCTCCGCACTACGACCTGGCGAAGCTGCTCAAAGCGCTGCGCGCGGGGTACGACCTCATCCACTACGGCCAGTATCGGTTCGACGTGCGACTCAATTCGCCCGTGCCGACGATCTCGCTCCGGATCGATCCGGCGTTCGGGGACCATTACCGAGCCGGGATGAAGGTCCTGCTCGGAGCCCTGCCCGAGTTCAGCCAGGCAGAAGGGATCTCCGAGGAGGCGTTCATCCGCGCCCTCAGAGTCGCCGAGATCGCGCACGTGATCTCGTTCGCCTCCTACCACCTGCACAGGCCCGACGGCTGCGACGTGGCCCGCGTGTCGGCTTACCTGGCCATCGCCGCGCTCCTGGCCCGAGACCTGATGATCGAAGCCCCGGACCTCTCCCGACCGCTCCCGATCTGGGAGATGACCGCCTGATGCCCACGATCATCGTGCAGAGCGCGCCATACACGGACAGCGACCGCGCAGACCTTGCGTCCATGCTCACCAATACGGCCGTGGAACTCGCCCAAGTCGAGCCCGAGAAAGTCCAGATTTTCTTCGGTCACAGGCTGGGCACCCTGGGCTCGGTCGAGGTGCACGCGCTCGACTACGACGGCGCCGGGTCCGCCGCCGCCTGGGAGACCGCCTTCCGCCGCGCGCTCAGATACCACCTGAACGTCTCCGTCCACTTCTATCCCCTCGACCGTGCCGCGAAGGGTGGCGTGCTCCGCTCGGCCCTCGCCGCCACGACATCGAACCCCGCCGAGGAGTCACAGTGACACCCCCCATCACCCACGTGCGAGCGCCGCTCTACACCCCGCAGGACCGGGTAGCGCTCACCGCCGCCCTGAGGCCGGGGCACGGCGGCGTGCACGGCACCGAGATCGCGGCCCTGGTCGCCGATATCACCGCCTACACCGGCGCTCGATACGCCCTCTGCGTCAACTCGGGCACCGCCGCGCTCGTCTGCGGCCTGGTGGCCGCCGGGGTGCAGCCGGGCGACGAGGTGGTCACCGCCGCCTACGGTTTCGTAGCTGCCCCGATGGCCGCCGCGCTGCTGGGTGCCACACCGGTCTTCGCCGACGTGCGCCCGGACACAGGCACCATCGACCCCGAGCAGATCGCCGCGCTGATCACCGAGCGGACGCGGGCGATCGTCCCGGTCTCCGTGCACGGAATCTTCTGCGACTCGCAGGTCATCGAGAGGATCGCCGCCACGACCGGGATCGCCGTTGTCTGGGATCACTGCCAGGCCATCGGCAGCGAGGACAGCGACGGCCGCCCCGCCGGGACCACGGGCACCTGCTCGGCGTTCAGCCTCAACGAGAGCAAGATCTGGCAGGCCTTGGAGGGCGGCGTGCTGCTGACCCCCTCCGATGAGGTGCACCGCGCCGCCGCGCTGTACGCCTGCTTCGGTGAGGAGCGGCCCCAACTCTCCGAGGGTGAGACCCGCGCGTACTGGTCTCGCTCCCTGGGGACCAATGCGCGCCTGCCCGCCATCAGCGCCGCCCTGGCGCGGTCCCAACTCCAGGGCTTGGATGCCCTCCTGAGGCGAGGCCGTGACAACTGGAACCGCCTGATGAGCCGCATCCGCGAGATCCCCGGCGTCAGCTTCCTCCGGGCTCCGCGCGGCTGCCTGGTGTCTCCGTGGCAGCCGTGCGTGGTGCTCGACCCCGAGGCCTACGACTGGAAGGGATCAGACGCCGAGTTCCGCGACCGGATCGTCTCGGCGCTGCGGGCTCGGGGCCTGCCGGTGGACGCCTGGCAGCGCCACGCGCTGCCCGACCAGCCCGTTTTCCGGCAAGATCGCCCCCGCACCTGGTATCCGGGGGCTCCCGCGCGCCCGCTCGCCGACCTGAGCGACGCCTATCCGGTCGCCTCCCGGCTGGTCAACCGCGCCTTCAGCGTGGGGGTGCATCCCTACCCGCTCCACGTCCAGCCGGACGCGGTGATCGACCAGTACGCCGAAGGGTTCCGCGAGGTCTTCAACGATCTCGACCGAGTGCTCCAAGGTCCCTACGAGCCGCGCCGACCCGTGCCCTCCATCCTCCCCGAGGAGGTGCGGCGGAGCGGTGAGTAGACGTCCGTCTAGTCTGTGCCCGAGACGGACGTCGCCCACCGGGAAGGTCAGGGACGGCCTCCAGCCGGCGCTACCCGGTGAGATCGCTCGGCGAGATGAACCTGCTCGCCAGGATCGTGACGCAGGTCGTGCCGGCGAGGACGAGGCTCGCGATCGCGTTCACCGACGGGTCGGTCCCCCGGCGGACCAGGCCGAAGATCATCACCGGGAGGGTGGTGTCCCCGCCGTTGGTCCAGAGCGTGACGATCACCTCGTCGAGCGACCAGGCCGCGACCAGCAGCGCCGCGCCGCCGAGGGTCGGCCCGATCAGCGGCAGCAAGACCTTCCAGAAGGTCTGGAACCCGTTCGCCCCGAGGTCGCGGGCGGCCTCGAGCATCGACGTATCGGTGTTGGCCAGGCGCGCGTTGACGACCAGCACGACGAGCGGAATCGTGACCAGCGACTGGCCGATGACGATCGTCAGGAGGGAGAGTTCGATCCCGAGTTTGTTGAAGAAGGCGAACAGCGCGACCCCGAGGAACAGGCCGGGGATCACGAGCGGCGCGACGATCAA
Source organism: Actinomycetota bacterium (assembly GCA_018268575.1). Classification (GTDB taxonomy): domain Bacteria; phylum Actinomycetota; class Thermoleophilia; order Solirubrobacterales; family 70-9; genus VAYN01. Next base: position 4,415 of record JAFDWF010000071.1, read on the forward strand.
CGAGGAGAGGGCATCGAGGAAGCGGGACCGGTGCCGCGAAAGCGCCACCGCCGCCGCCGTCCCGGCGACGAGGACGAAGCAGATGGTGGCCCCGGCGGCCTCCAGGCTGTTCTGGAGGGCGAAGGTGAATTCGGGGTTCGAGAAGAGCTGTTCGTACCAGGTCAGGCTGAGCCCCTTGAGCGGCGGCGCGGTCGAGGCGACCGAGTTGAAGGAGAACAGCACGACCAGAAACACCGGCGCGAAGAGGAAGAGCAGGATCAGCCCGATCGCGAGCCAGGAGACGATGCGGGCGCGGCGGGTCATCGAACCACCACCAGCTTCCCGGCCAGGCGGACGAGACCGATGATCGCCAGGATCACGGCGAGGCTCAGGAACGAGAGGGCCGCGCCCTGCGGCCAGTTGAAGGACTGGTTGAATTCGAGCGCGACGATCTGGCCGATCATCGTCCCGCTCGTCCCGCCGACCAGCTGGGGAGTGATGTAGTCGCCGGTGGCGATGATGAAAGTGAGCGCCCAGGCGGCGAAGATCCCCGGCCAGGCGAGCGGGATGATCACCTTGCGCAGGGCCTTGCGCGAGCCGCAACCGAGGTCGCGCGCCGCCTCGATCTCGCGGTCGCCGACGTTCTGCAGGGCGGCGTAGATCGGCAGGATCGCGAGCGGCACGAGGAAGTTGGTCAGCACGATGATCGCCGCCGCCCGGCTGTAGAGCAGGAAGGTCATCGGGTGGTCGATGACGCCGAGCTGCTCGAGCGTCTTGTTGATGATCCCGTTGTTGCCGAGGATCGTCGTCCAGGCGTAGATCCTCACCAGGTAGCCGCTGAACATCGCCATCAGGACGAGGAACAGCAGCGGCGCCTGCCAACGCCGCAGGTGGAACCTGATCACGTGGGCGAAGGTGTAGGCGATCAGGACCGTCGCGATCGACACGCCCAGCCCGATCTTCACCGTGTTCCAGATCAGCTTGCGGGTGATCGGGTCGGTGATCACCTCCTTGTAGGCGCTGAGGCTCCAGTCTTGGACGATGTGGAAGCCTTCGAGCTTCCAGAGGCTGTAGACGAAGAAGATGGCGAGCGGGGCGAGGAGGAAGGCGGCGAAGAAGGCCGTGATCGGTCCCAGCTGGGCGAGCAGGACCAGCCGCTCGCGGGCGCGGCGGTGGCCGCGGCCCCGTCGGCGGGGCTCCGCCGACGGGGCCGGCGCCGGGACGGGAGCGGCGGTGGCGCTCATCGGATCCCCGACAGCACCGTGACCGCGTCCTGCGCCCAGCCGAGCTCGATCGTCGCGCCGACCGCCCAGGCCTCGCCGTGGGCGGCGCTCTGCTCGACCACCAGGTTCGTCCCGGGTGCGACCTCGACGATGAAGCGGATCAGGTGACCGAGGAAGATCTGCTCGCGGACGACGCCGGTGAGGCGATTCGGGAGGCCGTCGAGCGAGCCGTTGTGCCCGGCGAGGATCTTCTCCGGCCTGACCGAGAGGACCGCCTCGTCACCGACCGAGAAGCCCTCGGAGTCGGGGCCCGCGATCTCGAGCGGGCCGACCCGGACGAGGAGGTCCGATCCTTGGCGACCGGCGACTCGCCCTTCGAGCAGGTTGGCCTCGCCGATGAACTGCGAGGCGAAGACCGTCTGGGGGCGGTCGTAGAGATCGGCCGGCGCCCCCTGCTGGACGATCTCGCCGCCGTTCATGAGGACGATCTGGTCCGACATCGTCAATGCCTCGGATTGGTCGTGGGTGACGAAGATGAAGGTGGTGCCCAGCTCCTGCTGGATGCGGCGCAGCTCCAACTGCATCGCCTTGCGCAGTTTGAGGTCGAGTGCGGCCAGCGGCTCGTCGAGCAGCAGCACCTCGGGGCGACCGACGAGCGCCCGGGCGAGCGCGACCCGTTGGGCCTGCCCGCCCGAGAGCTGCGACGCCTTCCTCTCCTCCAGCCCTTCGAGGTGGACGAGCGCGAGCATCTCGCCCACCCGCTCGCGCCGCTCGGCCTTGCCGACCTTCTTGATCTCGAGCGGGAAGGCGATGTTCTGGGCGACCGTCCGGTGGGGGAAGAGGGCGTACCCCTGGAAGACCGTGTTGACGTTGCGCTTATTCGGCGGCAGCCCGTCGACGGTCTCGCCGTGGACGCGGATCGTGCCCCGGTCCTGGCTCTCGAAGCCCGCGATCAGGCGAAGCATGGTGGTCTTGCCGCAGCCGCTCGGCCCGAGCAGCGAGAGGAAGCAGCCCTTCGGCACGCTGAGGTCGCACGCCCTCAGCGCCTCCACCTGACCGAACTGCTTGGCGACCCCTTCGAGGCGGATCGCCGGGACGTCTTCGATCATGACCGGGGTCGTCTCGACCATCTTCACCGATTCACCGACCGCGCTGGATCCCGAGGACACCTACGCCGCCTCCACTTCTTTCCAGGCGCTGGTCCAGTCCTGGTAGCTCACCGTACCGTTGTTGCCGACCGGGAAGCCGAAGAGCTCGGTCTTTTCCTGTACGTCGGGTGCGTAGAGCGCCTTCGAGGAGGTGTTTTCCACCTGCTTGGTGGCCTGTCCGTTGACCGGCGCCTCGGAGAGTTCGTTGGCGACCATGGCGTTGGCTGGCTGGCCGATCATCCAGTCGATCCAGGCGTAGGCGGTTTCCCTGTTGGGGCCTCCCTTCGGCAGGGCCCAAGTGTCGGTCCAGAGGATCCCACCCGAGGAGGGCACGGTCCACTTGACCGTCTTGCTGCCGTGCTGTTCGGCGATCTGGGAGACGTTGGTCCAGAGTGGACTGGCGACGGCGACGATGTCGCCGGCGGCGAGCGCCTGCGCCAGGGCGTCGAAGTCCCCGGTGAAGACGCGCGCCTGCTTCGTCTTCAGTTCGATCAGGAATTCGGTCACCTTCTTGAGTTCGGCCGGCGACATGTTGAGGGCGTCGTGGCCGAGCACGGTCGCCCAGGTCTGGATGTTGCCGACGTCGTCGAGGAGGCCGATCTTGTTCGTGTACTCGGGCTTCATCAGGTCCATGTAGGAGGCGGGGGCCTGCTGCACGTAGGCGGCGTTGTAGACGAGCGAGTTGATGCCCCAGAGGAACGGCGCGGCGTAGGTCTGACCGTTGATCGCGAAGCTCTTTTCGCCCAGCTTCTTGAACTGTTCGGTGTATTTCTTGGTGTTGGGGAGCTTGCTCCAGTCGACCGGATCGAGGACTTCGGCTTCGACCAACAGGGGCAGCAGGCCGTTGCCGGGAGTGACCACCGCGGTGCTGCTCGCCCCGCCCGCGAGAAGCTTGGTGATCACTTCGGAGTTGCTGCCGATGATCTCCGCATGGACGGTGACGCCGTTCTTCTTGCGGAAGGCCGCGGATGCCTTCGGGCTGTCGTAGCCCTCCCAGACCAGCATGGTCAGTTCGCCGCCGACCGAACCGCCGCCGCTCCCGCTTCCGGAGGCGCTGCTGCCGCAGGCCGAGAGGACGCCACCGAGGGCACTGGCGGCGAAGAGGGCGCCACCCGCCCGCGCCATCGCCTGCCGGCGCGTGATGGCGCCGAAGATCGACTCCGAAGAGAGGGCAGAACCGGCGGGCTCCGCCGGCGCCTGCGATTTCACATTGGTCGATTCACCCGGCATGACGATCCTTCCTGAATCAAGTTCGGTTGGTCTTGTACCGACCGCGGCGCCTGACCCGCGCCCCGATCGACGTGTTGGCTGCACTCGCCCCGTTCCCACGGGCACCCCCCCGGGTCGGGGTGGTGACGATCTCCTTCTCTCCTTCCGAATGGTTGGCACTGCCAAACGGCGTATACAACCGCTACCAACATAGACCTGGGTGGGTCGGCTGTCAAGGACCGGATCGACTCCCGACGGCTCCCCAGACCGGTTTCCAGGCGTGCGCACACCCCGACCGCGCCGGGGCGGGGACGGTCACGGCCGGCTGGCTAGATGACGGGGCCGAGCTCCGCCCGCGCGGGGGTTCGGGGCAGGGCAGCTGGCGCCCGGGTGAGGGTTCGGGCCTGAGGAATCGGAGCCCAGGCCTCCCGGGCGTCTCGGGGGCGACCCGGGCAGGCTGTGGCCGCCTCCGAGACGCCCGGGACGGGAGGGTCTCGGGAGGAAGCTGGCGCAGGGACGGGCCGGCGCGGGGAAGGCCCCGGCGCAGGGACGGGTGCGTGGCGGGGGGATCCGGGGATCCCGGCATCTCCGTGACGGGACAGAGGGATGCGACGTCTCCGTGACGAGGCCGACGAAAGACGCCACGAAGACCGTGCGATCCGCGCGGGTCCCGTCGGGAAGATGCATGATCCGGCGGGATCCCCGCCGGATCATGGTCGGCCCGTGACGAAGGGTCCACGATCGCAGGGAAGGCGTATGCCTTCTTGCGAGGGTTCCGGCCCCGTATTTCGCGCTGAGTGAATCTGGGCCCCCATGGGGGCCCAGAACCGTGGTCACGTGATTGTGACCGTGGAAGAACTGTGAAATCCGTGACGTCTCCCTCACGTCTCCCGCGCACTTCCCGGCGTCTTCGTGACGGACCCCGCGGCACCCTCCCTCCGCTGTTCCTTATGCCCACCATCCCGGCATAAGGAACA
>JAFDWF010000072.1 GCA_018268575.1 Actinomycetota bacterium
CGACCGGCCCGCGGTACATCGGCGCCAGCGTCTGCACCTCGCGGATCGGGTCGACGCCGAAGCTCTCCGCCGCCCGCTCGGCGACCACCTCGACCACCGTCTCCAGCGCCCGCTCCGGCGAGGGGCGCTCGATGAAGAAGAAGTCGCGGTCCTGCTCGGGCCCGGGCTCGAGGTGGGGCGAGCGGCCGCGGTTGATCTCGTGCGCGGCGGTGGTGATCATCGAGCGTGCCGCCTGGCGGAAGATCTGGGTCAGCCGCACGACCGGCGCGGCGCCCGAGGAGATCAGGTCCTCGAACGGCTTGCCCGCCCCGATCGGCGGCAGCTGGTCGGCGTCGCCGACGAAGACGACGTGGGTCGTCTCCGCCAGCCCTTCGAGCAGCACCTCGGAGAGGCGCAGGTTCAGCATCGAGGACTCGTCGACGATCACCAGCTCGACCGGCAGCGGCCGGCCGGGGCCGAAGCCGGGGTCACCGCCGGGGATCCATTCGAGCATCCGGTGGATCGTCTGCGCCTCGTGGCCGGTGGTTTCCTGCAGCCGGCGGGCGGCGCGCCCGGTCGGCGCGCAGAGGGCGATCTTTGCGCCCGCCGCCTCGGCGGCGGCGACGATCGCCGTGGTACAGCGGGTCTTGCCGACGCCAGGGCCGCCGGTGAGGACCGAGACGCGCGACTCGAAGGCGCCGCGCACCGCTGCCCACTGCTCTTCGGTCATCGCCTCCTCGGGGTCGGACTCGCCCGGGTCGTGGTCGAGGTGCGGCGGGGCGGCGAGCCGCCGGGCCAGCGTGGCGGCGACGGCGCGCTCGCTCTCCAGGGTCAGCTCGCGGTAGATCCGCCCTTCGCCTTCGTCATCGACAAGGCCGCGTGCCGAGGCCAGCACCCCCGGGTCGGGGACGAGGCCGATCAGCTTCGCCGTCTGGGATGCCAGCTCCGTCATCGGCAGGTAGCTGTTGCCGTTCTGTTCGGCCTCGCGCAGGGTGTAGAGGGCGGCGGCCTGGGCGCGCTTGTCGGACTCCGGCGGGACATCGGCGGCGAGCGCGATCTTGTCGGCGCGGGCGAAGCCGACCCCCTCGACCTCGGTCAGTCGGTAGGGGTCCTCGTGCAGGATCTGGGTCGAGCGCTCGGCGAAGCGGGCGTGGATCGGGGCGGCCAGGTGGGCGAGGCCGTGGGGGGCGAGCTGGACGTGGAGCTCGCGCACGGCGCGGCTCTCGTGCCAGGACTGGGTCGCGGCGGCGGCCTGGTCGACGCTGACGCCCTTCAGCGCGGCGAAGGTCCGCTGCGGGTCGGCGGCGATCACCGCCAGCACCTCCTCGCCGTGCAGGTCGACCAGCCTCTCGGCCCGCCGCTTGCCGATGTGGCGCAGCGTGGTCAGGTAGGCGATCTGCCCCTCGCGGTCGGTCGGGTCGAGCGGCAGAGCCCCCTGGGCGCGCAGCTGGCGCCCGTAGCGCGAGTGGGTCTGCCACTCGCCGCTCACTTCGGCGCGCTCGCCGGCGCTCAGGTGGGCGACCGGCCCGACCAGCGCGAAGCCCTCGCCGCCGCCCGTCTCCTGCACCTCGAGCACCGCGTAGCCGTCGTCCTCGGCGCGGAAGATCACCCCGAGGACCTCGACCGTGCCGGTGTAGGAGGCGGCGTCGGCGTCGAACAGGGTGGCGGTGCGCATCACCCTCCCAAAGCTAGTCGGCGGCAAGGCGGAGCAGGTCGGTGTAGCGTCGGGGTCGATGGCAAGTTGGGGAGAAATCGAGCAAGTTGCGCCAGACCTGGCGCGCGAGGCGCGGGCGCTGCTCGACGCCCACGTCCACAAGACGATCGCGACGCTGCGCGCCGACGGCTCGCCGCGGATCAGCGGGATCGAGGCGAAGTTTGTCGACGCCGACCTCTGGTTCGGCTCGATGCCGGGCTCGCGCAAGGGCGTCGACCTGGCGCGCGACCCCCGCTTCTCCCTCCACAGCGGCTCCGACGACCCGCCCGACTGGGGCGGCGACGCGAAGCTCTCGGGCCTCGCCGAGGCGATCACCGATCGGGACCGCAAGGCGGCGATCTTCAAGGCGATGGGGGCGGAGGAGGTCTCGCCCGACTCGCTGCTCTACCGCGTTGACGTGCGCGAGCTGGCGGTGACGAAGCTGGCCGCCGCGGGCGACGAACTGGCGATCGAGTGGTGGAGCGAGGCCGGTGGGCTGCGCTCGCTGACGCGCAAGTGAGCGGCGCGGGGAAGAGCGGCGTGGCAGCGGCGCCGCCCGACGCGGACGGCGAGCCGAGCGGGCTGCCCTGGATCGACGAGCACGCGATCGAGGTCGCCGCCCCGGTGGCGAGGGCCTGGCCGGCGCTGCTGCGCACCGTGGAGCGGATGACCGCGGGCGGCGCGGCACCGCGCTACGCCCGCGCGGTCGGCTGTGCCGATACCGAGGTGGGCGGGCCGCGGCCGCTCGAGGTCGGCTCGACCGTACCCGGTTTCCACGTCGCCGCGCTGACCCCGGAGCGCCTCCTGGTCCTGGCCGGCTCCCACCGCTTCTCCGACTACGCGCTGAGCTTCCGCCTCGAACCGCTGGGCGGTGTCCGCACCCGGATCGTCGCCGAGACCCGCGCCGTCTTCCCCGGCGCCAAGGGGCGCGCCTACCGGGCGCTGGTGATCGACAGCCGGCTGCACGTGCTGGCCACCCGCCGCATCCTCGGCGCGGTGGCCCGGCGCGCCGAGTCGGTTCCCACGGCGGCCGACGGTCTCGCCGGCTCGGGCGCCGCCGGCGGGCGCTGATGCCGGCGCCCCCGCGCCCGCCGACCGGCCTCTGCGACTCCTGTCGGCATCAGCGGCTGGTGCCGAACACGCGCGGCTCGGTCTTCTCGCTCTGCGAGCGCTCCCGCGCCGAGCCCGAGTTCCCCCGCTACCCGCGCCTGCCGATCCGCCGCTGCCCCGGCTTCGAGCCGCGCCCACCCCGGTGAGTTCGCAGTTAGCCACAACTGTTGTGGCTAACTGCGAACTCACCGGGGTGTGGCTCAGGTTCCCGGCATTTTCGGGTCGGGGCCGCCGATCTGGGTCACTTCCGGCGCCGTGTAGGCGCGGCCGGGGACGCCACCCAGCACGAGCAGTCGGATCCCCTCCGGGCCCGCCCAGACCTTCCGTTTGACGGCCGGGCCGACGCGGGCGATGTGGTCGGCGTCGAGCGGCATCCGCTCGCCTTCGACCTCCAGCTCGCCGCTCCCGCGCAGGGCCAGGAAGACCTCCTCTTGGTCGTCATGCGTGTGGTCGTGGTCGGGATAGCCGTCGAACGCCGGCGGCAGGTCGATCACCTGCATCCCGAACGACTCGACGCCGAGCTCGGCCCGCGCCCGCTTGAAGCTGCCGAACAGCGCCGCATCCATGTCGTCGATCCGCTTCACCACGTATTCACCCATCGATTTCCCCTCCTTAGTACGAACGTTCGTGCTTTTTTATATCCTCTGGCCGTGGCAACTGCAACCGAGGCCAATTCAGCCGCCGCGGCGACCAAGGGGGAGAAGACGCGCGCCGCGATCCTCAACCGCGCGGTCGACCTGGCCACCGTTGAGGGGCTCGAGGGGCTGACGATCGGCCGGCTGGCGAGCGACCTCGGGATGAGCAAGAGCGGGCTCTTCGCCCACTTCGGCTCGAAGCAGGACCTGCAGCTGGCGACCGTGGCCGCCGCCGCCGAGCGCTTCCGCCGCGTGGTGATCGAGCCGGCGCTCGCCGCCCCCGACGGGGCGCCGCGCCTGCGGGCGATGGCCGAGCGCTACTTCGATTACCTGGAGACCTTCAGCGGCGGCTGCTTCTGGGGCGCCACCGCGAGTGAGTACGACGACCGCCCGGGGCCGGTCCGCGACGCGATCGCCGCCGCGATGGAGCTCTGGATCGCGGAGCTGGTCCGCCAGTCGGAGGCGGCCGGGATCACCGACCCGGAGCGCTACGCCTTCGAGCTCTACGCGGTCGTGATGGGCGCCAACTCCCGCTTCCGCCTCAGCGGCGACCGCGGCGTGTTCGACCTCGCCCGCGCCGCCCTCGCGCGGCTCGAGGCCGAACTGCCGGCCTGACGGCCGGCAGCCCCGAGCCCTCGGCCGCTCAGGGGTTCATGTGGTTGACCTTCTCCGGCTCGATCTTCACGATCACCCGCTCTTCGCCCGGCTGGCGGAAGGGATAGGAGTCGGCGTCGAGGTAGCGCTTGGCGAGCGCGTCGATGTCGTCGTCGGCGCCATCGTGGGTGAGCTCGACCACCTTGCCCTGGACGATCACGCTCTCGTAGGGGTTCTCCAGCCCGGCGACCGAGACCGCCACGCTTGGGTTGTTGCGGAGGTTCTTCGGCTTCACCCGGCCCTCGGCGGTGTTGAAGGTGATCAGGTCGCCGTCGAGCCCGACCCAGACCGCCGACACCTGCGGCGAGCCGTCGGGGTTGATGGTCGCCACGTGGGCGAGCTCCTTGCCTTCGAAGAGGTGCTTTGCCTCGTCGGGAATCGCTGCCATGAGTCCTCCAATTCGTGATTTAGTGTCCGCGTCAACCATCTTCTTACTATGCCGGGGAGGTCTGCGGGTGGAAATCGCGATCGGATTGCCGAATGCAGTGCCGGGAACCACCGGTGAGCAGCTGGTCGAGTGGGCGCGGAGGGCGGAGCGCCGCGGCTTCTCCAGCCTCGGCACCATCGATCGGGTCGCCTACCCGAATTACGAGCCCCTGATCGCCTTGAGCGCCGCCGCTGCGGTCACCGAGCGGATCGGCCTCGTCACCGCGGTGCTGCTGGCGCCGCTGCGCGACGACGGCACGATGCTCGGCAAGCAGGCGCTGAGCCTGAACGCGCTCTGCGGCGGGCGGCTACGCTGGGGCTCGGGCTCGGCGGCCGCGAGGACGACTACGCCGCGGTCGGTGGCGCCGACATGGGCAGCCGCGGCGCCGACATGGACGCGATCCTCTCCCGCCTCGAGGAGGTCTGGGCCGACGAGGCGATCGGTCCCGACGTCGCGCCCCCGCGCCTGGTGGTCGGCGGCGGCGTGCCCGCCAGCTTCGAGCGCGCCACCAAGTACGACAGCGCGGGCTGGATCGCGGGCGGCCTGCCGCCGGACATCTTCGCGGCGTCTCTGGCAAAGGTGAAAGCGGCCTGGGCGGTGGCCGGCCGCGACGGCGAACCGCGGGCGATGGCGCTCGCCTACTACGCCCTCGGCGAGGCCGACCCGGCGCCCTACCTGACCCACTACTACGGCTTCCTCGGCGAGGAGACGGCGAACGCGATCGCCAGCTCCGCCGCCCGCGACGCCGAGACCGTGCGCACCTTCGTCGGTGCCTTCTCCGAGGCGGGCTGCGACGAGCTGATCCTCTTCCCGACGGTCGCCGACCCCGACCAGGTCGACCTGCTCGCCGACGCGGTCGGGCTCTGAGGGCGGCTCACCGTGGAGGTCGCCCGCGTCGCCGTCAAGCTGCAGCCGCGGGGGCGGCGCGACGAGTTGCTCGGCTTCGCCGACGACGTCCTGCGGGCACGGGTGTCGGCGCCGCCGGTCGACGGCAAGGCGAACCGGGCGCTCTGCCGGCTGATCGCCGACCGGGCCGGGGTGGCCCCGTCGCGGGTCGCCGTGGTGCGCGGGGCGAAGTCGCGGGAGAAGCTGGTCGAGGTCCAGGGGGTCGACGCGGCGGCGCTGCCGGGGCTTCTGGCGGGTGAACGGGCCGATGGCTGAGGAGCTCGAGGTCGTCCTCTTCGCCGGGCCGGACGAGCTGGAGGCGTGGCTGGAGGCCAACGGCGCCGACTCGCCGGGCCTCTGGCTGAAGATCGCGAAGAAAGGCGCGCCGGAGCCGAGCGTCACCTACGCCGAGGCGCTCGAGGTGGCGCTCTGCTTCGGCTGGATCGACAGCCAGAAGCGAGGCCTCGACGAGACCCACTTCCTGCAGCGCTTCACCCCGCGCCGTCCGCGCGGCCGCTGGTCGAAGATCAACCGCGAGAAGGCCGAAGCGCTGGAGGCGGCGGGGCGGCTGCGCCCGGCCGGGGCGGCGGAGGTTGCCGCGGCGAAGGAGGACGGCCGCTGGGAGGCCGCCTACGCGGGCCAGCGCACCGCTGTGGTCCCCGACGACCTCCAGCGCGAGCTCGACGCCAGCCCCGCCGCCGCGGCCTTCTTCGCCGAGCTCGACAGCGCCAACCGCTACGCGATCACCTACCGCCTCGCCGAGGCGAAGAAACCCGAGACCCGCGAGCGCCGCCTGCGCAAATTTGTCGCCATGCTCGAGCGCGGCGAGAAGATCCACGGGTAGCCACGGCGCGGAGCGTAGAATCCTCAATATGAATCGCCCTGCCGGCACTTTGCTCGAATTGGGCCACGAAGCCGAGTGGGACCGACTCGATGCCGAGAAGAGAGCGCTCTTGACGCCCCCACCCGATACCTCGATCGGAGAGCTGCTGCGTCGCGGCCAGCGTCTGTCCGCGCAGGCTGCCCGACTCCTGCGGGCGGTGGACAGGGGCGATGGCTTCCTTTCGCGACCCTGAGCTCGACGTCGCGGCCCGGGCGCTGGTCGACGCGGGCGCCCGCTTCGTTGTCATCGGTGGCTTTGCGGTGATCGCCAATCGCTTCGTCCGCGCCACTGAGGACGTCGATCTCCTCGTACCCGACGACCCTGACAACGATCGCCGGGTCCTGGCAGCGCTGCGTTCGCTCAGAGCAGTCCGTCAGCGCGACGAAGCTCCCCTCGCGGACGAGCACCTGATCGGCCGGGAGCACCTTCGGGTTATCGGCGACGCGGGGATGATCGACGTAATCCGGGACGGCGTGCCTCCTCTCGACTTCGAGACGGTGGCATCGGAGGCGCTGCGCGCGGACTACGACGGTCTTGTATTCCCGGTTGCAGGCCTGCGAAGCATCGTGGCCTTCAAGCGCCTCGCCGGAAGGCCACAGGACCTTCGAGATCTCGAACGTCTGGCCGAAATCCACGGGTCGTTGCCCGAAGGCCCGATTCCCGGGCTCGACCCCTGAGCCGCACGTTCGTCGGCTCCGCAGCGGGCGGCGGCCAACTCACCCCGGCTAGCCTTGTCGCATGGACACGCAGCGTCTGACCGAGGTTCTCGCCCTTGCCGGCGAGCCTGCCTACCGCGGCAAGCAGGTGTGGGAGTGGGTCGCGCGCGGGGCGGTGGACTACGGGGAGATGACCAATCTGCCCGCGGCGCTGCGGCAGCGGCTGGCGGTGGAGGTGCCGATCTCGACGCTTTCGGTCCGGGCCGAGGCACGCTCCGACGACGGCACCGTCAAGACCCTCTTCGACACCGCCGACGGGCGGCCGCTCGAGGCGGTGCTGATGCGCTACCGGGACGGCCGGCGGTCGGTCTGCGTGTCCTCGCAGTCGGGCTGCCCGCTCACCTGCACCTTCTGCGCCACCGGCAAGATGAAGTTCGGCCGCAACCTCTCGGCCGACGAGATCCTCGACCAGGCGCTCCACTTCCGCCGCGTCGAAGCGATCGACCACGTCGTCTTCATGGGCATGGGGGAGCCGACGATGAACGTCGACAACGTGCTCGCCGCCTGCGAGCGCCTCCCCGACGTCGGCGTCACCCACCGCCGCACCGCGATCTCGACCGTCGGCTGGGTGCCGGGGATCGACCGGCTCGCCGAGTGCGAGATGCCGATCGCGCTCGCCCTCTCCCTGCACGCCCCCAACGACGGCCTGCGCTCGCAGCTGATGCCGGTCAACGACCGCTTCCCGCTGGTCGAGGTGCTTGCCGCCTGCGACCGCTACCGGGCCAAGCGGCGGCGCAAGGTCTTCGTCGAGTACGTGATGCTCGACGGCGTCAACGACCTGCCCGAGCACGCCCGCGAGCTCGCCACCCTGCTCGACCCGCGGATCTACAAGATCAACCTGATCCCCTACAACCCGACCGGCGCCTACGACGGCTCCTCTCCGGAGCGGATCGAGCGCTTCCGAGCGATCCTCGCCGAGCACCGCGTCCCCGCCACCGTCCGCCTCACCCGCGGCCGCGACATCGACGCCGCCTGCGGCCAGCTTGCCGCCAAAGCGACCTGAGCGACCCTCCGGCTGACACGGTTCCGTGCGCAAGAGGCCGCGCTTCCGTGTGAGGGGTCGGCGCCGCTCGTCCACCTGGACACACCAGGGTGTGTCCAGGTGGACGAGGGTGACCCGGCGTGCCCGCCGAAAGGTGTCCACCGGGGCTAAATGTGCGTCGGCGGGGCGCCGATGGAGGCGGCATGGAAAGGCAGCCCCGTCCGTTGCGCAGGTTGCTTGCGATCTCGGTGGTCGTGTTGCTTGCGGGGATCCTCGCGATCTCCTCGGCGGGCGATGGATCGAGCGCCGCCGGGCGCGATCCCGGGGGAGCGAACGGATACGTCGCCGGGGCCTCGGTCCGCCCGGCCGTCGAAGCCGAAGTCGCGGATGCCCTGGAAGCCGAAGGCGTGGGGGCGGCGGTGGCCGAATGCGCGGGCAAGCGCGTCGGCGCCGGGACCACGCTCGACCAGCTCGCCCGCATGCACCGCCGGCCCGCCTACGCCTGGCGCTGGGCCTTCAAGGAGGCGAGCGGCTGCCAGCACGCCTTCCTGACCGGCAGGCCGCCACTCGCTTAGAGCCTGAGGTCGGCCGCCTGGGTCGAGGTCGAGGATCCTCGACCGCCCTGATTGGCTAGCCGGCCAGTACCCTGGGTAAGCTTCGCGCGATGGCCACGGTCGACTCCACGACGCCGGTCGCGCAGCGCCCGCCGCAGATGTCCGCCAACCCGGTCCGCCGGGTCGCCGACGACCTCGCCGCCGAGTGGCGGGGGAGGGGGTCCTACCCGCCCGGGCCGACGAACTTCAGCATCGCCCGCACCAGGCAGATCGCGCACGACCCGCTGCCGCTGCTGCTCGGCGCCTACGAAGAGTACGGGCAGATCTTCGGCATGCGGCTGCTCCACACCAAGGTCGTCTTCATGCTCGGCCCGGAGGCCAACCACTTCGTCACCGTCGGCCACCCGGAGAACTTCCACTGGCGCGAGTCGAGCTTCGGCGACCTGATCCCGCTGCTCGGCGACGGCCTGCTGACGATCGACGACGGCTACCACGACCGCGCCCGGGCGATCATGCTGCCCGCCTTCCACCGCGAGCAGGTCGAGGCCTCGACCGCGGCGATGCGGGCGGAGGCCGAGGTGGCGATCGCCGCGCTCCGCCCCAACACCGTGGTCGACGTCTACGCCTGGATGCGCAAGCTGGCGATGCGGATCGCGATGCGGGCGCTGCTCGGCCTCGACCCCGACGACGCCGGCAAGGGCGCCGTGGCGGCGGAGAGATTCGAGCAAGCGCTCGGCTTCTTCGGCATCGACTACGCCCTCCGCCTGGTGCGCGGGCCCGGCTCGCCGTGGCGCCGGCTGCTCGCCGCCCGCGCGGTCCTCGACCGGATCGTCTACGCGGAGATCGCCCGCCGCCGCGCCGCCCCCGACGACGGCCGCCGCGACATCCTCAGCCTCCTGGTCGAGGCCCGCGGCGAGCGCGGCGAGCGCTTCACCGACTCCGAGATCCGCGACCAGGTGATGACCCTGATGTTCGCCGGCCACGACACCTCGACCTCGACCGTCACCTTCGCCCTCTACGAGCTCGCCCACCACCCGGACGCCTTGGCGCGCCTCTGCGAGGAGCAGGACCGGGTGCTCGGCGGCGAGGCGCCGACGATCGGCCAGCTGGAGAAGGAGATGCCCTACCTCGAGATGGTCGTCGACGAGGTCCTGCGCCTCTATCCGCCCGCCTGGATCGGCCCTCGCCGCGCCGTCCGCGATTTCGAGTTCGGTGGCTGCCGGGTGCCGCGCGGGGCCTACGTCAACTACGTCTCCTGGGCCAGCCACCGGATCCCCGAGGTCTTTCCCGAGCCCGAGGCCTTCGTCCCCGAGCGCTTTACCCGCGAGCGCAAGGCGGCGCTGCCGCGCGGCGCCTACGTCCCCTTCGGCGGCGGCGGCAAGCGGGTCTGCATCGGCAAGCGCTTCGGCCAGATTGAGGTGAAGCTGGTGACGACGATGCTGCTCCAGCGGCTGCGCGCCGACGCCCTGCCGGGCCGCACGATGACCGTGCGCCAGATGCCGACGCTATCCCCGCGCGGCGGCCTGCCGATGCGCCTGCGCGCCCGCGCTTAGGACCTGTCCTTAGCCCCGCTTAGGGTGCGCGCCTAGACTTTCAGCCCTTGCGCGCGCTGGTCATCTCCGACACACATTTCGGCGCCTGGACGGGCCGTGACCTCCTCCGCGAGGACTTCTTCCTCGAACGGCTGGCGCCTGCCCTCGACGGCGTCGACGAGGTGATCCTGCTCGGTGACCTCTTCGACTTCCTCTTCGGCTCGGTCGCCGACGCGGTGGAATCCGCGGCGGGCCTGCTGAGGCTGATCGCGGAGAAGCTGTCGGGGAGGCGCTTCGTCTTCCTCGCCGGCAACCACGACCACCACCTCGTCCACCGCGACGAGGAGAGCCGCGTGGTCGAGGCGGCGCTCGCCCGCGGCGAGGCGCCCCAGGTCGACGGCGTGCCGCCGGTCGAGCCGCCCGGCCCCGCGTTCTTCCAGGAATTCCTCCAGCACCGGCTGCCCGGGGTGGAGGTCGAGATCGCCTACCCGACCTACGAGGCCGCCGGCGTCCTCTGCACCCACGGCCACTACCTCGACCCGCACGCGCGGATGAGCGGCTCGCGTGGCTCGCGCCTGCTCACCCGAGCGCTCTGGGCGATCGCCTCGGGCGGCCCCGAGGAGCCGAGCTGCGAAGCCGACTACGAGTCGGTGACGACCCTGCTCACCGAGTGGCTCTACATCGCCGCCCAGATGCCGCACGGCACCCACGCCCAGCGAGGCGTCTTTGCCGCCGCCCAGCGGGCGGGTCGCGTCGCTCAGGCCGCGGGGGCGCCGGTCCGCGGCGCCAGGCGCGCCGCCGCCCACCTCCGCGACCGCGCCGAGGGCGACACCTCCGGCCTGCCGAGCGCCGCGCACTTCGACGCCGTGGTCGCCGAGGAGGCCGCCCGCCAGGCGCGCGAGCAGCCGCTGCCGGGGCCCTCGCCGGCCCGTCCGCGCTACCCCGAGCCGACCGTGCTCTCGCGCTCGAGCCCGACCGAGCACGCGCTCGAGGCCTTCTCCCGGGTGGTCGCCAACCTCGGCTGGGACCAGGAGTCCGAGCGGATCGTCTTCGCTCACACCCACCAGCCGCTCGCCGACGCGCGCGCCTCGCAGGGCTCCACCCGCTACTGGAACAGCGGCTGCTGGATCTACGAGCCCGACCTCTCCTCGCGCCAGGCCTACGCCCGCTACTGCCGCTACGCCTGGCCGGGCACGGCGATCGTGATCGACAATTCAGAGCCACAGCCGCGGCTGCTCGAGCTGCTCGCCGACCTGAACCCGCTCGCCGGCGGGCCCGGCCTGCCGAAGGCGCCCGCATGATTGGACCGGACACCGCCGCCGCCGGGATCCGCCTCGTCCGAGCCGAAGAGGCGTGGCAGCCGGTCCTCCTCGGCGGCATGATCCCGATCGTCGGCGCCCTCGGCGTCCTCTGGCTGATCCGGTACGCGATCAAGGATCCGCCGGAGCACAACAAGGACCTGCCGCCCGAGGACGATCAGCCGCCGCCCCCGAGCTCTGGCGACGACGAGCACGAAGGCCCGCTCCACTGAGGACCTGAGGCGCGCGGACGCGCCCCGCTACTTGATGAACAGCATCTCCTCGTACTTCGGCAGCGGCCAGAGGTCGTCGGCGACGAGGCGCTCCAGCTTGTCGGCCGCCTCGCGCACCTCGTCCATCTTCGCCAGCTGGTTGTCGCGGGCGTAGATGGCGGCCTCGAGGCCCTCGAGGCCGGCCGGGACGGCGTTCGCCGTTTTCAGCTCGCCGAGCGCGCCGACCAGCTCGTCGACCAGCTCGCGCACCTCGCCCTCGAGGCTGGAGACGCCCGCCTCGGCGATCAGCGACAGCTGCCGCAGCCCGGCCGGCAGGATCATCGTCTGGCCGATCGAGAAGGTCTCCTCGGCCTCGATGTTCGCCCGGATCGCGTACTGCTCGACCCAGACGTCGTAGCGCGACTCGAGCTCCCGCTTGCTCAGCACGTTGTATTCCTCGAACGCCCTCACGGTGGCCTCTGTGAGCACCTCGGGCAGGGCGTCCGGCGTCGTCTTCAGGTCCTTCAGGCCGCGCCGCCGGGCCTCCTCGTGCCACTCCTCCGAGTAGCCGTCGCCGCTGAAGCAGATGACCTTGTTGGCCAGGTAGGAGTCTTTGACGATCTCGATCACGGCCTCCGGCATCGCCTGTCCGGCCTCGAGCTTCGCCTTCAGCTTCATCGCCAGGTCGTCGATCGCCTCCGCCGCGATCGTGTTCAGCACCGTGTTGGGGAAGGCCAGCGACATGCTCGACCCGAGCGCCCGGAACTCGAATTTGTTGCCGGTGAAGGCGAACGGCGAGGTCCGGTTGCGGTCGCCGCCGTCAAGCGGCAGCGGCGGCAGGACCGAGGAGCCCAGGTTGAGGAACGAGGCGGGCGTGTTGGGATCGCCCTCACCGGTCGCGATCGCCTCGAACACTTTTTTCAGTTCGGCGCCGAGGAAGATCGAGATGATCGCCGGCGGCGCCTCGTTGGCGCCCAGTCGATGGTCCTGGCCGATGTTCGCGACCGAGGCTCGCAAAAGGCCCTGGTGTTTGTTCACCGCCTGGATCACCGCCGCGCAGAAGAAGAGGAAGTGGATGTTGTCCACCGGCGTGTCACCGGGGTTCAGCAGGTTGGTGCCCGAGTCGGTGCTCATCGACCAGTTGTTGTGCTTGCCCGAGCCGTTGACGCCCGCGAACGGCTTCTCGTGCAGCAGGCAGACGAGGCCGTAGCGGCGGGCGACGTTCTCCAGCGTCCGCATCAGCAGCTGCTGGTGGTCGGAGCCGACGTTCGAGGACTCGAAGATCGGCGCGATCTCGTACTGGGCCGGGGCGACCTCGTTGTGGCGCGTCTTGACCGGGATGCCGAGCTTGCGCATCTCCAGTTCCGACTCCATCATGAAGGCGAGCACCCGCTCCGGGATCGAGCCGAAGTAGTGGTCGTCGAGCTCGTGGCCCTTCGCCGGCTTCGAGCCGAACAGCGTGCGCCCGGTCGAGATCAGGTCGGGCCGCTCGAAGAAGTACTGCTCGTCGATCAGGAAGTACTCCTGCTCGGGGCCGACCGTGGCGAAGACCCGCTCGGTCTCTTCGTCGCCGAGCAGGCGCAGCGCTTTCACCGCCGTCCGCGAGAGGGCGTCCATCGAGCGCAGCAGCGGGATCTTCGCGTCGAGCGCCTCGCCCGTCCAGCTGGCGAAGGCGGTCGGGATCGCCAAGAGCGTTCCGTTCGGGTTCTCGAGGATGAAGGCCGGGCTGGTCGGGTCCCAGGCGGTGTAGCCGCGCGCCTCGAAGGTGGCGCGGACGCCGCCGGTCGGGAACGAGGACGCGTCCGGCTCGCCCTGGATCAGGTCCTTGCCGGAGAAGCCGGCGATCAGCTTGCCGTCGCCGGCGGGCTCGAAGAAGGAGTCGTGCTTCTCCGCGGTCGAGCCGGTCAGCGGCTGGAACATGTGGGTGTAGTGGGTGGCGCCGTTCTCCAGCGCCCACTCCATCATCGCTTCGGCGACCGCGTCGGCGAGGCTCGGGTCGAGCGCCTCGCCGCCCTCGAGGGTCGCCAGCAGCTTCTCGAAGACGTCCTCGGGGAGGCGCTCTTTCTGCACCTCGACATCGAAGACGTTGGCGCCGAAGGCGGCGTTCTCGGGCAGGGTCAGATCGAGCGCGCCCAGCGACTCGCCGTTGGAGCTCCACTGGGCTGCGGTCACGTTCTGCTGGCGGATTCGGCTCATCGCTTGGCTTGTCCCTCACTTGCGGCGCGTCCGGTGCCCGGCCGCGATCGGTTTCCTTCGATAACTCCCTAGGGAGAGCAAAAGGAGCCTAATGCCGTCGGGTTAAGCGGGAGTTGTACGCGCGTACAGTCTTTTGCTCGTGGCGATGTCCCATATGTAGTGCACCCGCCCCCGGTGCGTTCGCAGAAATGGTCGGATGGCGGCCAGAACTGCGAACGCATCAAGGGCGGCGGCGCAGGATGGTGAGGTCGCCGACGGTCTCGAAGCCGAGCTTGGCGTACATCAGCTGCGGCCAATCGGCGGCCTCGGCGGTGAGGAAGATCGGCGTGTCGCCGTCCGCCTTGGCGGCGGCGACGGTGGCGAGCACGATCGCCTTGGCATAGCCGCGTTCGCGGGCGTCCGCGCGGGTGCCGACGTCCTCGACCTGGCCGATCCTCCCGTCGCTGAGCAGCCGACAGCAGGAGAGCGGCTCGCCGCCGGCCGGGGCGGTGAACCAGCGGTCGCCGCCGGCGCCGCCGTAGCGCCGGTCGATCTCGAAGAGCTGGTCGACCGTCGCTTGTCGCTCGATCGTGCCGTTCGGCACCGCCTCCTCGGCGATCAGCGCCCGCCGCAGCCCCTCGATCTCCGCCAGCCGCACCTCCCGCGCCCCCACCCGCGTGCGTTCGCACTTTCCTACGCCTGTTGTGGGTAACTGCGAACGCACCGGGGGAGGCTCGACCTCGGTGCCGCGCCAGACCATGTAGCGGGTCCGCTCGACCTCCCAGCGCGGCCAGCGGGTCGCCTCGCGTTCGACCTCCGCGCCGATCCGCCGCCCGTCGCCCTGGTCGAGCAGGCAGACCGTGCGGTGGCCGAAGCCCTCGCCCCCGAGCGCCTCGTCGGTGATCGCCACGACCTGGTCGACGCTCATCCCGACCTCCTCGATCCCGACCCAGTTGGCGTCCCAGATCAGCGGCGCCGAGGGGGTGAGGAAGAGCCGGCCCCAGCTCTCCCGGTGGACCTCGTCGCAGACCTGCTCGTCGAGGGCCAGCTCGAACGCCAGCAGCTCGTCCCGCTCAGATGTCGCCGAGCCCGCCATCCGGATAGCCTCCCATCTCACGCGGCCGCCGGCCGCCCAGCCAAGCCGCGAGGATCAATCAGGGAGGACAGGGTCGAATGTTCGTAAGCAAGGCCGCTGTGGTCGGTGGGGGGACGATGGGGGGCGAGATCGCACAGGCGATCGCCGCCGCCGACATCCCGGTCGTGGTCAAGGACATCGACCAGAAATTCGTCGATGCCGCGCTCGAGAAGGCGCGCGCGGTGACCGAGGGCCAGCTCGCGGGGCAGGTGAAGAAGGAGCGCATCACCCAGGAGCAGGCCGACGCGCGCCTGGTCGAGGTGATGGGCAACATCACCGGCACCACCAGCTACGCCGAGTTCGCCGACGTCGACTTCGTGATCGAGGCGGTGCCCGAGAAGATGGAGATCAAGCAGGCCGTCTTCCGCGAGATCGACGAATGTACGCCGGGTCACGCGATCCTCTCCTCCAACACCTCCTCGCTCTCGATCACCGAGATGGGCGAGGCGACGCTGCGCGCCGACAAGGTGGTCGGCTTCCACTTCTTCTATCCGGCCTCGATCATGCCGCTGGTCGAGGTGATCGTCGGCGAGGATACCTCGCAGGAGACCGCCACCGCGGCCTACAACTTCGCCCAGGCGATCAAGAAGCAGCCGATCGTCTGCGGGGAGGTGCCGGGCTTCGTCGTCAACCGAATCCTGATGGCGACGATGGGCGAGATCTGGCGCGCTCAGGAGGAGAAGGGCCTTTCGCTGAAGGCGATCGACGCCGCCATCGCGGAGGCGAAACTGGCGCCGATGGGGCCGTTCTTCCTCCAGGACCTGCTCGGCCTCGACACCGTCTTCCACGTCGCCGAGCACCTGAACCACTCCTACGGCGACGCCTTCTACGTCCACGAGGGCCTGCGCGGCCTGGTCGGCGAAGGCAAGCTGGGGATGAAGAGCGGTGGCGAGGGCTTCTTCAAGGACGGCGAGCAGACGATCCCCGGCGACGCCGAGCCCGACGCCCAGGAGCTGATCGACATGTTCTCCTCGCGCGCCCTGATCGAGGCCTGCCTGCTGGTCGAGGAGGGCATCTCCTCGGTCCGTGACATCGACCTCGGGATGATGACCGGAGCCGGGCTCGACCCGCGCAAAGGCCTCTTGCCGCCGTTCTGGAAAGCCGACGTCGAAGGCCTGGACAAGATGCTGGCGAAGATCGAGGCGCTGGAGGAGAAATACGGCGAGCGCTTCGTCGCGCCGACGACGCTGCGGCGCCTGGTCGCCCAGGGCCGCCTCGGCCTCGCCACCGGCCAGGGCTTCTACGCCTACCCGCAGCCCGACGAGGGCGAGCAGCCGGAGAAGGTGAAGCTGGAGACCCGCGGCCCGGTCGCGATCGCCTGGCTCGCCAACGCGCCGATGAACGCCGTCCATCCGCAGGTGATCGCCGATCTGGCGACGATCTGGGAGAAGGTCAAGGCCGACGAGGCGATCCGGGCGATGGTGATCGCCTCCTCGGTGCCGATCGTCTTCTCCGCCGGCGCCGACATCAAGGCATTCACGACGATGGACCCGGCGGGCGGCAAGGAGCTGCTCGACAGCGCCCACGCGCTCTTCCGCGAGTTCGAAGCAGGCGACGTGGCGACGATCGCCGCGGTCAACGCGATCGCCTACGGCGGCGGCTGCGAGATGGCGATGGCGTGCGACTTCCGGATCGCCGCCGAGGCCGCTGTCTTCGGCCAGCCGGAGATCAAGCTGGGGATCATCCCCGGCTTCGGCGGCACCCAGCGCCTGCCCCGCCTGGTCGGCGAGAACAAGGCCCTGGAGATGAACCTGACCGGCGACGCGATCCTCTCCGAGGAGGCCCTCGAAATCGGCCTCGTCAATCGCGTCGTGCCCGACCACGAGTTGTTCGAGACGGCGCTGATGTGGGCGGGCAAGCTCGCCGAGCAGGCCCCGATCGCGCTTGGCCAGATCAAGGCGGTATCTCACAAGGGCGACCTCGACGAGGGCATCGAGGCCGAGAAGGGCGGCTTCGTCGCCGCCTTCTCGAGCGAGGACGCCAAAGAGGGCGTCTCCGCCTTCCTCGGCAAGCGCACGCCGAAGTGGAGCGGTAAGTAGCCCATGGTCGATGGGCCGAAAACTCAGGCTATGCCTTGAGTTTTCGGCCCATCGACACGCAGCTCAGAACTTGACGCCCTGCTGTTCGCAGTCGGCGACGATCGTCTCCGCCCGCGCGCCGGTGTATTCCGCCGCCTGCGAACAGGTATTGACCGCCTCCTGACCGCAGCGGTGCAGCGTTTCGGCGCCGACGATGCCGGCGACGGTCGGGTTGATGCAGCCCTGGGCCGGAGCCGGGTTGCTGTTGCTCGCCCCGCTGAGGGCGACCATCACGACGATCGTCACCAGGGTCACGGCGACGATCCCGACCGCGACCTTGATCTCCCGCGGGCTCAGCTTGCGGAGCGGCGTGGTCTGTCGCTCGTAGTGACCCTCCAGTGGCATGGGCGCACCTTACGGGTGTGATCTCGGGGCGCATATCGCCCACCGGGAGAAGATCATCCGCCGATCTTTAGACACTCGTACGTAGTGACACCGCTTCCTTCGCGTGAGGGTTACGCCAGTCCAGTTGCGTGAAACGAAAGGAGGCACCAATTCGATGGAATGGCTGAGCGAAGGCGCCAATTCATGGCAGCTCACCGCGGCGACGTTCGTGGGCCTGATGAGCATCCCCGGCCTGGTAGTGCTCTACGGCGGCGTGATGCAGAAACGCTGGTCGGTGAACTCGATGATGATGGCGTTCGTCGCCTTCGCGATCGTGCTCATCCTCTGGGTCCTGGTCGGCTTCAAGATGGCCTTCGGCGATCCGATCCACATCTTCGGCGCGACCTCCGGCTTCTTCGGGAACTTCTGGGGGAAGCCGGGCTCGATCCTCAACAGCCACAGCCTGCTCGAACAGGCCCACATCGGCGAGCTGCCGGAAGAAAAGTTCCTCTTCCCGATGTCGACGCTGGCCTACTTCCAGATCGTCTTCGCCGGGATCACGCCGATCCTGATGCTCGGCTCGGTCCTCGGTCGCTTCAACTTCAAGGCCTGGATCCCGTTCGTCGCCCTCTGGACGCTGTTGATCTACACGATCAACGCCTTCCTGATCTGGGGCGGTGGCTTCTTCGCCCAGCAGGGTGCCGTCGACTATTCCGGCGGTTACGTCATCCACCTCGCGGCCGGAGTGTCGGGGTTTGTCGCCGCGGCGGTGATCGGGCCGCGCCTCCAGCGTGACCGCGAGGTCGACGCGCCGAACAACCTGGCGATGGTGGCGGTCGGCGCCGGCCTCCTCTGGATGGGCTGGAACGGCTTCAACGGCGGCGACTGGTACAGCGCCGGCGCGGTGGCCTCGGCCTCGGTGTTGAACACCAACCTCTGCACCGCGGTCGCCTTCCTCGTCTGGGTCGCCCTCGACTACGCCACCGGCCGCAAGCCGAGCCTGATCGGCAGCGTCAACGGCATGATCGTCGGCCTCGTCGCGATCACCCCGGCCGCCGGTTTCGTCAACGGCTGGGCAGCGATCATCATCGGCGTCATCGCCTCGGCGATCGTCTACTTCGCCCTCAACTACCTCAGCAGGGTGCGACCGTTCAGAAATGTCGACGACACGCTGGGGGTCATCTACACGCACGGCTTCGCCGGGGTTGCCGGGGGCCTGCTGACCGGCATCTTCGCCAACAAGCTGATGGCGGGCGAACACGAGGGCCTGATCTCCGGCGGTGGGCTGCACCTCCTCTGGGTGCAGGCCTACACCGCGGCCTGGGTGATCGCCTTCTCCGCGATCGGGACGTTCATCCTGCTGAAGATCGTCGCCCTGTTCGTGCCGCTGCGGATGAGCGAGGCGGACATGGAGACCGGCGACATCGCCGTCCACGGGCACGAGGTGTACCCGTCGGACGTGCCGTCGCTGGGCTATCCCGACGGAGTAAAAGTGGGCTGACCATGGCGCTGAAAATCATCGTCTCCTACGACGACACCGACAACGATCGTGATGCGCTCGCGCTGGGCCGGCTGCTTGCCGGCTCGGCGCACGACCTCTCGCTCGCCTACGTCCGCCACTCGTTCGGCGAATCGCTCGACCAGCAGGCGGCGGAACGGCTGCTCGCCCGCGGCGCCGAGTCGGTCGGCACGCCGGAGATGCCGAAGTACGTCGTGGTCAACCCGGCGACCAGCGTCGGGCTCGCCGAAATCGCCGCCCAGGAGGCCGCCGACATCATCGCTTTCGGCTCCGAGTACCGGACCGCGAAGGGGCTGGTGAAGCCCGGCATCTCGGCCCACAAACTGCTGCTCGGCGGCGGCTCGGCGATCGCCGTCGCGCCCGCCGCCCTGAACACCGAGCCGCAGCTCTCGGTCGTCACCGTCGGCGTCATCGACGAGGGCGACCCGGCCGCCCGGCAGACGGCGGAGAGCCTCGCCGCGGCGCTCGGGGCGACCGTCGCCGAGCACGGCGCGGGCCGGCTCGACCTGCTCGTGGTCGGCTCGCGCAAGGAGGCGCCGGAGGGCAAAGTCGTGCTCAGCGCCGCCAGCGACTACGCGGTCGAGGCGGCGAACTACCCGGTGCTGGTGATCCCGCGCGCCACCGCGCTCGACTTCTCCTGAGGCCTCCAGCTCTAGTCGCGCTGGACCACGAGGATCACTGCCGCGACGGACGGGTCGCCGCCGTCGATCCGCTCCCGCACCTCCTCGATCGGCACCGATTCGGCCGGGCGGCCGGAGACGAGGTCGGCGAGCGTCCGCACCGCGGAGTCGGAGTGGATCACCAGCGCCGCCGGGCCGCGGGCGGCCCGCTGTGCCTCGGTGGCGCCGCCGAGCACCGCCTGGGTGACGTCGGCGGCGCCGCGCTGGGCATTTGACCAGCCCTGGCTGAAGGCGAGGTCCTGGTTGGAGAGCTCCGGCCCCTCGAGGATCTTCAGCTCGGCGTCCTCGCGCGTCCATTTGCGGTCGCCGAGCAGCACCGGGTGGCCGCCGAGCCACGGATCGAGCACCGTCCGGCGGAGCTCCTCCTCGGTCAGGTTGAAGGAGCGGGCGTGAAGCCGGCCGGTGGCGACCTCGATGTGGAAGGCCATGGTGGCGGCGACGCTACCGGGTTTTGGCGGCCCACGGCCGGCCTCGCCGGGTTGACATGATGCGCGCCATGCCACCCGCCCGACCCGACGCGGTCGTCTTCGACAACGACGGCCTGCTGCTCGACACCGAGACCGTCTGGACCCGCGCCGAGGCCGATATCTTCGAGCGCTACGGCGCCGAGTTGACGGCCGAGCACAAGCGCGAGCTGGTCGGCACCTCGGCCGGGGTCGCGGCGGCGCTGCTCGAACGCTGGCTCGGCCAGGACGGCCGCGCAGGGGAGCTGATGGAGGAGCTGAACGTCCTCGTCGTCGCCGAGCTCGAGCACGGGGTGGAGGCGATGGTCGGCGCCCGCGACCTGCTCGGACGGCTGCGAGGGCAGGGCACCCCGATCGGCCTCGTCTCCAACTCGCCGCTGGCGTTCGTCAGCCGCTCGCTGGAGATCGTCGGCTTCGGTCAGATCTTCGACGTCGTGATCAGCGCCCACGAGGTAGCGCGGCCGAAGCCGGCTCCGGACCCCTACCTCGAGGCCTGCCGGCAGCTCGGGGTCGAGGCGGGCCCGGGCGTGATCGCGCTGGAGGACTCGCCGACCGGCGTCGCCGCGGCGCGCGCCGCCGGGCTGACCGTGATCGGGGTGCCCTCGGTCGAGGGGGTCGAGTTGGCCGAGGCGCACCACATCGCGGAGTCGCTGCTCGACTCGGTGGTGACCGGGCTGACGCTCGTCTGACGTTGCGGGGAGGAGGACGCCGCCCCGCGAAGTGTGTCCGGCGCCGTCCAGGCGTGCGCGCGGGTTTGAGACAGGTTCTAAGAAGAAAGGACGCGGCGGCGGCGCACGACTCGCTCCGCCAGAAGGAGAGCGTCTCGGATCGTTGTCTCGGCTTCGTCGCCCAAGTCGCCTTGCAGCGCTCGCTCGGCGGCGGCTTCGATGGCTGGCAGCTGCTCCTTGAGCGCTGCGATGTCGCCGCGGTGATCGTCATCGTCGAGCGCCCCCGGGAGCTCGGCCAGAAGTGCTTCGACGCCGATGCGCAGCTGCAACGCCGCCTCGCGCCGGCGGCCGGCGTCGAGGTCGGCGCGGGCACGGAGGAGGAGGGGCTCGCAGACGTCGAAGCGCTCGCGACCGCGGAGGACGGCAGCGAGGCGTTCCTGCGGGCGCAGCTCCTCCTGGCGCCGGCGCCGGCGCGAGGAGCCGCCGGCGAGGTCGACCTCGCGCGCCGCGGTGAAGGTGCCCTCTGCGATCTGGTCGCCACTGCCGTAGCCGAGGCGCGCCGCCACCGCGCGCTCGGCGGCGAGGATCGGCGAGCCCGGGTCGGCGGCGGCGACCGCCTGGGCGTGGAGGGCGTCGTTCAGCAGCGTGATTCCTAGTTCGACCACCTCGTCGATCGCCTCCTCCGAGGCGGTCGCGCCCGCCAGCCAGGCCGCCGCCCCCTCCGGTCGCTCGAACGGGTCGAAGGCGCGGATCGCGGTCGTCCGCGCCAGGGGCAGCTCCGGCGGCGGGTCGGCAGCGTCGGCGTCGCGCGGCCGGCGGCGCCGGCGCGCGGGCCGCGGCGGTGCCGCCAGCGTCTGCACCACCAAGACGCTCTCGCCGTCGCCCTCCCGGTGCGCCAGGTAGCGGCCGTCGGCGAGCGGCAGGCTCCCGGCGAAGTCGAACTGCGCGAATCCGAAGAAAGGGCTCAGGGCGATGATTCTGGCGCGCCGAGAGGGCGACGCCAAGGCGAGCCTAGTCTTCGCCGCGCGGCTTGCCGCCGAGGAGTCCTTCGGCGGAGTTCTTCGGCTTGTCGGGCAGTGAGTACTTCGACGGCTCGATCGGCACCTTCGGGTTTTCGATCTTGCCGAGGCGGGCGATCAGGTGCTCCCACTGGTTCGGCTTCAGCAGCGCCTGGTACTGCGATTCGAGGTTGCCGCCTTCGACCGGTCGGTAGCCGATGTGGACGTGGTCGTAATGGGAGGCTTCGGCGAAGCTGACTTCGCCGGGGAAGTTTTCCAACGAGATCACCTGGTGCGGCAGCATCGGCCCCTGCAGTTCGAGCACGTCTTCGATCAGTTCGTGGACCAGCGTCCCCGGGCCCTGGTGGCCGGTCACCGGCACGCCGTTGATTTCGGCGATGTCGACCGCGTCGCCGGTCGAATGCTCGGAGACGCTGCCGTTGTCGGTCAGGTAGCTATGTCCGCACTCGAGGGCGGTGATCCGCATCGTGAAGCCTTTCGTGCGCAGGTACTCGAGCACCGCGAGGACGCGGCGGTCGATCTTCCCCTGTTCGATGTCTTCGCGGCCGCACTGGTAGATGTCGAGGCCCTTGTCGTTCAGCACCCGCTGCTCCAGCGCTTCCTTGGAGAGCAGCAGGACGCCGGCGCCGCTGAGCTGCGCGTTGAACGGGTTCTTGCCCTTGGCGCGGTAGATCGCCGTCGCTTCGAGCAGCTTCCAACCGTCGAGGATCGGCTTCGGGTCGATCGACGGCGCGCCCTTGCCCGCCGGCCGGATCGCGAAGTTGATGTGTGGGTCGGCCCCTTCGCCGCCCGCGGCGACGTGGGAGAGGACGGTGCCCGCGATCACCTTCGAGCCGACCCGGATCGAGCCGTTGCCGGCCAGCTTTTCGGCCGCTTCGTCGGCCTTCGCTTCGGCCTGCTGTTCCTGTGGCACCGCCTTGCCCGCGCGCCGCGGCAGGGCGCGCAGCCGCGGCCGCAGTTCCTGGCTTTCCACCGGGACCTGCCTTTCCTTGCCGCCCGGGGTGACGACGGTGCGGCTGCCGCGGACCAGCTTGCCGAGGTCCGCGTAGGTGTAGCGGTTGCCGTAGCTGTCTTCGAGGACGATGAAGTTGCCGAGCCTGGCGGAGTGGCCCAGCTTGCGGATCACGCCGTCGTTGACGGCGACGACCGGCGCGCCCTGCTTGGCGAAGATGTTGATCCCGCGCGGGTTCGGCGAGGAGGAGATCACTTCCGCCGCGTTGCCGGCGATGCGTGAGCCGGCTTCCGAGCTGTTCAGCGCCTGGCGGGCGGCGAGTTCGTCCGAGTAGCGGGCGTTGGCGGCGATCGGGAAGTGGGCGCCCTCGGTGAGGCCGGTCAGGGAGCCGACCAGGTCGGAGGGGATGCGGCCGTAGGCGCGGGCGTAGGTGAGCACCTCCTGCGCGTACCAGTCGGCGTGGTTGTAGGCGAGGATCGCGCCGTAGAGGTTCTTCTGGCCGCCCGCGACCTTGAGGTAATGGGCGGCGGCGCAGATCGCGTCGACCGGGTTGTAGGGGTCTTTGCGGCCGTCGCCGTTGGCGTCGAGCCCGTACGTTTCCCAGCTCGAGGGGAGGAACTGCATCCAGCCGACCGCGCCCGCGCTGGAGACGTTCAGGTTGGTGCCGAAGTTGGTCTCGATTTTGTTGATCGCAGCGAGGACCTCCCAGGGGATCCCGTATTCGGTGCCGCAGGCCTGGTAGATCGGTAGCAGGAAGGGCGGGATCTCGAAGGAGTTGATGACGAAGTTGGGGACCCCGATCGGGGCCGGGCCGAAGGGCGCGATCGTGGTCGTCGGGTTGGCCAGGGTCGGCGCGCCGCCCGGTTCGAACTGGGCGCCGCCGTCGCTTTCTTCCGCCAGCGGCTGGGTGCCGCCGCCGGTCGCGCTCGGCGCGGTGACGGCGCCCTCGTTCTTGCTGTGCTTGCCGCCGCTCGCGTCGCCGAGGGTTTCGTTGTGGGTGACGCCGCCGCGTTCGTTGGGTTCCGGTTCGGCTTCGAGCGATTCGCCCTGGGCGAATTCGACGTGCTGCTTCTTGCCGGTCCCCGAGCCCTTCGGTTCTTCTTTGCCTGACCCTGAACTGGAGGTTGAGGGTCCGATCGTTTCGCCGGTCGTCGGGGCGGTGGCGGCTGGTTCCGGCCCCTCAGAGTTGTCTCTGGGCGTGGTGCAGCCCGGGTCTTCCATGTCGACCAGGCCGTCGCCGTCGTTGTCGATGCCGTCCGAGCACTGCGGTGGGGTCGTCGGCGCGGTCGAAGGGGCGCTGGGCGCCGTGGTCGATGGCGTCGTGGTCGAGCCGGTCGGGCCGCTGGTGCCGGTGCCCGAGCTGGAGGAGGAGCCGGCCCTCGAAGAGGTGCCGTTGCCGCCCGGGCCGGGCGGCAGGGATTCGGTCACCGGGCCGAGCGGTGAAGCTGCCGGCGCCGTGCCGACGGCGGCCATGGCGAGAAAGGCGGCGAGCGCCAGGATCAGTGCGAGCTTGCTTCTCATGCGCCTCGGAAACCGCTGCCACGGACGGCCGCGTTCACGACCCGTTCCCCTCC
>JAFDWF010000073.1 GCA_018268575.1 Actinomycetota bacterium
CTTCGGCACGTCTCCGCCACCGGTCGCCGTCCCCCGGCGCGCCTCCCTCCACGATCCCCGCGGCCCGCCCGGACCCTCCGCCGTCTCCCCATGTCCCGGCCTTTTCGGAGGCGGCCACAGCCTGCCCGGGTCGCCTCCGAAAAGGCCGGGACGCCTGGGCTCCGATCGGTCCGGCCCGGACCACTCCGTCCCGAACCCTGCCCCGGGCGCCAGCCCGCGCGACCCAGCTTCCGCCCCGACCAGCCCGCTACGCGCTCGGTCGCAGGCCGTCGAGGGCGATCGCGACTAGGCGTTCGATCTGGCCCGGCTCGGCGGTGCGGATCCCGGCGATGCCGCTGACCATCTTGGTGACGTCGGAGATGTCGACGTCGTCGCGGACGGTGCCCGCCGCCTGGGCGCGGCGCAGGAGCGGCTCGGCGGCGTCGTAGATGGCGCCGGAGCAGGACTTGAAGACGAGGGCGTCACGGTCGAGGTAGGCGAACATCTCGTCGGCCAGCACCCGCTTCGTCGCGGCGAAGTTGACCAGTTCGAGCAGCCAGCCCGTGAGCGCCTCCCAGGGCTCCTCGCCCTGGTGGCACTCGACCGCGGCGCAGATCTCCTCGACGCCGTCGAGGTAGGCCGCCTCGACCAGGTTCTCCCGCGCCGGGAAGTGGCGGTAGAGGGTGCCGATGCCGACCCCGGCGCGGCGGCTGATCTCCTCCAGCGTCGCGTCCGAGCCCTGCTCGGCGAAGACCTCGCGCGCCGCGGTCACCAGCTTGTCGTAGTTGCGACGCGCGTCGGCGCGCTTCGGCCGCTCGGCGAGGGCCGCCGACGCTGAGACCGCTCTGTCTGAACTTGCTGCCATCTCGAATCACCGCACCCCGGAGGGCTTGGCAAGGATTCCGGGACCACGCGGAGGATGGCTCCATTTTATCCGGTCGCGGATTGGCCCGGCCGCGGCGCCGGCCGGCGGGTGATCGCCGGCGAGCGCCCGCTGGTCGCGAAGATCCAGCGGGAGCGGCGGGTAAAGACACCCGCCCCCTCGCCTTTCACCCGGTCGCGCTTGCGCACCAGGATGAAGCTGACGATCGCACCGACGACGGCGATCGCGCCGGAGGCGTAGAAGGTCACTTCGAAGGCGTGGACGTGGGAGGAGATCACGTCGGGCCTGATCAGTTCGGCCAGACCGCTGTGGGTGACGTGGCCGATCCCCTTTTCCTCGGCTTCGATGATCAGGTCACGCCCCCTTTCGACCTGGTGCCGGGTCGGATGGATCCCCTGCGCGGCGAACTTCGATTCGAGCTCGTGGAAGTTGATCCCGAGCTCGACCGCCGAGAGCGCCGCGATCCCGAGCGCGCCGCCGAGCTGCTCGGAGGTGTTGATCATCCCGGCGCCCTCGCCCGCGTCCTTCTCCGGCACCGCGGTGAGGCCGGTCGGGTCGTTGACGGTGAGGACGATGCCGAGGCCGAGGCCCTGCAGGAGGAGGCCGGGGATCAGCGCGACCGCCGATTCGCTGGTCACCGAAACGGCGAGCACCACGCCCGAGGCGGCCAGGACGAGGAAGCCGACGACCAGCGGCCAGCGGCCGCCGAAGCGATCGAAGGCCTTGCCCGCGAGCGGCCCGGCGAGGATCACCGGGATCGTCGCCGGGATCAGCGCCACCCCCGCCGCGGCGGGCGAGATGCCGACCACGAGCAGGAGGAAGAAGGGGGTGAGGAAGCCGAGCCCGAGCTCGATCATCCCGGCCAGCAGCTGGCTCAGGTTGGCGGCGAGGAAGTTCTCGTGGCGGAAGAGCTTGAAGTTGATCATCGGGTTGGCGGCGCGGCGCTCGACCGCCAGGAAGGCCGGGACGAAGGCGAGGCCGACCGCGATCGGGATCAGCGTCTCGGCCTGTCCCCAGCCTTCCTCGGGGCCTTGGCTGAGGCCGAAGATCAGCCCGCCGACGGCGATCGCGAAGGTCGCGACGCCGGCCAGGTCGAGGTCGCGCGAGGCGCCCTCCTGCGGTTGCAGGTCGGGGGTCGCTCGCAGGGTGAGGAAGATCGTCAGCACCGCCAGCGGCACGTTGACCAGGAAGACGAGCCGCCAGTCGATCGCCGTCAGCGCCCCGCCCAGCACCGGCCCGAGGGCGGCGAAGAAGGCCGAGGCGCCGGCCAGGATGCCGAGCGCCGCCCCCTTCTCCTCGTCCGGGTAGACGGCGCTGACGATCGCCAGCGCGGTCGGCATCATCAGCGCCGCGCCGGCACCCTGGACGGCCCGCGCGGCGACCGCCATCCAGATGTCCTGCGAGGCGCCCATCGCCGTCGTCGCGAGGCCGAAGATCACCGCGCCGACGAGGAACACCCGCCGCATGCCGAAGAGGTCGCCGAGCCGGCCGCCGAAGACCATCAGCGCCGCCAGCGGCAGGATGTTCGCGGTCATCAGCCACTGCGACTGGGAGATCTCGGCGTGCAGGCCCGAGATCGCGTGCGGCGCCGCCAGCGGGACCGCGGTCTGGTCGACCAGGATCATCGAGCTGGCCAGCGTCATCGCGGCCAGCGTGATCCTCATGTTCCGCCGCGAGGTCATCGCGGCGGCCAGATTAAGGGAAGGTGAGTCGGCTCACCAAGGGAGCGAGTCGGCGATCTCGGAGAGACGCGGCGCGGTCTTGTCGCGCGCCGAGAGCAGCGGCTCCTCGACCTGCCAGTCGACGCCGACCTCGGGGTCGTCCCACGCTATCCCCGCCTCGGTGGCCGGGTCGTAGACCGAGGAGACCAGGTAGGCGACGTCGGCGACCTCGGAGAGGACGACGAAGCCGTGGGCGAAGCCGATCGGCACGAAGAGCTGGTGGTGGCGCTCGTCGTCGAGCACGTGGCCCTCCCACTGCCCGTAGGTCGGCGAGTCCTTGCGCAGGTCGACCGCGACGTCGAGGATCGCGCCGCGGGCGCAGCGCAGGAGCTTCGCCTGGCCGGGCGAGGTCTGGAAGTGGAGCCCGCGCAGGGTCCCCTTCGAGGAGCGCGAGTGGTTGTGCTGGACGAACTCGGCTTCGACCCCGAGCTCCGCCCAGGCGTCCTTCGAGTAAGTCTCGACGAAGAAGCCGCGCTCGTCGCCGTGCACCTGCGGCTCGACCAGGACCACCCCGTCGAGCTTCGTCTCCCCCGCCCTCGCCACTAGCTGAGCGCCTTGCCGTACTGCCGTTCGTAGTACTCGCGGTACTCGCCGGAGCGGATCGGGCCCCACCAGTCCTCGTTGTCGCGGTACCAGCTGACCGTCTTCTCGATCCCCTCGTCGAAGTGGACCTGGGCCTCCCAGCCGAGCTCCCGCTTCAGCTTCTCGCTCGAGAGCGAGTAGCGCCGGTCGTGGCCGGGGCGGTCCTTGACGTATTCGATCAGCGACTCGTCGCCGCCGGCCAGGGCGATCACCCGCCGCACCACCTCGATGTTCTCGCACTCGTCGGGACCGCCGACGTTGTAGGCCTCGCCCGCCTTCCCCTTCGCCAGCACCGCGTGGATGCCGCGGCAGAAGTCCTCGACGTAGAGCCAGTTGCGGACCTGCTTGCCGTCGCCGTAGACCGGCAGCGAGTCGCCGTGGATCGCGTTCAGCACCATCAGCGGGATCAGCTTCTCCGGATATTGGCGCGGGCCGTAGTTGTTGGAGCCGCGGACGATCGAGGCGTCGAGCCCGTAGGTGTGGACGTGGGCGGCGACCAAGAGGTCGCCCGCCGCCTTGGTCGCCGAGTAGGGCGAGGAGGGGTCGAGCGGCGAGGTCTCGGTGAAGGAGCCGGAGTCGATCGAGCCGTAGACCTCGTCGGTGGAGACCTGGACGTAGCGCTCGACGCCGAGCTCGCGGGCCGCGTCGAGCAGCGTGCCGGTGCCGATCACGTGGGTGCGGGCGAAGGCGTCCTGGTCGTCGATCGAGCGGTCGACGTGGGACTCGGCGGCGAAGTTGACCACCGCGTCGACGCCCTCCATCGCCTCGCGGACTACCTGCGGGTCCTCGATCGCCCCCTCGATCAGCTCCGTGCCCGCGGGCAGGTTCTCGCGCCGACCGGCGTAGGTGAGCTTGTCGAGCACGCGGATCTCGTGCTCGTCGCCGGCGATGCGGACGTAGGTCGAGCCGATGAACCCGGCGGCGCCGGTGACGAGGAGCTTCATCTGGTTCCTTCCGTTCTGAAGAGTTCTCGGAGAGTCACTGGTTCACCTCGGCCTCGCGCTGGGCGAGGTACCCGGCCAGCCCATCGTGCCAGGAGGGCAGCCGGATCGCGTGCTCGCGCTGGCTCTGCATGACCGAGTAGGCGGGGCGCCGGGCCGCCTGCCCGAACATCTCGCTGGTGATCGAGAGCACCCGGCAGTCGACTTTCCCCTGCTCGAAGACCTCGGCCGCGAACTCATACCAGGAGCACTCCCCGGCGGCGGCCATGTGGTGGATGCCGTACTCGATCCCGTCGATCAGCCGGGTGAGCCCGTAGGCGAGGTGCCAGGTGTAGGTCGGCGAGGTGACCTGGTCGCG
This sequence comes from Actinomycetota bacterium, assembly GCA_018268575.1. Classification (GTDB taxonomy): domain Bacteria; phylum Actinomycetota; class Thermoleophilia; order Solirubrobacterales; family 70-9; genus VAYN01. Next base: position 4,465 of record JAFDWF010000073.1, read on the forward strand.
GACGACGGTGACCTCGTTCATGCTCTCGCCCAGCCGCAGCATCGTGGCGACGAAGTTCTTGCCGTTGATCCCGAAGAGGCCGGAGGAGCGAACGATGAAGTGGCGCGGGTTGGCGGCCGCGGTCGCCTCCTCGCCGGCCAGCTTGGTGCGGGCGTAGGCGGACTGCGGTGCGGGCTGGTCGGACTCGACGTAGGGCGAGCCCTTCTCGCCGTCGAAGACGTAATCGGTGGAGACGTAGACGACCGCGGCGCCGACCCCGCGGGCGGCGGCGGCGATGTTGCCGGCGCCGGTGCCGTTGACCGCGAAGGCCCGGTCCTCGGCCTCCTCGGCGCCGTCGACGTCGGTCCAGGCGGCGCAGTTGACGACCATGTCGGGCCGCTCGCGGTCGATCTGCCGCCGCACCGCCTCGCCATCGGAGACGTCCATCCTGGTGCGGTCGAAGCCGACCACGTCGTGCCCGGCGTTGGTCGCGGCGACCACGAAGTCGTGGCCCAGCATCCCGCCCGCGCCGGCGACCAGGACCTTCATCGAATTTTCCCCGCGCTCAACTTCATCTTCAGAGGCGGCAACAGGCTATTGCCCTGAAAGGTGCGCCGCAGCCCGCCCTCGTCCTGGGCGCTGTGCCAGGGATCGGCGCCATGGATGCGTGGTCAAGCTGAACGAGAAGGCCGTGGTGCCGGTCGTAGACGACGCCGCTCGCGCGCGTCTCGCCCATTCCTTCGACCGCGAGGGCGTCGTCGCGACGATGCTGATCGGCTCGCAGGCGCGCGGGAACCCGGGTCCGCTCTCGGACATCGACATTGCCTACTGGCATGAGCCTGGGCTCGATCGTCGCGCGCGGTGGCAGCTGCGGCTCGACCTGATCGGCGCGGCCGAAGAAACGCTGCGGACGCCTGAAGTCGACCTCGCGCCGCTGAACGAGGCGCCGCTGCTGCTGCTGCAGCGCTCGATCCGCGACGGCGTGCGGCTGGTCGAGCGCGACCGCTACGAGCGGGTGCGGCTGGAGACGCGCGCGATCCTCGATTACCTGGACACGCAGCATTTGCGGGACGCCCTGCGAAAAGGCCTCAAACGGCGCGTCAAGGAAGGCGCTTTGGTCGACGCTGAACCTCGCCGAGCACCGCGTCCGCAAGGCGGCGGAGCGCCAGCTAGAGCTCGCCGTCCAGATCTGCATCGACATCGGCACACAGCTCGTGACGGAACGGTCCGTACGAGCGCCGGAGAACTATGCAGATGTCTTCCGCGCGATGGCCGAGGCCGATCTCCTACCCGGCGACCTCGCCAACCGCCTGTCCAAGGCAGCGAAACAGCGCAACCTCCTGGTCCACCTCTACATGGAAATCGACGACAAGCTGGCCTTCGAGTCGCTCGAATCGCTCGACGACCTGCGCCGCTTGGTGAGATCGTCGAGGAAGGGCTCTCCGAGCCGGGGTGACGGACCGCAAATCGCGATGGTCTTATAGTCACGCCTATAATAATCTGGCTTATATGCCTGCCGAGCACTTCGACTGGAGCCTCCGCGACAAGTTCCTGAATCGCGAAGAGGAGCTCGATCAGCTCCAGCGATGGTGGGACGGCAGTGGGCGTGACCTGATCACGCTCCACGGTCGGCGACGGGTGGGCAAGTCGTGGCTGTTCCGAGCATTTGCCCACGGCAAGCCCGCGACCATCCTCGTCGGCGAGGCGGGCGCCCACGGCCCCCAACTGCGCCAATTTGCCGGTCGGCTCGAGAGTCGGCTCGGTCTGCGCCCCGAGATCAGCACGGTTCCGGAGCTTTTCCGGATCCTGTACCGATTGGGCACCCGGGAGAAGACCCTTGCGGTCATCGACGAGTTCCCCTACCTGTTGCCGGCCGGGCGGCGGGAGCGCCAAGAGATCTTGACGGCGATCCAGGCCGTGATCGAGGAGGAGCGAGATTCCTCGAAGACCAAGTTCATCCTCTGCGGCTCGCAGATCAGCACGATGGAGAAGCTGACGACCGAGGAGAGCCCCCTGCACGGGAGGCTCCAGCGGCTCTTCGTCGCTCCCCTGGGACCCGACGAATGCGTCCCGTTCATCGAGGCCGAAGGTCCCCGTGACTGGGTCGAGCGCTACTCGGTCGGCGGGGGGATGCCGCTCTACCTCGACGAGCTGGGGCGAGGAGGACCGCTCCGCGCGCTGCTCGAAGAAAACGTCCTGCACCGGCTCGGCAGCCTCTTCGAGGAGCCCCCTTTCGTCCTCCAGCAGGAGCTGCAGCGTCCGGCCGTCTACTTCTCCCTGTTGGAGGAGATGGCCTCCGGGCCGCGGGCCCTCGGTGATCTTGCGACCGCTCTCGGAACCTCGAGCACGTCGCTGACGGAATACCTGCGCACTCTGCGGGAGATGCGGATCATCGAGCGCGAGCTGCCGATCACCAGCAGACCCAACGCAAGCGGCTACCGCTACCGACTCACCGACGGCTTCTTTCGCTTCTGGTTCCGCTTCGTGCGTCCGTTCGCCGCCGAGCTCGAAGCCGGATTGAGGCCAGCGGACCTCTGGCGGACGGAGGTGGCGCCGGCCCTCCCCGAACACATCGCCCCCGCCTTCGAGACCCTCTGCCGACGCTGGGTCCGAGGAAGCCTCGGTGATCGGGCGAGCCGCGTCGGCAGCTGGTGGGGGCCGGCCCTGAACGAGCTGCGGACGAGCGGCGAGCGCACGACCGAGGAGATCGACGTCGTCGGCCTCGGTCGCGGACGCATCTCGGTCGTCGGCGAGTGCAAGTGGACCGCGAGGCCGATCTCAGTCTCCCTCCTGGGCGAGATCGAGCGCTTCAAGCTGCCCGCGCTGGTCCAGAGCGGCGCCAAGGTCGCGAAAGGCGGACCGCTGATCGTCCTCTTCTCGCGCGGCGGCTTCACCGACGGGCTGAAGGCCGTCGCTGCGGACCGCGAGGATCTACGACTGGTCGAGCTCGCCGACCTGGTTCCCGGGGATCGGCGGGCGGGTCGCGGTGCGGGCGTCCCGTGATCGCCGGTGTCGGCCGCGGTTCCTACTGGATTTCGATCACCGAGTTGTCGCCGACCAGCAGGCGGAGGGTCTTCGGCAGGCCCTCGCTGCGGGTCAGCTTCACGTTGCGGCCGAGCAGGCTCGCCTCCATCCGGGGTGCCGAGGTCCTCGACCGTCGAGTTGGCGAGGACGATCGAGTGCTCGACCTTGCAGCGACGCACCGCAACCTCGGCGCCGATCACGGCGGGGCCGCGGACGATTCTCGCAACCTAGGAGGTACCGAGCCCAGGGCTGGTGCCTCCGGACAAGCCGAGCCCGAGATTCATCGATTCGCTGGCAGAGGAATAGGCAAAGAGAGTGGAGGCCGGCTGTTGAAACAGAACTTGGAACCCGCCGCCCTCCGGAGCGACCACCGGGCTCGTCCCGCTACGCACCACGAGGTCGGTGTCCTTCTCCCCCGTCGTCGAGGAAAGCGTGTATAGCTCACCGGTATTCGCCTGGAAGGCGATCACATAGCTGCCGTCGGGCTGGACCGAGATGTTCGGGCTGGTCCCGGCGGCAAGCCCCGCGCCCAGAGGATGACTCCCGGTGCTCGACGAGTAGGCGTAGAGTTCGGTGTTTGGCGCCTGGTAAGCGACCACATAGCTGTTGTCTGGCTCGGCGGCGATGCTGGGGCTCGTGCCGGGCTTCATCGGGCCGAGGTCCGTCTCGACGGTCGCAGAGGTATAGGTGTAGAGGTCTCCGGTGTTCGCCTGGAAGGCGATCACCCAGGAGCCGTTGGGCTCAACCGCGAGACTCGGACTGGTCCCCGGAGCAAGGCCGGGTCCGAGCGGAATGGAGCCGACCGCCGACGAATAGATATAGAGCTCAGTGGTGTTCGCCTGGAAGGCGATAAGGAAGGTCCCTTCCGAGAGCGTTGCGACGCTAGGGCTCGTCCCCGGAGCGAGTCCCGCGCCGAGCGGATGACTCCCGGTGCTCGACGAGTAGGCGTAGAGCTCCGTGTTGTTCGCCTGATAGCCGACCACGTAGCTGCCATCGGGCTCGATCGCGATACTCGGGCTGGTTTCCGGCTCCATGGGCCCAATTTCTTTCGCACCGAGCGCTGGAGCGTAGGTGTACAACGCATGCGTGTTTGCCTGGAAGGCCAAGATGTAGTTCCCGGCTGGTTTGGTAGCAAGCGATGGGCTCGACCCGGGAGCCATGCCGCTACCGAGATTCCGACTAGGCATGTTCGTCGACGGGAGCAGGCGCAAGTAGCCGTCTTTGCCCTGGAAGGCAATTTCGTAGCTACCGTCCGGCTTGGCGATCGCCGACGAGTTAGTTCCAGGCTTCAGTTGAAAACCCAGATCGGTCAGTCCGGCCGCCGAGGAGTAGGTAAACAGGTCACCGCTGCCGTCCTGGAAGGAAACGATGTAGTCCCCGTTTGGGAGCGCCGCGACGCTAGGCGTGGTTTCCGGGGTCATCCCTCCGATGTCCGTCTCCACGGTCGAAGACGTATACGTATAGAGATCTCCGGTGTTCGCCTGGAAGGCGATCACCCAGGCTCCACTCGGCTTAACGGTGATACTTGGGCTGCTGTTCGGCGCCAAACCTGGCCCCAAGTCTTTGCTGCCAGTGGTCGAAGAATAGATGTAAAGCGCGCTCGTGTTCGCCTGGAAGGCGACGATGTAACTGCCGTCTGGCTCGGCAGCGATGCTGGGGCTGGTACCTGGCTTCATTCCACCGATGTCGGTCTCCACGCCCGTAGAGGTATAGGTATATAGATCTCCGGTGTTCGCCTGGAAGGCGATCACCCACCCACCGCCCGACAGGGTCGCAATGGTCGGGCTGGTCCCCGCAGCAAGGCCGGGGCCCAATCCTTTGTTTCCGGTGACCGACGAATACACCGAAAGCTGCGTGTCATTTGCCTGGTACGCGACTACGTAGCTGCCGTCTGGTTCGGTGGCGATGCTGGGGCTGGTGTCGGCCGCCACGCCCAACGCGTGGTTCCTCGTGCCGGAGAAACTCGAATAGGTGAAGAGTTCGCCAGTGTTGCTCCGGAATGGGACCGTGGTCTCGTAGGCGGTTCCTCGCGCCTCTTGGCGAAATGCGGACCAGGCCGGTCGGGGCTTGAGATTTTCATTCAGGAGACCGCAGAAGCCGTCCCAATGGCTTCCGCTGTTGAAGTCCTTCAGGTTGTACCAGGCCGCGAGTTCGATCTTGTCAGTCGCGGCCGCACCCTTGATCCAGTTGAACCCTTCCGTCAAGAATTCCGCCTGCTGTTGTTCGTTGACCGTCTTGCCCCCGGTCGGAAATCCTGCGCTGCCTCCAATCGGCCATCCGAACTCGGTGATCCACAACGTCTCTCCACTCGCGCCGGGAGTGCTATCGAGGAGGCTGCGCACGCCACTGATATCCGCGGACATTTCGGTGAGACCGTTCACGAAGGAGTATGGGTGGAGCGCGACTCCGGTTACGCCGCCGGATAGTCCGCCGAAAGCACTCGCCTTCGAGAGGAAGCCTTCATAGGATTCCCCGCCCTGCATGTAGATACCCCCGAACAGCACGTTCGTGCCGTGGGCGGTCTTGGCATTAGATCCAGCTTGCAGCTTCGTGGCCGTATAGGAGACGAACCGGCCGTAGTTCTGTGGCTGGATGCAAGTCCCGGCTCCCGAATTGAAGGGCTGCCCCAAGGCGGCACATTCGGTGGGACCGATGATCGGATTGTGTTCGGCCAGATTCGGCTCGTTCCAAACTTCCCAGGCAGTGATCGGCGTCGGATCAGCTTTTCCGTTCCAGAAGCTACCGTTGATGCCGTACCGTTCGACCAGTTCCTGGGCCCAGTTCCCCCAAGTGGTCCATTCCGGATCGCTTTCGAGGAGGAAGCGGGTTTTCCCTTCACCGGAGCCCCGCGCAAGCGTTGGCAAGATCGTAATCCCGCGTTCCCAAGCGGCTTCGACCAGAGCATCCGTCTCAGCCCAGTTGCCGACGTGGGTCGAGCCATAGTCGAGGGGCGTGTGAAAGACCGTTGCTCCCGTGTGCTGGACTGCGTCTAGATTGGCAGCAGAGTTATCACCGTTCCAGTTCACGCCGATGGTCAGCGCGGATGCAGACGGGGCGAGCACCAAGATTGCGAGGACGCAACTGACCACAGACCCGATCAAACCTGCGGGTCGGTGGCCCTGACCTCTATTCGGATACGGCTTACTCTGCCCAGCATTCCCGCGCATCTATTCCCCCGGCATCGAACAGTGTGATTGTTTGAACTCCGCGGGTTGAATATCAGGAAATCGTCTGACCAGTACGCCCCGGGTATGACTGATCAGCGAACTACTCGATAGTTGCGCCGGGCGGTGGCCACATGATCGAGCGGAGCGGCCCTAGGCGCAGGTGCTACTGGATTTCGATCACCGAGTTGTCGCCGACCAAGAGGCGGAGGGTCTTCGGCAGGCCCTCGCTGCGGGTCAGCTTCACGTTGCGGCCGAGCAGGCTCGCCTCCATCCGGGTGCCGAGGTCCTCGACCGTCGAGTTGGCGAGGACGATCGAGTGCTCGACCTCGCAGCGACGCACCGCAACCTCGGCGCCGATCGAGGTGTAGGGGCCGATGAAGGCGTCTTCGATCGTGGCGCCGGCGCCGATCACCGCAGGGCCGCGGACGATCGAGCGGACGATCTTCGCGCCGGGGGCGATCACCACGCGGCCTTCGACCCGCGACTCCTCGTCGACCTCGCCCTCGCCCGACTCCTCGATCTCCTCCAGCACCAGCCGGTTGGCCTCGAGCATGTCGGCGAGCTGACCGGTGTCCTTCCACCAGCCGCGCACCACCTCGGACTGGACCCGGCGACCGTCGTCGATCAGGGTCTGGATCGCCTCGGTGATCTCGAGCTCGCCGCGCCAGGAGGGCTCGAGCCGGCGGGCGGCGTCGAAGATCAGCGGGCTGAAGAGGTAGACGCCGACCAGCGCCAGGTTCGAGGGCGGGTCTTTGGGCTTCTCGATCAGCCGCAGGATGCCGCCGTCGTCGGTGAGCTCGGCGACCCCGTAGGACTGCGGATCGTCGACCGGGGTGAGCAGGATCAGCGCGTCGGGACCGTCCTCGCGGAAGGTCGAGACGAGGCCGCGCAGGCCGTGGCTCAAGAGGTTGTCGCCGAGGTACATGACGAACGGCGAGCCGCCGATGAACTCCTCCGCGGTCAGCACCGCGTGGGCGAGCCCCGCCGGCTCGTCCTGGACGATGTAGGTGATCGTGGCGCCGAACTGCGAGCCGTCGCCCGCCGCCTCGCGGATCTCGTCGCCGGTCTCCGGCGCGATGATGATCCCGATCTCCTTCACCCCGGCGTCGACCAGCGCCTCGATCCCGTAGAAGAGGACGGGCTTGTTGGCGACCGGAACCAACTGCTTGGCCGAGGTGTGCGTGATCGGGCGCAGGCGGGTGCCGGCGCCGCCAGAGAGAATCAGTCCTTTGAGGGGCTCCATCGGGGCCGCAGCCTATCGGGGTTCCTTCAGTCCGATGCTTCCTCCAACCCCGTGAGGTCGGCGATGTCGCGGAGGTCCTGGGGACGCCCACTGGCCCGCTTCATCGCGATCAGGTCGTCGAGTGAGGCGATCCGGACCGGCGTCCCACGGACCTCGACCTCGATCGCCCGGGCGCGCAGGTCCGCATACGGCGGCGCGCCGGGTGCCCCGATCAGGAGATCGAGGTCACCGACCGTCGTGGGCAGCTTGAGGACCTCGGCGCGAGCGAGGTCGAAGGTGTGACGCGGGTCGAGGTCGCGAAAGGCCGAATCGACGGCGATCGCGGGCGCGCCGAGCTCGTCCAGGGCGGCGGCAAGCCGCGCGTAGTTGTCCTGATCCGGTGCCGGGACGATGTCGACATCGAGCGTGAGGCGCCGCGAACCGTGTGCGTTCGCGGCGATTCCGCCGATCGCGACGTAGTCGACGCCGTGCCGGTCGAGCGTGGCGAAGATCGCCTGGGGGGAGAACTGCTCGCTCATCGTGAGCCTGCGGCGCCGCGGAGCTCGGCGGCGAAACCGGCGGCATCGAAGGCCCGCTCGAGTCGCTCGGCGATCGGGCGCGCGCGGTGGATTCGCCGCCATTCCCGGTCCTCCTCGTCGGCGATCGGCCTTTCGGCCTGGAGATTGAGCGACTCGCCCATCACTGACAGCAGGCGGTCCAGCGACTCGACCGAGGGCGAGACCTTGCCCTGCTCGATCCTCGAGAGCCAGGCCTGGCTTGCGCCCGCGCGCAACGCGAGGCGTCGCTGCGAGAGTCCGTGCCGACGCCTCGCGTCACGGATAAGTTCAGCGCTGGTCACAAGCGCACGATATCTTATCGAGCATCATCAGACCATGGAATCCGCCGTCTACATCCCCAACTTCAACGGTGCCCGGTGGCTGCCGCGCACGCTGCAGAGCTTGCGCGCGCAGACGACGCGGCTCGACGTGGTGGTGGTCGACAACGGCTCGAGCGACGGCTCGGTGGCCGCGGCGCGGGCCGACTTCCCCGAGGTGACGGTGCAGGAGCTGGGCGAGAACCTGGGGTTCGGGCCGGCCCTGAACCGGGCGGTGGCCGCGCATCCGGCGGACGGGATCGTGCTGCTGAACGCCGACGTGGAGTGCGAGCCGGGGTTCTGTGCGGCGCTGCTCGAGGCGGCGGGAAGGGGCGGCGGTGCCCCCGGGAGCGGTGGGGCCAGCCCTGGCATGGTCGCCGGGGTGCTGCTGCAGGAAGCCGAGCCGGGGCTGATCGACAGCGCCGGGGTGGTCGCCGACCACACCTTGATGGGGTTCGATTATCTGCACGGCGAGCCGGTCGCGGCGCTGGACGGGGCGGCCGATCCGCTCGGCCCGACCGGCGGCGCGGCGCTCTACCGGCGCGAGGCCTGGGACGCGGTCGGCGGCTTCGACGAGCGGATCTTCCTCTACTACGAGGACCTCGACCTGGCCCTGCGGATCGCCGCGGTCGGCGGCCGCTGCCGACTGGCGGGCGAGGCACGCGCCTTGCACGCCTACTCGGCCAGCCTCGGCGCCGCGAGCGGCGCCAAGTACGCCCGCACCGGCTGGAGCCGCGGCTACATGCTGCGCCGCTACGGGGTGATGCGCGACCCGGCGCTGGCGCTGCGCGCCCTCGCCTGCGAGGCGGCGATCGGCGGGGGGCAGCTGCTGCGCGACCACACGCTTCAAGGGATCACCGGCCGCCTGCGCGGCTTCCGCGCCGGGGCGGGGCTGGGGCGGCGCGAAGTCGGGGCGGCACCGCTGCTTCCGCTATCGGGGCGCGAGGCGCTGGCACTGCGGCGGCGGCGGCGCGGCTGAGGCGCCGGCGGCCGCAATGAGTTCGCACTTCTAGCCGCTATGCGGAGCAAGTGCGAACTCATTGCGGGTCACCAGCGGCCGAGCCAGGTACGGGCACGGGTGAGGTCACCTCCATGGGCGAGACGGCGGCGCTCCTCCAGGCTTCGCCGCAGCCGCGCGAGGCCTTCGAGCTTGCCGCGCAGGGTGGCGAGGAAGCGTCCCTGGCGGGCGGCGCGGACGAGCGCCCCGGTCTCGACCGCGAGGATCCGCGGCAGCGCGGCGGCGGGCATGAACTTGGCCTGGGTGGCGATCCGGTTGCGGGCGACGAGGCGGGCGTTCTCCGCACCCGGCCGCTCGAAGCCCACCTGCCAGGAGGCGTTGCCGGCGTGCCAGACGATCGCCTCCGGCACGTAGGCAAAGCGCCGCCCGAGGATCCGCGCGCGCACGTTCAGGTCGACGTCCTCGTAGAAGGAGACGTAGCTCTCGTCGTAGCCGCCGAGCTCGGCGAAGAGCTCGCGGCGCAGCAGACAGGCGGCGCCGCAGACGCCGAAGACCTCACGCGGGCGCAACCAGGCCGCCGACTGCACCTCCCCCGCCCCGGCCTCGACCGCGCGCCCGTCGGCGGTCAGCGCCATCCCGGCGCTGTAGAGGCGCGCCGCGTCCGGATCACGGTCCCCACCCTCCAGCTGCAGGATCCGCGGCTGCACCCCGCCGAGCCCCGGGTCCGCGGCGAGCGCCGCCGCCAGCGCCGCGACGCACCCCGGCTCCAGCTCCGTGTCGGCGTTCAGCGGCATCACGAAGGGCGCCGCGGTCCGCACCGCGCCGAGGTTCACCGCACGGGCGAAACCCAAGTTGCGGCCGAGGGTTAGGTGGGGGATGCCGCGCTCCCGCAGCAAGTCCACGGTCCCATCGGTGGAGCCGTTGTCGACGGCCAGCAGCTCGATCGCCCCCTCCTGGGCGGCGATCGAGTCGAGCAGCCGCGGCAGCAGCGCCGCCGAGTTCCAGGTCGGGACCACCACCGCCACCTCCGGCTCGCCGCTCACCGGGGCAGCCTGACACACCACTCCACATGCCGAGCCGCCTGGACTCCGCGCTAGCGTGTGGGGTGGCGCACGGGGACCTCCCGAGCAGCCCCGGAGCCAACATGTCTGTCGACGAGGAACTGACGACCCAACCCGCCGTGCCTGGCGCGCCCGGACCGGACGCGCCGCCCGCGATCCGGGTCGAAGACCTGCACAAGTCCTTCCGCATCCCGACCCAGCGGGTGGACTCGCTGAAAGAGCGCGCCGTGCACCCCTTCGCCGCGCGCGAGTACCGCGAACTGCAAGCCCTCGACGGGGTCTCGTTCGAGATCCGCCAGGGGGAGTTCTTCGGCATCGTCGGGCGCAACGGCTCGGGCAAGAGCACCCTCCTGAAGCTGCTCGCCAGCATCTACCGGGCCGACTCGGGGCGAATCCAGATCGCCGGCCGCCTCGCTCCCTTCATCGAGCTCGGCGTCGGCTTCAACCAGGAGCTGACCGCCCGCGAAAACGTCGTCCTCAACGGAGTGATGATGGGCCTCACCCCGAAAGAGGTGCGCGAGCGCCAGGACGCGGTGATCGACTTCGCCGAGCTGCACGACTTCGCCGACCTGAAGATCAAGAACTACTCCTCGGGGATGCTGGTGCGGCTGGCCTTCTCGGTGATGCTCCAGGCCGACGCCGACGTGCTGCTGATCGACGAGGTGCTGGCGGTCGGCGACGCCTCCTTCCAGCAGAAGTGCGCCGACGCCTTCCACCAGATGAAGGCCGAAGGCAAGACGATCGTCCTCGTCACTCACGACATGGCGGCGGTCGAGCAGTACTGCCACCGGGCGATGCTGCTCGCCGACGGCAACGTCCAGTTCATCGGTGACCCCGCCGAGGCGGGACGCGACTACCTGAAGCTGAACTTCGAAGCAGGCTTGCCCCAGATCGGCCTCACCGAGGCGGAGGCAGACGGCGCGCGCCTGCTCGATTGCAGCATCCTGGACAGTGCGGGCGCGGAGGTTGCGAACATCGAGAGCCGCGAGGACATCCGCGTGCGCGTGGAGCTCGAACTGCTCCGCGAGACGGCGTCGGCGGTCCACGTCGGCTTCGTCCTGGCGACCGCAGACGGGCTCGGGCTGCTCGAGTTCGGCGAGCACCTGAGGCCCGAAGACCAACAGCGACCGTACCCGGCCGGGAGTCGTTTCACGCTCCAAGGCAGGGTCGAAAACCGCCTTGCCCCCGGCCGCTACTTCCTCAACTGCGGCGTCACCAGCGCCGCCGGGATCTCGATCTACGTCGAGCAGATCTCCACCTTTGTCGTCTTCGGCACCACCAAGACCGGTGGCGTCATTGCGCCCGAGGTCGAGTTCCAGGTCGAGTCCGAGGAGCCGGCGGCATGACGACCGAAAGACGCACAGCCGAGTTGCGCGAGGTCCAGGGCCCATCTGCCCTGGGCGGCGGCTCGCGCCGCTTCTTCGATCTGCTCTGGCTGATCTCGGTGACCGAATTCAAGCGCGTCTACTTCGGCACCGTGCTCGGCTACCTCTGGTCGCTGATCCGGCCACTTCTGCTGTTCTCGGTCCTGCTGCTGGTCTTCACCCAGGTTTTCCGGGTCGGTGGGGACAAAGTCGAGCATTACCCCGTGTTCCTACTGATGGGGATCGTCCTCTACACCTTCTTCAGCGAAGCGACCAGCAATGCGGTCACCTCGGTCGTCTCCCAGGAGGGCGTGGTCCGTAAGACTCAGTTCCCACGTGCGGTGATCCCGCTGGCCACCTCGGTGACGGCGATGTTCAACCTGCTGCTGAACCTGATCATCGTCCTGGTCTTCATCCTCGCATTCGGCGTCACCCCGGCCTGGAGCTGGCTGCTCTTTCCCGTTGCCCTCGCCTTCCTCTTCGTCGGCGCGGCGGGGGTATCGATGGCGCTCTCGGCGCTTTACGTTCGCTTCCGCGACACCGCGATCATCTGGGTCGTGCTCGCTCAGGTGCTGCTCTACCTGACCCCGATCCTCTATCCGGTCAACGCCCTCGGCGAAGAAACCAAAGAGCGGCTGCTGATGTGCAACCCGCTCTCCGTGATCTTCGAGCAGGTGCGGGTCTGGGTCCTCCACGAAGCCGCTGCCCCGACCGCGGTCGAGGCAGCGGGCGGCTGGCTCGGCCTGGTCCCCGCCGCGGTGATCTTCTTCGGCACGATCGGCTTCGGCGCCTGGTACTTCAATCGCGAGGCGCCGCGCATCGCCGAGGCGCTCTAGCCCGCGGGTACACTCGGAACGGATGGCTGAGCCGATCAACTCGCTGGACGCGGTCGGGCGCTCGCAGGCCGAGCTCGAGGCGGACATCGCGGAGCGCGACGAGGAGATCCTGCGCCTGCGCGACCTGTTGATCGCCCGCGACGCCGAACTGGGCGCCGCCAAGGGGCGCCTGCAGATCATCGAAGACCACTCCGAGCGGATGTCGCGCCTGGTGGCGAAGATCCCGATCCCGGGGCTCGCCTGGATCGCCAGCGCGATCCTCCGGGTGCTGCAGGCGAGCAGCCGCTAGACCGTTGGCGGCGCCCCGCTTCTCGATCGTCACGCCTGTCTACGAGACGCCCGCCGACGTCCTCTGGCTGGCGATCGAGTCGGTGCTCTCGCAGACCTTCGGCGACTGGGAGCTCTGCCTGGTCGACGATCGCTCGCCCTCGGCACGGGTCCGCGAGCTGCTCGACGAGTGTGCGGCGATGGACCCGCGAGTGCGGGTCGAGCATCGGGCCGAGAACGGCGGCATCGTCGCCGCCTCGAACACGGCGCTGGCGATGGCGACCGGTGAGTTCGTCGCGCTGCTCGACCACGACGACCGGCTGCACCCGGACGCCCTGGCGCTGGTCCACGAGGCGCTGCTCGGCGATCCCGAAGGCGACTACGTCTACACCGACGAAGACAAGATGACCGCCAAAGGACAGCACGCGGGGCCGTTCCTGAAGCCCGACTGGTCGCCGGAGCGGATGCGGACCCAGATGTACACCTGCCACCTGAGCGTGCTGCGGCGCTCGCTGGTCGAGGAGGTCGGCGGCTTCGACCCCGACTGCGAGGGGGCGCAAGACTGGGACCTGGTGCTGAAGGTGACCGAGCGGGCGCGCGCGGTCCTCCACGTGCCGCGGATCCTCTACCACTGGCGCGGGATCGAGGGCTCGACCGCGGCAGCGGTCGAAGAGGGCGGCGGTGAGGCGGCGAAGCCGTGGGCGTTCGAAGCAGGCGCGCGGGCGATCGCCGCGCACTGCGAGCGGACCGGGGTGCAGGCGACGGTGGCGCGTGACCCCGGCGACCCTGGCGTCTACCACCTGAACCCGGCCCTGCGCGAGGAACCGCTGGTCAGCATCGTCGTCCCGACCAACGGCCAGAAGCGCGAAGTCCGCTACCAGCAGGTGACGCTGGTCGGGCACTGCGTGCGTAGCATCGTCGCCGACTCGACCTACCGGAACTTCGAGATCGTCGTCGTCGCCGACGAAGGCACGCCGGCCGAGGCGCTCGACGAGCTCGAGGCGGCGGCGGGAGACCGCCTCCGCGTGGTCCCCTACGACCGGCCGTTCAGCTTCGCCGAGAAGATCAACGTCGGCGCCGTCCACAGCCACGGCGAGCACCTGCTGCTGCTGAACGACGACATCGAGGTGGGGACGCCAAACTGGATCGAGCGGATGGTCATGTACTCCTCGCTGGAGGGCATCGGCGCGGTCGGCGGCCTGCTGCTGCTGGAAGACGGCCGCATCCAGCACGCCGGGGTGGGCTTCGAGGGGGGGCTCCCCGGCCATCCCTACTACGGCTATCCGCGCGACGTCCCGGGCTATGCCAACGCTGTGCGGATCGCCCGCGACCTCCTCGCGGTCACCGGGGCGTGCCTGATGACCCGCCGCGACCTCTTCGAAGAAGTGGGCGGCCTCAGCACGATCTTCCCGGTCAACTACAACGATGTCGATTACTGCCTCAAGCAGGTGGAGCGCGACCGTCGCGTCGTCTACGACCCCGACCTGGTGATGACCCACTTCGAGTCCTCCAGCCGTTCTTCCGACGTGGCCGAGTGGGAGAAGGCCCAGCTCCTCCACCGCTGGGTGGGCCTGACCACGGGCAACCGCTTCGGCAACCCGTACCTCAAGAACGAGATCCCCCGCGCCGCCTCCGCCTTCCTCTGGGCCAAGCGGCGGAAGGTTCGCCCGCGCAAGCGCCGCCCGGCCGCGGCGCGCGCGTAAAAGGAGGGGCCGCTAGGCCTGCTTGCAAGATCCAACGATCTTGGCCGGCACTCCGGCCACGATCGCACCAGGTGGCACGTCCTGGGTCACGACGGCGCCCGCAGCCACAACGGCGTCATCCCCGATCGAGCACGGTCCGAGAACCGTGGCATTGCTCGAGATCCACGCTCCCCGGCCGATCCGGATGTCTCGCCCTTCGGCGGGGATCGCGCGCTGCCGCGCGAGCCCGAATTGAGCGATGTCGTGCGTGCCGGTCAGTAACGACACGCCGTGGCCGAAGAAAGTATGTTCGCCGATCGTGATGCCGCCTGACGAGACGTTGAGCAACGCATCGTTGAGCACCACGCCCGACGCGATCTCGACCCGGTCCTGGGGGCCGCCGAAGACGAAGTAATGACCCGAGAGCGTCTCACGGATCAGTTGTCCGAAGGTCGCGGATCTTGCCAAGCGCGAAACCAGATTTCTTCGGATCCGCGACAAAGAGCGCTCACGGCCATGTGGAAGGTCGGTCAGCGAGTCGTTGACTCCGGGCGTCACGACCCCGGCGCCACTTCGATGCGGTGGTACCAGTGGGGATGCGCGGCGATGAGGCGCTGCGCCTCCTGGGCGTCCTCGGCCATAATGGCCGCAAACTAGCATGAGCCTCAGCCCGCGAGACCTGTGAACATCTGCACGATCATCGCCAGGAACTACCTGGCCCAGGCCCGCGTCCTTGCCCGCTCCTTCAAGCAGTTCCACCCCGAGGGGAACTGCGCGGTGCTGGTCATCGACGACCCGGCGGGCTACATCGACCCGGCGGCGGAGGAGTTCGAGCTGTTGACGATCCACGACATTGGCCTCCCCGATGCCGAGCAGATGGCCGCCTACTACGACGTGATGGAGCTCTCGACCGCGGTCAAGCCGTGGCTGCTGCGCACGCTGCTGGGGCGCGAGGGCTACGACTCGGTCGCCTACCTCGACCCCGACATCCAGGTCTTCTCCTCACTGGCGAAGATCGAGGAGGAGGCGGTCCGCCACGGGATCGTCCTCACCCCCCACTTCAACGCGCCGCTGCCACGCGACGGCATGAAGCCGAGCGAAGAGGACATCCTCATCTCCGGCACCTACAACCTCGGCTTCATCGGGCTGGGGGCCGGCGCGACCGCCGAGGCGCTGCTCGATTGGTGGTCGGAGCGGCTGGAGAAAGACTGTCTCAACGATCCCGCCAACGGGCACTTCGTCGACCAGCGCTGGATCGACCTGGCACCGGGCTTCTGGCCGGACCTGTTCCTGCTGCGCGGGACCAACTACAACATCGCGTACTGGAATCTGTCGACCCGGACGCTGGAAGTCGACGGCGACGGCTACCGGGTCGACGGCGAAGCGCTGCGCTTCTTCCACTTCTCCGGCTATGACCCGCGCCGCCCGAACGAGCTGAGCAAGCACCAGACCCGGACCAAGCTACCTGCGTTCCCGGCGCTGAAGAAGATCTGCGACGAGTACGGCGAGCTGTTGAAGGCATGCGGCTACGAGGAGGCGGCGAAATGGCCATATGGCTGGGACGAGACCGCAGACGGCATGAAGATCGACCGGATCGCGCGCGGCATGTATCGCGACGGTGTCGATACCGGACGCTTTCACCGCTCGCTGTTCGACCAGGCCGGCGCGCGCGAGTTTCGTGGCTACCTGACCGAGCCCGTCGAAGGCAGCGTCACCCGCTATGCCGCGGCGCTCTGGAACGAGCGCGCCGACCTGCGAGCGACGTACCCCGACATCACCGGCCCAGATGGCGGCGGATTCGTGCGCTGGCTGCATGAGTTCGGCTCCGAAACGGGGGTCTCGCAAGAGCTCCTGACGCCCGGCGCCAACGGCGGCGATCCGGTAGCGGCAGCTGCCGACTCGCCGGCGACCACGCCGAGCCGCGGCGTCAACGTCGTCGGCTATGTCAGCTCCGAGCGTGGCGTCGGTGAGGTGGCGCGACAGGTGCTGCAGGCCCTCGACGCGCGCAAGATCCCGGCGACGGCGATCGACGCCCCGACCGATCCGGTGGAGATACCGAAGGCGCTGCGACAGATCGCGGCTGCCGAACACCCGTACGACCACAACCTGATCTGCGTCAACGCGGACATGTTGCCCGCGATCGCCGCCGCCCTCGGGCCCCACTTCTTCACCGGGCGGCGCACGGCCGGACTCTGGTTCTGGGAGGTCTCGCAGTTCCCGGAGATGTGGATGCGGTCGTTCGACGACCTCGACGAAGTGTGGGTCGCGACCGAGTTCATCGCCGACGCGCTCCGGCCGCTGACCGACAAGCCAGTACGGACGATCCGCGTCCCTGTCACCCCCGGCGAGCCGGCCGAGATGACGCGAGCCGAGCTCGGGCTGCCGGAGGGCTTCACCTTCCTTTTCGTCTTCGACTATCGCAGCGTCTTCCGCCGCAAGAACCCGCTGGGGCTGGTCGAGGCCTTCAAGAAGGCGTTCGAGCCCGGGGAGGGACCCTCGCTCGTGCTGAAGTCGATCTGCGGTGACGAATTCCCGGCCGAGCGAGCCCAGCTCGCCGCGGCCGTCGCCGATCGTCCCGAAATCCACCTGGCCGAGGAGACGATCTCGGCGGTGGCGAAGAACGCGATGATCGCCAACTGCGACTGCTACATCTCGCTGCACCGCTCCGAGGGCCTCGGCCTGACGATGGCCGAAGCGATGTACTACGGCAAACCTGTGATCGGCACGGCTTACTCGGGCAACCTCGACTTCATGACCGCCGAGAACAGCTACCTCGTGCCCCAGACCGCGGTCAAGATCGGACCCGAAGCCGAGCCCTACCCGCCGGACGGCGAATGGGGCGAGCCCGATCTCGATTTCGCGGTACAGGTGATGCGGGGGGTCGTCGCCGACCCGGAGAAGGCGGCGATGCGGGGGCGCCGCGGAGCGATCGACATCCGGCGTACCCATTCGCCGGAGGCCGCCGCCGCCTCGATCGAGGCCCGGCTCGCCGAAGGGCGAGCCGATGCGCTGATCGAGCAACTGCGCGCGCCACGATCGCAGGGGAACGATCATCTGCACCACCTGATCGAACTCGGCGGACCACCGGTGAGCCGTGATTCCAAGCAGGTCCGTGACCAGGCAAAACGCGCTTACCTGCGCCTTCTCCGTCCCTACATGGCCTATCAGGGCCAGGTCAACGTCAGCGCCACGCAGGCACTCGACGAGCTGACCTACGAGCTCCGCGAGCAGGTGGTGAGCGCCCTCGGCCTGGATCAGGAGCTGGTCGCGAAGGTGGCCGAGCTGGAGGCGCGGATCGTCGCCCAAGACGCGGCGATCCAGCAGCTCGGTGAGCGCCAGGCAGATGCCGACGACCTGGTCGCGGCCGCCCGCGCGGTGCCCTACATGTCGGACGACCGCCTCCGACGCCAGGAAAGCGAGGTGCTCGGTAGGACGCTCGGGTTTCGCGCCGCAAAAGGAGCGACGGGCGAGGGCTACCGGGACTTCGAGGACCTCTTCCGCGGCGACGAGGCATTCATCCGCGATCGCCAGAAGATCTACCTCGACGTGATCGGCGACCGCGAGCCGGTCTTCGACGCGGGCTGCGGACGGGGCGAGTTCCTCGACCTGCTGAACGGCGCCGGCAAGGCCTTCGTCGGCGTCGACCTCGACCCGACGATGGTCGAGCGCTGCCGCGAGAAGGGCTATGAGACGGTCGAGCTCGGCGACGCGGTCGAGGTGCTGGAGCGGACCGAGCCCGACAGCCTCGGCGCGATCTTCAGCGCCCAGGTGATCGAGCACATGCCGTTCGAGTCCCTGCAGCGCTTCCTCGGGCTCGGGCTCTCACGCCTGAAGCCCGGCGGCTTGATGATCGCCGAGACCGTCAATCCCCATTCCGCCCGCGCGCTGAAGGCCTTCTGGGTCGATCCCACCCATCAGCACCCGCTCTTCCCCGAGGTGCTCCTCTCGCTGTGCGAAACGATCGGCTACGCCAGCGGCGACGTGATCGCCCCCGACGGTAGCGGCGACTGGGAGGCCGACCGCGTGCGGGAGGGCGAGTACGCGGTGATCGCGAGGGCGCCGACGACGGACGCCGACCCGTCCTCCGCACAGACCGCCTGACTAAGCCGTCGAGACCGGGCTGCCTTCGTTCAGCAGCGCCAGGTCGGAGTCGATCATCAGTTTGACCAGCTGCTCGAAGTCGACGCTCAGCTCCCAGCCGAGCTCCTCGCGCGCCTTGGTCGGGTCGGCGATCAGCAGGTCGACCTCGGCCGGGCGCATGAACTTCGGGTCTTCGCGCACGTACTGGGCCGGGTCGAGGCCGAGATAGTTGAAGGAGATGTCGACCAGTTCGCCGACCGAGTGGGTGACCCCGGTGCCGACCACGTAGTCATCGGGCTCGTCCTGCTGCAGCATCCGCCACATCGCCTCGACGAAGTCCGGCGCGTAACCCCAGTCGCGGCGCGCCTCAAGGTTGCCGAGCGCCAGCTCCCCGGCGAGGCCGAGTTTGATAGCCGCCGCGGTGTGGGTGATCTTGCGGGTGACGAACTCGAGGCTGCGGCGCGGGCTCTCGTGGTTGAAGAGAATCCCCGAGCAGGCGTAGAGGCCGTAGCTCTCGCGGTAGTTGACGGTGATGAAGTGGGCATAGACCTTCGCCACCCCGTACGGGCTGCGCGGGTAGAACGGGGTCAGCTCGTTCTGCGGCGTCTCCCGCACCTTGCCGAACATCTCGCTAGAGGAGGCCTGGTAGAAGCGCGCCTCAGGCCGTGCTTCGCGCACCGCCTCGAGCATCCGGGTGACGCCGACGCCGGTGAACTCGGCGGTCAGGGTCGGCTGGTTCCAGGAGGCGCCGACGAAGGACATCGCGGCGAGGTTGTAGATCTCGTCCGGCTCGCAGGCGCGGATGATGTCGGAGATCGAGCGCTGGTCGAGCAGATCGCCGGTGTGCAGGGTGATCCGGTCGCGGAAGCCCTCCAACCGGTGGTGGTTCTCGCTCGAGAGCCGCCGCACCATGCCGTGGACCTCGTACCCCTTGTCGAGCAGCAGTTCGGCCAGATAGCTGCCGTCCTGGCCGGTGATTCCGGTGATCAATGCCGTTTTCGCCATCGCCACAGCCTACCGAGGGGACCTGGCGCCGCGATACCAGTCGACGTACTTGCCGCAGGCCTGGGCGATCGGCACGACCTTCTCCGGATACCGCGGCGTCGCCGTCACCTTGCCCAGGTCGGTCACCACCTGGGCGCGGGCGAAGAAGGGATCGGAGACGGTGAAGGTGAGCTTCACCTTTTCCGGCTTGCGGACGACGAGTTCCCCAACCGGGAAGCGCGGGCCGGGCCGGTCGAGATTGGGCTCCAGCGTGACGTCGAGGCCGGGACCGGTGACCGTGACCGGCAGGCGACTGTTGTAGGAGGACTCGATGATCCATTCGCCCCGCACCAGCGGCAATTCGATCGTTTCGCTGCCGCCGGGGCCGAGCAGGTGACCTTCGACCACGACCGGCGCGGGGCGCACCGCAGCCACGCCACCGCCGGCGAGGATCTTGCGCCCTTCGGCGCTCGTGCAGTCGAGCACCGCGCCCGAGCCTTCGCCCTCGGGCAGCACCGAGCGTTCCTGCACCTTGCCGACCCGCCGCCAGAGCTGGAAGTCCGGCGTCTGCCTGACCAGGTGCATCTGTGGCGGCGGCTGGCTGCCGGCCGCGTCGCGGGTGGTGATCACATAGTCGTAGGAGTTGAGGGTGGCGGCATCGACGGTGTCGAAATCGAGCGGCTCGCCACGCGTCCAGCCCTTTTCGGCCCGGATCATGCTTTCTTCGCCGCCGAAGACCGGCGCCCCCACCGGCACCCCGGGGAGCTCCCATTTGATGAAGTCGTCGTCGCCGAGGAACAGGGTCGACTTGTAGTCGACGAGCGGGCTCAGTTCGCGCAATTCGCTCGCCTGGTAGGTGGGCCCGACCGGGCTCGCTCGCAGGGCCCGCACGTCGGAGACCCCGATCACCACGAAAAGCACTGCCGCCAGCGTCGCGGCGAGCGCCCAGGAGAACGGCTGGCCCGGGACCGAGGCGACCAGCGAGCGCAGCCAGTCGCGCCCGCCCCCGCGTTTCGGCCACAGCCACGAAGGGCGGTCTGGGAACTGTTCGAGCAGTGGCAGGACGGCGACGATCAAAAGGAGCGGCGAGGCGATCACCAACGCCTTCGCGACCACGTAGGGCGACTGCGAATTCATCGAGACGCGCCAGATCAACATCGAGCCTGCCGCCGCCAACGGCAGCATCCAGCGACCCCGCTTGCACAGCCACCAGGCGCCGAAGAGGACGAGCGCGAAGACGAAGGCGGTCCACATCCCGGCGATGAACTCGGGTGAGGCGGGGAGGCGATAGTCGGGATTGCTCCAGACCCCGAACCCCTCCCACCCGGGCAGCGGCGCGACCAGGTTCGCCAGTACATCCTTCGGCACGATGATTCCGTTGGCGTTCGCGTTGAGAGAAATGAAGTTGTGGATCCGCGAGGCCTGCGGCAGCAGCACGAGGATCAGCACGGCAAGCCCGATCCCGACCGCGGGCAACTGGCCGCGGACTTCGGCGACGATCCCCTTCGTACCGTCCCGATAGAGCCGCTGGACTGCGATCACAAGCACCCAGAGGCCGCCGATCACGACCGGCCAGGAGACCCCGGTCAGCGAGTAGACCGAGATCATCCCGCCGACCAGGAGCGCCAGAGGCACCCAGCGCCCGCGTCCGAGCCGCGGGCCGTCGCCGGCGAAGGTGACCACCGTGGCGAGGACCAGGCCGGTCTGGATCAGCTCCTTGAAGGACCCTTGGCCATAGTAGGCGGCGACCAGGAACGGCATCGAGACCACAGTGGCGGCGATCGCCTGCTTCAGCCAGGAGCGCCCGCGCACCAGCGCCAGCACGGTCCAGGCATTCAGCAGCGGGATTGCCATCGTCAGCCCGGCAAATGAATGGTCGACGCGGACGTTCAGCCCCCGTGCCAACACGGCGCTGATCGCTTGCGGCCCGAACGGGTACAGGTTGTAGAACATCGGCTTCAGATTCGCCACGGCGTCCGAGAGATAAATTTCGGAGAACTGCATGTGCGCCGCCATGTCGTTGTCGAGGGAGACCCCGAGGATCCCCGAGCGACCGACCGCGAGGAACGGCAGCAGGACGAGAAATCCGACCGGCACCGCGGCAAGCAGACCCCCGAGCGGCGGGCGATGCGAAGCCGACCCGAGACACCAGACCATCGCGGCGATCGTCAACAGGCCGACAAACACGGCCATCGTCGTCGCTTTCCCTGGGATGCTCATGGTCGGGGTGGCCAGCAGCATCAGCGCCGAGAGGCCTACCGGCGGGGCGATCCAGTTCCACTCCCGCGCCCCGGCCAGGCGGAGCACCGCCTGGCCGATGAACAGCGAGGCGAGGCAGGTGACGGCGGCGCTGAGGAGGGTGGCAAACATACGCGGGAGGACGCGGCGCTCAGCGCGCGATTCAACTCAGCGGCGCCTCGGCAGCAGCGGGCGCGACCATAACGCACCCGGTGGCCGCAAGGCCAGCAGGACGACCAAGCCGATGCCCACGAGCAGGCAGAGGATCGTGATCGCCGTGCCCACGGTCGCCGCCTTGCCGGCGTCGGCCTTGATCACAAGGTGGACCATCGTCGCGTTCGACGGTTCCGGTTCGAGGACCATGGTCCCGGTTTCGGAGCGGCCAACCAGCCTCATCCCTTCGACCGTGACCGCGTAGGGACCGGCGGCAATGTTGGTGACGATCGGCCCTTCTCTCCCCGGCAGCTGGAAGGTCACGGCGTAGCGGGTCTGGCCTGGTTCGGGAGCCGGGAAGGCGACTGCCCTGCCGGGCTGGGTCTGGACCAGGGGCAGCGAAGAATCACCGTAATACCGCGATGCGTAGTAGGTATTCGGCGGCGTCGATGGGCCGGAGTCGAAGGCATATTCGCGCGGATGGATGTCATGACCGGTTTCGCCGTTCAAGCGCGGCGCGGAGTAGAGCTGGGCGCTCGCCTGGACCACGGTCAGCACGACCAGGGCGGCCCCGAGGCCGATCGCCACCTTCCACCGCACCCCGTGCAGACCGCGGGCATAGCGGAGGCTGATCGCCAGCTGCACGGCGATCGCGATCAGCAGCCAGCCCGCCAGCCGATAAGGGAACTGGATGTCGATGAAGGGCGTGCCGAGTGCGTTCCACCACTCCCGCGGCATCACCAGGAGGCCGACCAAGAGCACCATCACGCCGAGCATGATCAGCCACACCGAGGCGAGCAGCCGACCGGCCCGCTTCGCCGCCGGCCAGGACAACCAGACCAGGACCAGGCCGAAGAGGAAGGCCGCGACCGGCGCGGAGATCGTCAGTCCCGGGGTGGTCGACTGGGCCGGAGTCTGGCGCAGCGGATCGAGCACATTGGGGAGGTTGTCGAAGTAGAAGTAAGGTCCAAAGGTTTTGAGGAAATCGAGGTTCTTGGTCCAGGCCAAGGTTTCACCGGCGTGGGCGAGGTCGAACAACAGGAACCACGCGTTGACTCCCGCCCCGACCGCGGCCACCGCAACCAGGGCGAGCATCGCCCGCGGCGCCGGCCGCGCGCTGCCGAGGACGATCCAGATGGCGACCGCGACGACGGCAAACAGCATCGCGCTCCAGAGCAGGGTGATGTTGTGGCTGCCGGTCATGAACACCGTGGCGATCAGGAAAAGAAGCACCGGCCAGGCCCGCCAGGGCCCGCTCAGCAGACGCACCGCGCCGGCGATGAACATCGGCACGGCGGAGATCGCGATCAACTCCGGCCAGGCACCGCGGGCGTAGGCGTCGGTCAGGTAATAGGCGGCGGTGACGACGACGAAGGCCGGCAGGTGGGCGATCCAACGGCTCAGCCCGAAGAGGCGCGAGAGCCACCACATGCCGCCGTAGGCGAACGCGGCGGCGACCCCGATCGAGGCGACATAGACGGGGTAGATGTGGTTGCCGAGGATCGCCCCGATACCGCCCACGACGGCGTAGAGAGTGCCGCCGTAGAAGGCGTAGAACGGTTCGAAGATCCCCGCCGTCGACTGCTCGTAGAAGGTCGGATGGCCGGTGTTGGCGATCGCCAGGTCCTGATGCCAGAGCAGCCAGAGATGATTGGTGTAGTCGAGGCCGAACCCGTAGGGAGTGAGGATGGCTGGTGAGAGGACGAAGAGGCAGACCAGGCAACCGACCAGGACGTGGGTGGCCGCGGCGTCCTTCAGACGCCGGAGATCCGTACCACCGGAGGTCAGCTCGCCACCCTCAGTCCGGCTTCGGCGCGTACTCCAGCCCGATCACCAGGTTCGCGGTTACGATCGGCACGCGGAGCGGGAAGAACGTCCGCCCGACCAGCTCGAAGTGGCGACCGCACTCCGCCATGATTTCGTCGGGCAGGTTGATGTGCTCCATCGCGATGAACCAGTCGTAGGGCATCTTGTAGCGCTTTTCGAAGACCCGCTGGGCGCTGATCCGGCGGGCCAGCGAGTAGGCCATCCCGCCCTCGCAGGGGATCACCGCGATCAGGCGCCCGTCGAGCTTGACCAGCCGGCGCAGCTCGCGCACCGCGGCGGGCAGGTTGGGCAGGTGCTCGAGGACGTGGATCGCCATCACCCGGTCGAACGACGCGTCGGGATAGTCGAGCCGCTCCTGGCAATCGCCGACGACGACCTCGACCTCGGGGTGGCGGCGTTTGATCTCCTCCGCCATCGGCGGGCGCAGCTCGTTGCAGACGTAGGTGCCGGGCTCGAACGGCGGCTCGAACTCGAGGTGCTCGCCGAGGCCCGCACCGATTTCGAGAGTCGTCTTCCCCGGCGCCGCGAACTTCGCCGGCCAGTTGTGGTTGAACTTCTCGATCGCCGAGTACTTGGCCGGCAGCACCGTGTGCCAGTGGGCGACGAAGTCTTCGCGCACCCGGCGCTGCTCGTCGGTGAGCTCGGGCAGGACCTTGGGCCACTTGCCCGCAGTGGACTCAGCTGATCCGCTCATCTTGCCGTCCGATTCATTGACATGGCCTAATCCCCACCCCAGTCGAACCCACGGTCGGCGGGAACGATGCGGCGCAGGGTATAGATGTCCGACGACAGATCGCCTCGATGCTCGGGGAGGTCGCGCCAGGGGTCCCATTTGGCGCTCAAGAGGCGGCCGGTAATCCCGTCAGAGGCGGGCGAGGCGAGCCAGACCGCCAGTTCGGCGCCGAGCCCCAGCGG
The DNA here is from genome assembly GCA_018268575.1 of Actinomycetota bacterium. GTDB lineage: Bacteria > Actinomycetota > Thermoleophilia > Solirubrobacterales > 70-9 > VAYN01. The sequence continues at coordinate 29,096 of JAFDWF010000073.1, forward strand.
CGTGCCGCCGCTCTCCTGCTGCTCCAGCGAGCGCCGATAGAAGTCCTCGCCGACCGCCTCGGGACCGGCCTCCAGCACCTCGTCGAGGAGGCGGGTGTTGAGGGCGCCGGGGGCGATCGAGTTGACGTCGATCTTGTCCTCGACCAGTTCGAGCGCGAGGGTCTCGGCGAAGCGGACCACGGCGGCCTTCGAGGCGGCGTAGGAGCTGAGGCCGGGCAGCGGCGAGGTGGCGCCGCCGCCGGAGAGCTGGACGATCTTGCCGCCGCCTCGGGCGCGCAGCTGCGGGAGGATCGCGCGGACCGGGAGGATCGAGCCGTAGAGGTTGACCTCCATCGCCTGCTTCCACTGCTCCCAGTCGACCTCCTCGATCGATCCCTTCGGCCCGTAGATGCCGGCGTTGTTGACCAGGATCGAGAGCTGCGGGAAGCGCTCGGTCGCAGTTGCGACGAGCACCTCGACCTGGCCCGCGTCGGCGACGTCGGCGGTGGCCGAGGCGACCCGGTCGGCGTCGCCCGCGCGCGCGGCGAGCTCCTCGTGCGCGGCCGCAAGCAGCTCCGCGTTGCGCGCGCAGACGAAGACCGAGGCGCCCGCATCGAGGTAGTGGCGGGCGATCTCGAGGCCGAGGCCCTGGTTGGCGCCGGTGATCAGCGCCGCCTTGCCGCTCAGCACTTCCCCGGTCATCGCGGCCTCACGCCCACCCGAACGTAGGTTGCTGCCGGGTCGGCGCCGACCGTGCCCGCCAGGTGCCCGGCGGCGTCGACGACGAGTGAGCCGCGCATCGCGCCGAGGATCTCCCCCACGCCGATCTCGCGGTACTCGGGCCAGACGGTGGAGACGACCAGCGCGTCGGTGCCATTCGCGGCACCCAGGGCGCTGTCCGCCATCTCGATCCCGACGGCAGCGTCCGCCGCGGGCAGCGCCGCGACGGCCGGATCGTGAGCGCTCACCTCCGCCCCCTCGGCGCGCAGCCAGCGGCAGAGCTCGAGCGAGGAGGAGCGGCGCAGGGTGTCGGTGCCCGGTTTGTAGGCCAGGCCCCAGACGCCGACCCGCGTGCCGGCGAGGCCGCCCTCGCCACCGAGGAAGTCGGCGAGCACCCGCCGCGCCCAGCGTCGGTGGGCGTCGTTGGAGGCGGCCACCCCGGCGACCATATAGTCGGGCAGGTCGTTGGCGGAGGCGAGCCGCCGCAGCGTGGTGATGTCGCGGGCAAGCGTGCCGCCGGCAAAGGCGTCGCCCGGCCCGAGGTAGGCGCGCGGCCCGATCCGCACGTCGCTCTTCAGCCCGCGCGAGACCTCGGCGGCGTCGGCGCCGACCGCCTCGGAGATCGTCGCGATCTCGTTGATGTAGGCGACCGAGGCGGCGAGGAAGCCGTTCAGCGCGTGCTTGGTCATCTCCGCCGACTCGACCCCCATCCACTCGATCGTCTCGGCGAACGGTTCGAGCAACGGCGCCAGCGCCTCGCGGCCCGCGTCCGAGCGCACCCCGGCGACGAAGCGCTCAGCGGCGCGGAAGCTGTCCAGAGCCTTGCCGAGGCGCAGGTTCTCCGGCACCGCGGCGAACTCGAGGTCGGCGCGACCCACCTCGGCGGCGAACGCCTCGAACCCGGCGACGGTGCCGACCGGCAGCTGGGAGGAGGTGACGACGAGCGTCCCCTGGTCGAGGGCCGCCAGCACCGCCTCGACGTGGTCGACGACGAAGTCGGTGTCGACCCGGTCCTCCTCGTCGACGGGCGTATCGAAGGCGACCCAGAGGACGTCGAGGCCGGCCAGGGACTGCGCGTCGGGGGTGGCGAAGCGCAGGTTCCCCGCCGCGAGCCCGCCGGCGATCAGCTCGGCGAGGCCGGGCTCGGCCACCGGCGGCCGCCCCCCGGCCAGATCCGCCACCACGTCGGGGTCGGGATCGAGCCCGGTCACGTCGAAGCCCCCCTCGGCGAGGCAGGCGGCGGTCACCGAGCCGAGGTGCCAGAGGCCGAGGACACCGATCCGCGCGCGTGCGTTCCCCCCGCCGGGGCTGTCGCTCATCGGCCGCATCCTAGAGAGATGAACCCTGGCCGCGCAGGAAGGTATCGGCCTCCGCCAACGCCTCAGGAGTACCGATCTCGTAGAAGCGCTCGGTCGCCTCGTAGCCGCACAGCTCCCCCTCCGCCGCGAGCAGGTGGTGGAGGGCCGCGAGGTCGGTCTCGCCGGCTCCCACGCGGTCGAGCGCCGTCGCCGTCAGGCCCCCGAGCCCGTAGTCGATCCAGTGCATCTCGGGCGTCGGCGCGCGCTTGTCGTAGGCGACCACGCGCCCGTCGACGTAGAGGGCATTGGAGGTGTCCCAACGGCCCTCGTTGCGCAGCACCACCATCAGCCCAGGCAGTCCGCTCTCCTCCCAGACCCGCCCCGCCGCGGCGTAGTCGACCCGCAGGTAGGTGTCACCGTAGAGGACCAGGAAGCGCTCGCCGAGCAGCGGCGCGGCGCGGCGGATCGCGCCGAGCGTGCCGTCGAGCCCGGGCGCGTCGTAGCTGTAGGCGATCTCGATGCCGGAGCGCTCGGCGCCGATCTCGGCCTCGATCCGCTCGCCGAGGTAACCGACGCAGAGCACCACCCCCTCGACCCCGCTGCTCGCGAGCAGCCGCAGCTGGTGGGCGAGGAACGGCTCCCCCGCCACCTCGAGCAGCGGCTTCGGCGTGTCGCGGACCGTCTCCCCGAGGCGCGTCCCGAGGCCACCCGCGAGGATGCAGACCGGCAGCGGGCCGCTGGGTCCCCAGGCGGTCAAGCCCCGTCGTCGTCGGCCCAGCCGACCCGCGACTCGAGGATGTACTTCGGCCGGTGGCGGACCTCGTCGTAGATCCGCCCGACGTACTCGCCCATGATCCCCAGCGAGAGCAGCTGGATGCCGCTGAAGGCACAGAGCAGGAAGACGATCGTCGGGTTGCCGATCGGAAACGGTGCGCCGGCCAGCTTCAGCCCGATGTAGACGACGGCGATGACGAAGGCGATGAAGGAGAGCAGGATGCCGCCAACCGAGATCAGTTGCAGCGGGTAGCGCGAGAAGCCGATCACGCCGTTCAGCCCGATCAGGAGCGAGCCGGAGATCTGGCTGTACTTGCTCGACCCGGCGGCGCGCGCATCGCGGTCGTAGAGGACGCTGGTCTGCGGGAAGCCGACCAGGCTGACCAGGCCGCGGAGGAAGCCGTGGCTCTCTTCCAGCGCCAGCACGTGGTCGACCACACGCCGGCTCATCAGCCGGAAGTCCCCGGTGTTGGGCGGGATTTCGACCTCGGCGATGCGGCGGATGACCTTGTAGCCGATCCAGGAGACGAAGCGCTTCGGCAGCGTCTCCCCGGCACGGGTGCGGCGCTGGGCATAGACGACGTCGTAGCCCTCGCGCCAGCGGGCCACCATCTCTTCGATCAGCTCGGGCGGGTCCTGGAGGTCGCAGTCGATCACCACGACCGCGTCGCCGACCGCCGCCTCCATCCCCGCCAGCGTCGCCATCGGCTGGCCGAAGCGACGCGAGAAGCGCAGCATCTTCACCCGCGGGTCGCGCTCGTTCAGCTCCTTGATCCGGTCCTCGGTGCGGTCGGTGCAGGGGTCGACGGAGAAGATCAGCTCCCAGTCCACCGCCAGGCCTTCGAGGATCCCGGAGAGCCGCTCGTACACCCGCGGGACGTTCTCCTCCTCGTTGTAGGTGGGGATGACGATGCTGAGCGTCTGTCGCGACCCCTCAGCCACCGCCGGCCTCCCCCGGGCGCCGCATGACGGTGATGCCGCGGATGCCGAAGGGGATCCGCACGCGTCGCCGCAGCAGGCTGCGCTCGGCCTTACAGGCGAGCGCACCGAGGGACGAGTTCTGCGTGTTCTCGATGTCGGCCGCCACTTTGCGCTCCAGCTCGTCTCCCTCGAGCTGGTCGTAGCGGCGCCGGTTGTTCTTCTTCACCGCCCAGAACGCCGGGTAGAGGATCGAGCCGAGGTGGGCGTCTTCGAGCACTTCGAGGCCCGCCTCGCGCGCCTTCCCGGCCAGCTCGCCGCTGCCGTAGCGGCGCTCGTGGCCGAGGAAGCGGTCGTAGTAGTCGTAGGTGCCGGGCCCGGCGGGGACGACGGCGACCGCGCGGCCGCCCGGCTTCAGCACCCGGAGGATCTCCCGCAGCGCGCCCTTGTCGTCGGGCACGTGCTCGAGCAGGTTCGCGGTCACCACGGCGTCGACCGAGGAGTCGGCAAGCGGCAGGTCGCAGACGTCGGCGCGCAGGAGCCAGGCGTCGGGGACCAGCTCGTGCGCCTTGGCCAAGCCGGGGGCGACCAGGTCGACGCCGAGCAGCTGCCGACCGGGGTAGGCGGCGGCGAGGTCCTCGAGCAGGTAGCCGGTCGAGCAACCGAGGTCGATGATCCGCCCTTCGGTGCCCACCGGGCCGAGCCGTTCGAGCATCGCGCCGCGGGTCCAGACGTCGATGAAGTGGTCGCGGCTCGACTCCTCGTGCAGGTCCTCGAGCTCGTCGGACCAGTTCACGGCGGCATCGTCGTCGACGTAGGAGAGGAACGGCGTGGCGGTGCCGTCGGCGAGCTTCCAGCCGCGCTCGAACTCGGCGAGCGAGGCCGCGGCGGCAGGCTGGCGGAGGACTCCCTCGGCGCTCGTCACCGGGGAACCGTATCCCGCATCGCGGCGTAGTCGGTCGTAGCGTAGGCGGCCTCGACCTGAGTCCAGGCGTAGAGCGCGTCCTCGAGGTCGCCGTTCAGGCGGCGCCCGTCGCCGGCGTCGATCGCCGCCGCGAAGTGCTCCCACTCGCGCGCCCAGGAGGTGTCCTCGGGACCGTAGGCGACCTCCTCCAGGTCGGGCGGGCCGAGCTCCGGCGACATCCGGTAGATGCGCAGGGTCTGGGAGCCGTAGGAGCGGACCAGGCCGTCGACCTGGATCTTCGCCGTGCGGCAGTAGATCTCCAGCGAGAAGAGGTTCTTCCACTCGGTCCAGGTGACGTGCAGCATCGCCCAGGGGTCGGTGCGGCCGTGGCGCGCGCCGAGGATCAGCGCCGCGTTGTCCTCCGCCGGGGTGTCCCAGAAGTGGGTGCGCAGGAGGGCCGAGTGGAGCGGCAAGGGGCCGGCGATCCAGTGGGTGAGGTCGAGCAGGTGCATGCCCTGGTCGATCAGCTCGCCGCCGCCGGAGCGGACCGGGTCGGCGCGCCACTCCTTGTCGTAGCCGATCCGGCCGCCATGGCCATAGCGGCCGCGCAGGTGCATCAGCTCGCCGTGGGCGCCGCTGTGGACCTCCTCGGCGGCGCGCGCGATGCCGGGGTGGAAGCGATGGTTGAAGCCAACCTTGACCTGACCGCCATTGCGCTCGGCGGCCTTCTGCAGGCGCCTGATCTGGACCGTGCCCACCCCGGCGGGCTTCTCGACCAGGACGTTGGATCCAGCCTCGAGCGCCGCCTCGGCGAGCTCCGCCAGCCGGTCGTGCGACACTGCCACGACGACCACGTCGGGTTCTTCGGCGAGCAGCGCTTCGAGGCTGTCGTAGGCGGTGGCCCCGTGCGCCTCGGCCAGCTTGCGCGCCGCCCCCGGGGCGACGTCGAAGGTGCCGATGACCGCGTCGCCCTCGCCGAGCGCCTCGGCTCGCTTCGCCCCGATCAGCCCACAGCCCGCGATCCCGACCCGCAGCGGCTGTCGGCTCACGCGAACTCCGTGCCGGTGGCGCCGCCGAACTCGAAGTCGAAGACCAGCTCCTGGGCGCCCGCGGCGGCCATCGCCTGGCGCGTGTCCTGGGGGGTGCGGGCGTAGACGAGCAGGAACCCGCCACCGCCCGCGCCGACCAGCTTGCCGCCGATCGCGCCGCTCCGACGGGCCAGCGTGTAGAGCTCGTCGATGTGCTCGCTGGCCATCCCGGGCGAGCGCTTGCGCTTGTTCTCCCAGTGCTCGTGCATCAGCTCGGCGTAGCTCTCCAGGTCGCCGGCGAGCAGCAGGTCGCGGCTGCGGTAGCCCATCTCCTTGGTCCGGTGGAGGTTCTCCAGCATCTCCGCGTCGCCCTCCTTGGAGCGCGAGTCCTGGTCGCCGAGGACGGCGGTGGCGCTGCGCGTCTCGCCGGTGTAGAAGAGCAGCAGGTGGTCGCGCAGCAGGCGCAGGGTGCGCTCGTCGAGCTCCAGCGACTCGACCTCGACCGAGCCGTCCTGGTTGAAGGTGTAGGCGCAGATGCCGCCGTGCGCGGCGACGTACTGGTCCTGCTTGCCGACCGGCTCCTTCAGCACGTCGATCTCGATCTCGCAGGCCGCCTCGGCCAGCGCCCCGGGCGCGATCGAGGTGCGCCGCGCGTGCGCCAGCCCCTTCATCAGGCAGACGGTGAAGGCGCCCGAGGAGCCCATCCCGGTGCCCGCGGGGACATCGGCGACGGTGGCGATCTCGAGCGGGTTGCCCTTCCACTGGCGCAGCAGCGTCTCGCGCAGGATCGGGTGGCGGATCTCGGCGATCGTGTCGACCTCCTCGGTCTCCGAGTACTTCATCCGGTAGCGCCGCTGGAAGACCGTGTGGGTGAGCATGTAGACGTACTTGTCGATCGCTCCGGAGACGAGGAAGCCGCCGTGCTCCTCGTAATAGGAGGGCAGGTCGGTGCCGCCGCCGCCGAGCGAGATGCGCAGCGGGGCGCGGCTGAAGATGACGCTCACGAGGCGCTCCCTTCCGGTTCGAGGACGATGTCGGGGTTGGCCTCGAACCAGTCGAGGGTTCGCTCGATCGCCTCTGGGATGGTCAGAGTCGGGGCCCAGCCGAGACTGCGGATCTTCGTGCAGTCGAGCCGGATCAACGGCGAGTCGCCCTTCCAGCCGCGCTTGCCGCCGGTGTGCTCGACCTCCGGCTCGAGACCCATGTGGGCGACGATCCGGGCGACCGAGTCGTCGACGACGACGGTCTCGTCGGTGCCGAGGTTGTAGACGGCGGCCTCGCCGGGCGTCTCCTCGTGGGCGCCGACCGCGGTCATGATCGCCTCGATGCAGTCGCCGACGTAGAGGTAGGACTTCTCCTGGCGACCGTCGCCGAGTACCCGCAGCCGGGTCGGGTCGGCGCGCAGGGCGCGGTAGAAGTCGAAGACGTGGCCGTGGGTGTAGCGCTCGCCGAGGATCGAGACGAAGCGGAAGACGAGGCCGGTGAACTCGTAGCCGTGGGCGTAGGCGCCGATCAGCCCCTCCCCGGCCAGCTTCGAGGCGGCGTAGAGCGAGGTCTGCAGCGGGAACGGCGCGTCCTCGGGGGTCGGGAAGACCTCCGGCTCGCCGTAGACCGAGCCGGTCGAGGAGAAGCCGATCTTGGTCACGCCCTCGGCCCGCATCGCCTCGAGCACGGTCGAGGTGGCGATCGTGTTCTGCTCGAGGTCGCGCAGCGGGTGCTCGAGCCCGTGGCGGACGTCGGCGTTGGCCTGCAGGTGGAAGACCCAGTCGCAGCCGCGCACCGCCTCGCGCATCAGCTCGGCGTCGAGCACGTCGCCCTCGAAGAGCCGCGTCCCCGGCCGCTCCAGCAGCCCGGCGACGAACTCGCGCCGACCGGTGCGGAAGTTGTCGACCACGTTGACCTCGGCGCCGTCGGCACTGAGCCGGTCGGCGAGGGTGCTGCCGATGAAACCCGCGCCTCCGGTGACGCACGCTCGCTTCATCGCTCTCCTGCCCCTCCTGTCCGGCGGCGCACGCTCAGAGCGTGAAGCCGGCGGTGATCGCGTCGCGGTGGAACATCTGCACGGTCTCCAGCGAGTACTGCTCGAGGTCCTTGCCGAGCGAGGGCAGCTTCTTCAGCAGGTCGTGGGTGACGGTGATGATGTGGCAGCCGACCTGGTCGGCCTGGACGATGTTGAGGATCTCGCGCGGCGAGGCCCAGATCAGCTCCGACTGCGGCGCCGCCTTCATGATCTCGACCGAGCGGGCCATGATCGGCACCGGGTCGACCCCGGCATCGGCGATCCGCCCGGCGAAGACCGACTGGTAGGAGGGCGCGCCGTCCTTGACCGCGGCGGTGATCATCTCCACCTGGGCGGTGGTGAACATCGCGGTGACGTTGACCTGGACGCCGTCCTCGGAGAGTTCGCGGACCAGCGGCGCCATCGACTCGCCGGCAGTCGTCGTGATCGGGATCTTGACGTAGACGTTGGGACCCCAGGCGGCGATCAGACGCGCCTGCCGGCGCATCTCCCCGGCGTCGTCGGCGAACACCTCGAAGGAGATCGGGTGCTCGGTGATCCGCTCCAGCAGCCGCTGCGCGAAGTCCGAATAGTCGGTGAGGCCCGCCTTCCACATCAGCGTCGGGTTGGTGGTGAAGCCGGCGATGGCGGGGTCCTCGGCGAGGGCCAGGATCCCGTCCAGGTCGGCGCCGTCGGCGAAGATGCGAGTCGAGATGTCTCTGAGCATTTGGTGGGAACCCTAGCGGTGCCTCTACCCGTTAACGATGGCGGCTACCGCGGCGGGTAGATCGGCCGCCCGCAGGTCGGGATCCTCCGCCCTGCCTCGCTTGTGGGCGCTGCCTGGATATTCCACCAACACAGTCTTGGTCCCCGCGTTGCGGCCCGCGCCGACGTCCCCGTCGGTGTCGCCGATCATCCACGAGGAACCCAGGTCCAGCGCCAGCTCGGCGGCCGCCTCGAGCAGCATCCCGGGGGCCGGCTTGCGGCACTCGCAGGACCCGCTCAGCTCCGGCACGATTCCCTCCGGGTGGTGCAGGCAGAGCTTGAAGGTGGCGAAATTGACGCCCTCGGCGGCGAGCAGCTCGAGGACCCGCTCCTGCGTCGCGATCAGCTCCTCGAGGCTCACCTTGCCCTTCGCCACCGCGGGCTGATTGGAGACGCCGACGAGGACGAAGCCGGCATCGGCGAGTCGGGCGAGCGCCTCCCCGACACCCGGCAACAGGCGCACCTCGTCGGGGTGAAGCGGCGACTCGAGCAGCCCGGTCTCGGGGTCCGGCACTCCCTCGTTCAGCACGCCGTCGCGATCGAGGAAAGCGGCGCGAGCCCCGGTCACTTGGCGGGGTCGGCCGCCTCGAGCTTTTCCCAGTGCCCGGCCTGCACGGCAAGCTCCGGGTGACAGACGAGCGCGTGCCAGACCACCGCCTGGAAGGACTCGACCAGCGGCGTCTTCAGCGCCGCCGGGGCATCGATCCGCACCACCACGTCGGCGAGCTCGGCGAGCGTCCCGCCCGGCATCCCGCAGACGCCGTAGAGCTTCGCGCCGCGCTCCTTGCCGAGCTCCATCGCGTTGACCAGGTTGACCGAGGTGTTGCGCTCGCGCGAGCCGCCGCCGACCGAGAAGACCATCAGCGCGTCGCGCTCACTCAGCCTCGACGTTTCGAGCCAGGCGGAGTACGCCGTGTCCCAGCCGTCGTCGTTGGTCCGCGCGGTCAGCTCGGAGACGTTGTCGGAGGGCGCGTAGCTCTCGATCCCGGCGAGTTTGCGGAAGTCGTTGACCGCGTGCGAGGCGTGCCCCGCGCCACCGCCGACGCCGAGCAGGAAGAGCCGCCCACCGCCTTCGCGCACTGCGACCAGGTCGCGAGCCATCGTTTCCACCTGCCCCCGGTCGACCCGACCGGCGAGGTCAGCAACAGCGGCGAAGTAGGCATCGCTGTGGTCGGTGCCCGTGGTCACGTGGCCACCCTAGATGATCGACCGAGGCGTTCGGACCGGAGGAATCGAAGCCCAGGCGTCCCGGGCGTCTCCGGGGGAAGCTGGCGCAGGGACGGGCCGGCGCGGGGGAAGGCCCGGCGCAGGGACGGGTGCGTGGCGGGAGTTCGGCATCTCCGTGACGGGACCGAGGAATGCGACGTCTCCGTGACGAGGCCGAGGGAAGACGCCACGAAGACCGTGCGATCCGCGCGGGTCCCGTCCGGAAGATGCATGATCCGGCGGGGTCCCCGCCGGATCATGGTCGCTCCGTGACGAAGGTCCACGATCGCAGGGAAGGCGTATGCCTTCACGGGGAGGTTCAAGGCCCCATTGCGCGCTACGTGGATCGACCCTGCCATGGCAGGGTCGATCCACGTAGCGTCTTCGTGACCGTGGAGGAAGGGTGGAACCGGTGACGTCTCCGTCACGTCTCCCGCGTGGTTCCCGGCGTCTTCGTGACCTCCCGCCCCTCCGGCCACGAGTGTGCACTTGAGCCGCCCATAGGCGGCCTCATGACTATCCGGTTAGCTCCGTCCGACGCCTGACCTACGTTCGGCCGGTGGCGCGTCCGACCTTTCCCAGCTCGATCGTCGAGTTCTAGCGCCGTTTCCCCGACGACGCGGCGTGCCGCGCCTACCTGTTCGAGTCCCGCCGGCCGGACGGCACCGCTGCCCGCACTGCGGGTCCGAGGAGGTGGGCGGCGAGCATCGGCGCCACCTCTGGCAATGCAAAGGCTGCGGCCACCAGACCTCGGTCACCGCGGGAACGGTCATGCACAAGACCCGCACGCCGCTCACGCTCTGGTTCTGGGCCGCCTACCTCCTCACCACCCATACGCCGGGGATCTCGGCGGTGCAGTTGCAGCGCCAGCTCGGGATCTCGCGCTATGAGACCGCCTGGCTGATCCTGCAGAAGCTGCGCCGGGCGATGGTGGCGCCCGAGCGCAAGGCGCTCAAGGGCGAGGTGGAGATCGACGAGACGCCGGTCGGCGGCTACCACGAGGGGCGCCGTGGCGGGCGCCGGCGCGACGGCACCAAGACGTTGGTCGGGGTGATCGTCGAGGTCCGCGGCGAGGGCTCGGGGCGGCTGCGCCTCGAGGTGCTCGCCGACGCCGGCCAGAAGACCCTCACCCCCTGGGTGAAGGCCAACGTCGAGGCCGGCGCGATCGTCCACACCGACGGCTGGGACGGCTACGGCAAGCTCGCCGGCGCGGGCTTTGACCATCGGCCACTCCTGCAGCGGCGCGATCATCCCGACGCGCAGAAGCTCCTGCCCCGCGCCCACCGCGCCGTCTCCAACCTGAAGACCTGGCTGCAGGGCACCCACCGCGGCGTCTCGCCCGAGCATCTTCAGGTCTATCTCGATGAGTTCGTCTTCCGCCACAACCGCCGCCGCACCCCGATGGCCGCCTTCCAGACCCTGCTCGGCCTCGGGACGCAGCACGACCCGACCACCTACCGCCAGATCGCCGATCGGGCCGCGGATTCCCAGGCGGAGCTAACCGGATAGTCATGAGGCGGCCTAACTGAACAACCGTGCCCGGGCCTGTTGTGGATTCGTCACTTCCCGGCGTCTTCGTGACGGACACGGTCCCCGGCCCTCGCCCGGACCCTCTACCGTTCCTCCCATGACCCGGCCTTCTCGGAGGCGGCCACAGCCTGCCCGGGTCGCCTCCGAGAAGGCCGGGTCCCTTACCTGTCCCGGGCGCCCGCCGGCGACGGCCGCGCCCCTTCAGCACCACGGTGACGACGCGAGGTAATTCAGCCCCGATGCGCCGGCGCCCTACCGGTCCGCGGCTCGCGGATCTGATAGTCGCCGCGGCTGAGGACTTTCTCAAGCCACACGTAGAGGACGATGAAGAGGTAGCGGCTGCCCATCTCTTTCATCTTCAGCTTCGCCTCGCCGGAGGTGCGGTTGGTCCACGAGGTGGGGACGACGGCGAAGCTGTGGCCGCGGACGATCGCCTTCAGGGGCAGCTCGACGGTCAGGTTGAAGTGCTTGGAGAGCAGCGGCTGGACGGTCTCGATGACCTCGCGCCTGTAGGCCTTGAAGGCGTTGGTGGTGTCGTTGTAGCGGTGGCGGAAGAGGATTCGGATGAACTGGTTGGCGAGGCGGTTGAAGACGTACTTGAGGCGCGGGTAGTCGTAGAGCGCGCCGCCTGGCATGAAACGGGAGCCGAAGGCGCAGTCCCAGCCTTCCTCGAGCACGCGGTGGTAGGCGACCAGGTCGCGGGGGTCGTCGGAGGCGTCGGCCATCACGATCGCCACCGCGTCGCCCTCGAAGACGTCGAGGCCGGCCCGGATCGCGTTGCCGAAGCCGCGTTCGTAGTGGGACTTGTGCACGCGGACGCGCGGGTTGGCGGCGCCGATCGCGGCGATCACCGCTTCGGTGCCGTCTTCGGAGTCGTCGTTGACGACGACGATCTCGTAGTCGACCTCGGCCGCCTCCAGGGTGGAGACCAGGCCTTCGACCGTGCTCCCCACCGACCCCTCCTCGTTCTGGGCCGGCATCACCACCGAGATCCTCATGCGTGGGTCATCTCCTCGGCCCGGGCGGCGTCGCGTGCGACAGCGTTGCAAGCATTGAAAGCGATGATGGCGATGCCAGGAGGCGGTTGATGTCGGTGCTCACGGTGCGAAATCTTGATGACGACCTGAAGACGAGGCTCCGGGTCAGAGCAGCGCAGCATGGCCGCTCGATGGAGGCAGAGGCCCGCGAGATCCTACGCGAATCGTTACGGGACCGACAGAGCGGCGCCGCCGGAACCTGGATCCACGAGCGTTTCGCGGACCTCGGGCTGGACGAGCTCGAACTTCCGCCCCAGACCGAGCTGACGCGCGTGCCCGACCTCGGCCCAGTGATCGTCCTGGACACGAACGTGATCTCGGAGCTTGCGCGCCCGGCGCCGAGCCGAGATGTGGTGGCCTGGGTCGACGCTCAAGGCGAGGTGGCGATCACCGCGACGACCGCCGCCGACTTGCTCTACGGGGTCGCCCGGCTGCCCGAAGGGTCCCGCAAGTCGCGGCTCGCGCTGGGAATTCAGGAGATGATCGACGGGCCGCCGAAGGACAAGGTGCTCGCCTTCGACCGCGCCGCCGCCTCTCACTACGCGGAGATCATCGCCGATCGCGACCGCTCCGCCGTCCGATCGCAGTCGCGGACGCTCAGATCGCGGCGATCTGCCGGTCGCGCGGAGCCACGCTCGGGACCCGGAACATCCGCGGCTTCGACTCCGTTGGCGTCACTGTGATCAACCCCTGGGATGACAGAGGCGACGAGGCCACGGCCACTGTCCCTCTCACCGAGAGGCCTATGCCGGCGCCGCCGTCCAGCGCTCGACCCGGGCGGCGGCACGAATGTCGATCAGGTTCCTGGATCGAAGATCTCTTCGACGAAGAATCGGGCAGCGGGATCGAGCCGATCGCCGAACGTCTCCTCGGCCACGGCCAGCACCTCGCCGGCGTCCGACAGACCCAGCTCACTTGCCAAGAGACGGACGTCCGCCTCGTCCTCTCCCACTCGGTGGGCGAGGATCTTGAGCGCCAACAGGGTGCGAGGCGAGGCCGCCAGACAGCGCAGCCCGGGCAGGTCGAGTACCGGCCTGGCGGCCGGGTCGTCCCCGGCGAGGAAGCCCTTGACCGCATCGTTGAGCCAGCCGGCTGGAAGCCCGCGTCGCTTGGCGACCGCTGCCGCCGCCTCGTAGACGGTCGCCTTCGGCTCGAACACCGCGTCGATGTCATGGGTGGAACGTCGCTCGTCGAACGCAAGCGCGATCGCCGCTCCCCCGACCACATACATGTCCGCGCTCGTCCCGCGATCGCGAAGCTCGCCTGCCAGATCGGTCAGCGCCGCGATGATCTCAGCGCGATCCATGTTCAGACGCGGTGCAGCGAACGCGCGGGGAGGAACACGCCGCGGCGGCGGAAGGCGGCGGGTGCCTGGGCGATCGAGATCGCGCGGAAGCCGGGAACCTCGCTGACGAACCAGAAGCGATCGAGGAATCGCATCGCCTCGGTGGTCCATGCGGGTCGCTCGAGGTGATGCGCGACCGCGAGGTGCTCGCCCAACGCTCCCAGGAATGCGTCGTAGCGGCGGTCCCCGGTCGGTTCCGGCGCGGTCGCGATCGCCTCGGCGCGGGTGAGATCGTCACCACGCAACGCGAACTCGTCAAGGAACTCCCGCACCGCGAAGCCGAAATCCTCTCCGGCGCGGACGCGTGCCGAGACACCGGCGAGCGTCTCGGTCAGTTGCTCCGCGGCGGGTGGGTTGGCAGCCAGCCAATCTGACCCGCTGGTGAGTGGCGTTGCCATCGCGGAGTCGATGGTAGGCCATCGTCGACGAGCCTCATGCGGGTGCCGCCGTCCAGCGCTCGAGGTTCTGCTCGTACATCTCCTGCAAGATCTCCTCGATCCCATAACGCAGGGTGAAATCGGGGTAGTCGGCCTGGAACGGCTCGAGGTCGGAGATCCACCAGCGGTGGTCGCCGATCCGCGGCTCCTCGCCCATCGTCCACTCCAGTGCCTTGCCGGAGACCCGCTCGCAGACCTCGATCGCCTCCAGCATCGAGCAGTTGGAGGTGCGGCCGCCGCCGATGTTGTAGACGGCGTGGGGGCGCGGCGCCTTGCGGAACTCGTCGAAGGCGGCGATCAGGTCGGCGCTGTGGATGTTGTCGCGGACCTGCTTGCCCTCGTAGCCGAAGATCGTGTAGGGCGTGCCGGTGACGGTGCACTTCATCAGGTAGGCGAGGAAGCCGTGCAGCTTCGCGCCGGCGTGCTGGGGCCCGGTGAGGCAGCCGCCGCGGAAGCACACGGTCGGCATGTCGAAGTAGTAGCCGTACTCCTGTACCAGCAGGTCGGCCGCCGCCTTCGAGACCCCGAACAGCGAGTGGGTGGAGACGTCGATCGTCATCGAGGTGTCGATGCCCTTGTAGTAAGGGTGGTCCTCGGGCAGCTCGAGCCGTTTCTCCAGCGACTGCAACGGCAAGCGGTTCGGGGTGTCGCCGTAGACCTTGTTGGTCGAGGTGAAGATGAAGGGAGCGTCGATCGCGTGCGCGCGGGCCGCCTCGAGCAGGTTCAGGGTGCCGTTGGCGTTGACGCCGAAGTCGGTCTGCGGCTCCGACGCGGCCCAGTCGTGGGACGGCTGCGCGGCGGTGTGGATCACCAGCTCGACCTGACCCGCGTGGTCGCGGAAGATCCGCTCGATCTCGGCCGTGTCGCGGATGTCGACGTTCTCCCACTTGAACGAGTCGTGCTGGTCGATCAGCCGCTGGGTGACGTGCGAGGTCGACGACTCGGGGCCGAAGAAGCGGGCCCGCATGTCGTTCTCGATCCCGACCACGTCGAAGCCCTGGCCGATGAAGTGGTCGACGGCCTCGGAGCCGATCAGGCCTCCGGCACCGGTGATGATCGCGACGGGCACAGTCCTACTCCTTCCCCCCGGTGGGGATCTTGATTTCGAGCGCCGCGGCGATCCGCTCCTCGTCGGCGGCGACCCACTCGTGGATGTCGGCGAGCACCTCTTCGGCGCTCCGCCGGGGCCGCCATGACCCGAGCTCGAACAGCCGTGCGCAGTCGGAAAGATAGATGGGGACGTCCCCCTGGCGGGTCTCGACGACCGGGGCGATCGGCACCTCGTTGCCGGTCAGCCGTTGGCAGATCGCCGTCGTCTCCAGCAAGGAGAGGCTGCACTCGCGACCGCCGCCGGCGTTTACGGTCTGGCCGTCCCACTTGTCGGGGTCGAGCAGCTGGCGCTCGACCAGGTCGACCAGATCGAGGACGTGGAGGAGATCGCGCACCTGCTTGCCATGCCCCCCGAACCCGATGTAGGAGAGCGGGTTGCGGAAGTGGTGGGCCAGCATCCAGTGGGTGAATACCCCCTGGTCGACCCTTCCCATCTGCCAGGGGCCGGCGATCACGCCGAAGCGGTCGATCACCGCGGGCACGCCGAGCGCCGCCCGGTACTCCTCGACCAGGAGCTCGGCGGCGAGCTTCGTCGCCCCGTACAGGGTGCGGGCGCCCTCGAGCGGGAACTCCTCCGTGATCCCGGCCGGCCCGACGCCGCGGACCCCCTGCTCGGCGGCGATCTCAAAGCGCGTCTCCCCCTCCTCCAGCACCAGGTCGACCTGCGGCGCGACCGGGTAGACGCGGCTGGTCGAGAGGAAGACGAAGAAAGCCGAGTCGCGGCGCGCCAGCTCGAGGCAGTTGTAGGCGCCGGTCAAGTTGGTGTGGACGAGATAGCCGGTGTCGCCGTCGACCCCGCTCATCACCGAGGGCTCGGCCGAGCACTCGACCACCGCGTCGAAGGCGGGCAGCGCCATCAGGTCGGCGGGCTCGCGCACGTCGCCCTTGACGAACTCGACGCCCGCCTCCTCGAGCCGCGGCAGGTTCAGCGCCGAGCCCTTGCGGTAGAGGTTGTCGAGCGCGACTACCCCCCAGTCGGGATGCCGCTTGGCGAGCTCGAAGGCGAGGTTCGAGCCGACGAAGCCGGCGCCGCCGGTGATCAGGAGACGATTCAAGGGCCTGACGCTACAAGCTCGGCCCGCGTGAGTTCTGCAGGGTGCCGCTGAGCGCCTGCACCGTCGCCCAGGATTCGACTTCGGTGCAGGGGATGTACTGGATGCCCCACGGTTCCGGCGTGGTCGGGATCGCGGCATATGGTTCGGCGTTGGCGACACATTTGTTCGCCGCCGTGCGCAGGCCTTCGTGCCAGCGCGGCCCGCCCCGCGCGCCGGCCTCCATGTCGAAGGAGACGGCGACCGCGATCAGGATCAGGGCGACGGCCCCAGCGATCGGCCAGGTCCGCCAGGCGGGTGCCGGACGGGCGCCGTCCTCCGCCCCGCGCTCCCGGAAGGCGCCGTCCATGGTCACCACCAGGGCGCTGAGGAAGACCATCGCCGGCACCACCACGTAACGGCTCGAGGTGCCGCCGGAGACCCCCGGCGACCAGTAGATGTTCGGCCCGACCGTGCGCTGGTAGACCTCGATGATGAACATCAGGAACGAGGTCGGCAGGGCAAAGCCGACGAACCAGCGGGCGCTGATCGGACCGCGGCGCAGTCCCCAGACGAGGAAGATCGCGATCACCAGCGTGAGCAGGATGAGGAATTTCCAGCCGCCCTCGTCCCAGAGCCCGCCGCCGAGGCGCTGGCCGAAGACGCCGCCGTCGATCACCCGTTGGAAGAGCGCCGTCCAGATGTGCTTCGACCACAGCGGCGAGCCCTGTTCCTGGCCGAGGATGACCGGGATCTGGACCAGCGCGCCGACCGCCCAGCCGGCCAGCACCGGGTAGGCGCGCCGTTCGCGGCCGACCGACCAGATCCGGCAGAGGGCGACCGGGGCGAAGAACCAGACCCCGGGCGTGCTGAGGCCGGTGAGCAGCAGGAAGATCCCCGCCAGGGACGCTCCCCACCAGGTCTTCGGGCGCAGGAAGAGGAGCCAGAAGGAGCCGACCAGCATGAACCAGGGCGCGTAGGCGGCCGAGTCGAGCGTCTCCTGGCCGGCGGTCGCGGCGAGCGCGGTGGCGATCGCAAGCGCGCCCCGCAGCCACGGGTCGCGGACGTGGCCGGCGCAGCCGAACCAGACGCAGACGCCCGACAGCGCCGCGATCAGCGCCGAGGTGATCCCCACCACCGCGGCGGCGTCGCCGATCGGGAAGAGCGCCGCGAAGGAGGCGATCAGCCGCGGGCCGAAGACGAGGTAGCCCGCGTAGGGTTCGAAGAGCGCGTGGAAGAAGCTCTGGTTGAGCGCCCCCTGCAGGTAGACCGGCCCGTCCTCGGCCCAGACCTTCTCGTAGGAGGCGGTGCCGAGCCGCAGCAGCGAGAGGATCGTCGCGAGGACGAGGAAGGCGACCAGGATCGTGATGCCCTGCCGTCGGGTGAAGAGCCGGCGCTCGCGGTCGGGCGCCGGGAAGAGGCCGCGGTCGACCGCGGCGCGCAGCGCCCCGATCCTCGCCTTGGTCGACTCGCTCATGAGGCCCGCCGCAGCCTCAGGTCCAGGTCGGGCCGCGCCTCACGCAGCATCACGTAGCCGATCGCGGCGAGGCTCAGCACCGTGAGCAGCGCGTTGATCGGCGAGTAGCTGGTGCCCGGTTCGGGCGGTTCGAACGACGGCGTGTAAAGGAGGAGGACGAACACCACGTTGACCAGCGCCAGGGCGATGCCGACCCGCGGATAGATCGAGCGCATGCCGATGATGCAGCCGACCAGGCCGAGCAGCGGCACCGCGAGGCTGCCGACGTGGATCGTCGTGCGCGCTTCCGGGGTGCCGAACAGGAGCAGGCCCCAGGTGACGCAGGCGATCACGAAGAAGGCGAAGCAGAGCAGCGCGAAGCGCCACTCGCCAGGGTCGCGCTTCTTCTTCGTCAGCCAGGCGACGATCATCGCGATCGGCCCCAGCAGGAGGATGCCGAGGAAGGGGAAGAGCGAGAAGAAGCGGTCCCAGCGGACCTTCTGCACGGCGAGCCCGGGCAGCCCTTCGCCAATCCAGTGGGTGGCTTCTTCGAATTCGGCCTTGGTCCGCGGCCAGCCGGCCATTTCCTCGAAGTTTTCCTCCTTCAGGTCGATCGTCCCTTCGACTCCGCGTTCGGAGTAGGCGTTCTCGATCGTGCCGATCGTGCCTTCGGAGGTAACTTCGGTGACC
This sequence comes from Actinomycetota bacterium, assembly GCA_018268575.1. GTDB lineage: Bacteria > Actinomycetota > Thermoleophilia > Solirubrobacterales > 70-9 > VAYN01. The sequence continues at coordinate 47,323 of JAFDWF010000073.1, forward strand.
CCGCCGAGCTGCCACTTGAGCAGCCGGTTGCCGGGCGGGTCCTCGTATTTCTGGTACGCGCTCCAGGGCACGTAGAGGAGCAGCAGGCCGGCCAGCGCGGCGGCCAGCCAGCGCCAGTTGGGGACCCCGCGGAAGGCGGCGAAGATGACCAGGGGGATCACCCCAAAGATGCTCGAGCCGTGGGAGAGCATCGAGAGCGCCAAGAGCGCCCCGATCAAGACCGCGACCCGGTAGTCGCGGCGGTCGCGCTGCCAGTCGGGCGAGAGGATCACCGCCAGCGCCGCCAGGAGGAAGGCGGCGGCGATCAGCTTCGGCCAGACGAAGAAGCCGTGGACGATCGCGATGTCGGAGATCATCGCCGCCAGCATCGCCACCGCGCGGGTCACCCGCCGCAGCGGCACCGCGACCAGCACCGCCCACATCGCCGGGATCCAGAGGCACTGCTCGAGCACGCAGATCAGCTGGTAGTGGAGCCCCTGGGCGGTGTTCATGAAGCCGCGCTGGGCGAGCACGTAGCCGACCTGCAGCGGCGGGCGGTCGCTGAACAGCCATTCGCCCGGGTATTCGGGCGGGTGCTGGTGGCCATGGGTCGAGAACCATTCGGCGAAGTAGCGGGGGATGTCGTTGTCGGAGGGGAGCTGCCCCTCGAAGCGGAAGGCGGCGAAGGTAATCGGGTTGTGGTTGCCGCCGTGGAGGAAGCCGAAGAAGACGACGAAGGCACTGCCGAAGATCCAGAGCAGCAACGGCGTCTGCAGCTTGCGCAGGACCTCTCCGTCGAGGCCGCCTTCCTTCCAGCAGAAGCCGATCGCCAAGAGCGAGCCGCCGGTGAGCAGGAAGACGTAGGTGGTGCCGATCGCCTGGTCGGCGAAGTAGGCCCAGAAGGCGAGGTAGGAGAGCGCCCCCGAGGCGACCAGGCCGACGCCGACCAGGAGCGGCACCGACTTCAGCCCGCGCCGCACCGCCCAGAGCACCGCGGCGACCATCGGCAGCCCGAGCAGGATGCAGTGGACGACGAAGCCGACGATCAGCTCGCCCGATTCGACCAGCATCAGGCGCGCTCCCCCTCGTTCGGCGCGGGCGCGTCGCCGAGCTCGACCTCCTCGGTCAGCTCCTCGATCGAGGCGAGCGAGACTGCGCGCGTCTGCGAGAAGAGGACGAAGAGGCTGACGAAGTTGCCGAGCGCGACCAGGCTGACGATCAGGGCGCCGAGCGCGATGTAGCTGGTCCAGCCGGGGATCGAGGAGCTGGTGAAGTACTTGAGGACGACGACGACCACCGCCAGGACGACGCCGATCAGGCCGAAGAGGACGAAGGCGGCGAGGGCCCGGATCGCGATCCGATCGGTGAACGGCATCAGCATCCGCAGGCCGTGCATGGTCAGCTTGCCGTAGGTCATTTTCGATTCGCCCTCGTAACGCCGGCCGCGTTCGCAGGGGACGTAGGTGACCGGCATGTCGAGGGCGAGGATCGCCGAGGAGTAGGCGAGGTCGAAGGTCGGGTGGAGGAGGGCGCGCTTCGCCAGCGCCCCCGGCATCACCGCGTAGTTGCCGGTCCGCACGGTCGCCCCGGTGAGCGCCCGGAAGAGCAGTTTGAAGCCGCGGTAGAGGACCTTGAAGACGGGCGGCTCGTGGCGCTTGGTCCGCAGCGCGAGGACCACGTGGCGCTCCGGCGCCGCCCCCGCGTCGAGCGCCGCGAGCAGCCGCGGCAGGTCCTCGGGGCGGTCCTCGCCGTCGGCATCCATCGTCACCACCGCGTCGTCGTCGGCGAACCGCGGCAGCATCTTGCGCAGCGCGTAGACGATCCCGCGCTGGTGGCCGAGGTTGAACGGCGGCTGCAGGACGACGACGTCGCCGAGCCCCTCCAGCTTGTCCACCTCGGGGTCCTGGCCGGCGGTGTCGTCGATGACGACGAAGCGCAACGGCCCGCGCGCCGCGCCGGGCTCGGCGGCGAGCACCTCGAGCAGCCGCTCGCGCAGGATCCGGAAGGAGCCGGTGTCGCGGTAGACGGGGGTGACGACCCAGGTGGTCACGGCGAGGAGGACGGCGCCGGGCCTTCGCGGCGCAGCAATTCGTAGGCGTCCCACTGGCCGATCAACTTGAAGCCCTGTTCGAGATAGGTCACCAACGGCCCTTCCTTTTCACCCCAACCCGCCGCCCGTTCTTTGTTGCGCAGCAGGCAGAGCCCTGCGGTCGCGCTGGTGGCGTCGATCACCTGTTCCTGGGCTTCGTCGTCGAACAGCGTCTCCCAGCCGGTCGCGGTGAGCGAGGGCGGTTCCTGGTCGGTCCAGAGGTAGAAGCTGTCCATCCCCGGCTCCATCACCGTCGACTTGCAGTTTTCCCCCATCGCGTGGGCGACGTCCTCGTAGAGGTGCACTTCTTCTTCGCTGAACAGGTGGATGTCTTCGGCGCCCGGGAGTTCCAGCTTGTAGGTGGTGTGGTAGACGCCGCGCGCCTGGTGCATCGGGTCGCGCACGTAGGTCTTCAGCACGAAGTAGCCGAGGACGACGGTGAGCAGGACGCCGAAGCCGGTCAGCGCCATGCGGTCCGGCTCGACCTCGACCAGGCGCGAGAGGCCGCGCACCCCGCCCGCGACGGCGAGCGCGCCACAGGGCACCACGAGCACCACCGAGAGCAAGGTCTGCGAGCCCGCCACCGGGTAGCCGTGCAGCCCCTGCAAGGCGGCCAGGCAGGGCAGCAGCAGGCGGGCGAAGGCGAAGCGGCCGCCTTCGCCCTCGGTCGTCGTCGCCGCGAGCGCGACCCAGACGAAGGGCAGCATGCTGAGCTGGTAGCCGGTCAGGCCGCGGTCGTCGAACGGCAGCAGCTGGCCGACCATCGAGAAGGCCATGGTCAGGCCGACGACGATCGCGAAGACCGAGCCGACCGCGAGGAAGGCGGGGCTCGGCGCGACCCTGCGCCGCGATGCGTACCAGTAGGCGATCGCGGCGCCGACCGCGATCAGGTCGAAGGCGTACTCGCGGCGCGAGAGCAGCATCGGGATCGTGAAGGCGTCCGACTGGCGCAGCGGCTGGCGGATCACCCCGTCGATCAGGCCGCCGACGCTGGTACCGAGGGCGAGGATCAGGAGGCAGGAGACGACGACCAGGGCGAGGAAGCCGCCGATCAGCCAGCGCAGCTCGCCGAGGTGGCGCTTGACGGGCTGGCGCGCCCGCAGCGCGATCACCACGGCGAGCGCGCCGGCGAAGACGTGGACCGCGTAGTGGCGTGCCCAGCCTTCGTCGAACTTGCTCGCCATCAGGAGGATCGGGATCGCGAGGAAGGCGAGCTCGACCAGGAGGCGCGGCCAGCGCCGCCCCCAGAGCTGCTGGTAGGAGACCGCGCAGACCAGCGCCACCGAGGCGACGGCGAAGCAGCCGACGTTGATCTTGGTCAGCACCAGGGCGCCGACGACGACGCCGAGCAGGCCGATAGCCCAGCGCGAGCGGCCGCTGCCGACGAAGGTCGAGATCGCGACGATCAGCGCCAGCATCAGGGCGATCGAGCTGACCGGGTGCATCGGCTCGTTGGTCAGCACTTCGAGCGCCGAGAAGGTGAGGATCTGGGTGCCGAGGCCGAGCAGGATCGAGCCGGTGATGCGCCAGATCGAGAGCCCGAAGACGAGGCTCGAGAGGACCCAGACGACCATCACCACGGAGCGGCCCGAGTCGTGGGTGACGGTGATCCCGAAGAGCGAGAAGAAGCCGCCCCACCACTCGTAGTAGAAGGGCCCGTACTGGGTGAAGACCTGGTCGTAGAGGTGGCCGCCGTTGACGAACGACTTCAGCGCGGTGAGCATGTAGCCCTCGTCGTCGTAGGCGCTGAACCCGGTGAACATCTTCGGGTGCGCGATCAGCGCCGTCGCCGCGGTGATGACGGCGAAGCCGAGTAGGGCGACGACCAAGCGCAGCCGGCGATCGCCGCCGAGCGCTGCCGCGCGGGCGGCGAGAGCCTCGAGGTTCAAGGGGGGCACGCTAGCGGACGCCCCGCCTGCCAGGATTTCGCGACCGCTGCAGGCGCACGGTGACGCCCATGACGAGCCGCATCGAACCACCCAAGGGAGACGAGATCCACGTCTGGCGAGTCGCCTTGGACGGGGGCGGCCGAGCGGCGGCGCGGGCGGCGCTGGGCGAGCTCCTGGCGGGTTACCTCGGAGCGGAGACAACGGCGTCCGCGCCCGACCCGGGCGGCGTGCCGTGGCCGGCGGGGGCGCCCGCGCTGAGCATCGACGGCGGCGGCAAGCCGCGGCTGGCGCAGGGGCCCGAGCGGCTCTCCTTCAACCTCTCCCACTCCGGCGAGCTGGCCCTGATCGCGATCGCCGCCGGCGGGGTCGAGGTCGGCATCGACGTCGAGCGCGTGCGGCCGCGCCGCGACCCCGCTCGCTTGGCGGCGCGCTGGCTGCCGGAGGCCGACGCGGAGGCCGTCGCCGGCGCCGGCGAGGCGGAGCGCGACGAGATCTTCCACGCCGCCTGGACCCGCCACGAGGCGCGGGTCAAGTGCACCGGCGCGGGCCTCAGCGGACCGCCGCCGGGGGACGAGATCGTCGCTCGGCAATTGGACGTCGGCCCCCGCTACACCGCCGCAGTGGCATTCGACCTCGATGCGGCGGGCGGCCACGAGCCCCGGATCACGCTGCGCGAGCGCTGAGGTGAGGTCGGAGCCGGTCGGGCTGGCGCCCGGACAAGGGCCCGGCCGGACCGATTGGCGTTCCAACGTCCCGGGCGTCCCGGAGGCCACCCGCGCAGGCTGTGGCCGCCTCCGGGACGCCCGGGACGGGAGGTTCTCAGGGGAAGCCGGCGCAGGGACGGGTGCATCGCTCAGGAGCGTCTGTGTGGAGTTTCGGTCCCACGGCGACCGAAACTCCACACACAGGTCCCTGACCGGCCGGGCGACGGGATACGAGGCGCCCTGCCGTCACGAAGACGCCGGGAACTTCGCATTGATGCCGGGATCGCAGGGAAGGCGTGCACCTTCGCGGGGGATCCGGGGCGGCCATGATCACGCGGCGCATGTCCGGGACCCATGGGGCCCGGACATGCGCCGCGCCTCCGTGACCGTGGAGGAGGAGTGGGACCCGTGACGTCTCCCTCACGTCTCCCGCGAGGTTCCCGGCATCTTCGTCACGATCCCCGGCCCCACGAGGGTGCGGTCGTCCCTACCCACCTATACCGCCGGTCAGGACGACCGCGCTCGCCGGACCCTCAGCCGCCTGTCCGTCCCTCTGCCGTCCCCGTGACCCGGCCTTCCCGGAGGCGGCCACAGCCTGCCTGGGTCGCCTCCGGGAAGGCCGGGTCCCTTCCCCCGGGCGCCAGCCGGCGACGCCCCATCCCTTCCCGCCCCGCCGGAGCGCCGGAGCGCCGCCCCCTACGGGTGCGTCTTGCCCCGCGTGATCGCGACGAAGGCGCGCCAGGCGGGCTTCGCGCGGAAGCCGGCGCCCTGCTTGAACAGCCCGACCGAGTCGCAGAATGAGCACGATTCGGGCAGGTCCTTCCAGGAGAACCAGTAGACCTGCTTCAGGTTCAGCTTGATCCGGTTGGCGAGCAGGTAAGCGTAGGCGCTCTTCAATTCTTCGACCTGGCCCTGGACGCCGTGCTCGAAGGCGTTGACGTGGAAGTCGTTCTGGGAGCCCCACCCCATCTCGGTGATGTAGAGGGGCACGCGGTCGTGGTTGGCGACCGTCACGGCGTGGAATTCTTCGACGATTTCTTCGAGCTGTTCGGAGTCGATCGCGTAGGGGTGCAGCGCGACCCCGTCGAAGAAGCTCTTGATCCCCTTCACCTTGTACAGGTCTTCGAGGAATTCGGCGGCGGGCATACCCCGGGCGCCCTTCGCGGTCGGGTGGCCGAAGAGGCCGGTGAGGATCACCTTGGCGCTCGGCTCGGCCTTCTTGATCACCGGGGTCGAGAGCTTCAGCAGCCGCGCGTAGTTGTGCGGGCTGACCGGGTAGGCGAAGTAGAAGAAGTTGGCCTCGTTCCAGATCTGCCAGGCGCGGATCGGCACCGGCTTCGGGATCGGCGTCAGCTTGGCCCCTTCGAGTTCGTAGACCGGCCCCGCCTTCGCTTTTTCCTTTTCTTCGCGGATCTTCTGTGGCGAGTGTTCTTCCCAGAAGGTGCCGCCGGGCCCGTAGCGTTCGACCGCCGCGCGCAGGAAGGCGGTCCAGGCCTTGCGCTGCTGGGCGTTGAAGATCGGCAGCGTGGTGTATTTCTTCGCCAGCCAGCCGGGGGTGGCGACGATGAAGGGCAGCACCGGGATCCCCTGCAGGGCGGCCTGTTCGACCACCGGGTCGAAGCCGGTCCAGTTGTACTTGCCCTTGAGGAAGTCCTGCTTGGTTTCGACGACGCCGGACCAGAGCATCGGCCAGCGGATCGATTCGATCCCCCCCGCCTTCATGTACTCGACGTCCTTTTCGGTAAGCGTCGTCTGCGGCGCGATGCCGAAGAAGCCCGAGCCTTTCGGGGCACGGGGGGTCGTTGCCGCGGAGGCGGGGGTCGTCCCCTCCTGGCCGAGGAGGTAGATGCCACCGCCGAGGGCAAGGGTCAGAAGTACCGCTGCGAGCAGTCGCCTCAAGAGAGTTGGACAGGGTAGCGAAGGGGCGGTCGACACGGGCCGGAGCATCCAACAACAACGCCTCGCCCAAGATGTAGCGGAGTTGTGAGCGGCGCTGGAGGACGACCTCGGGACGAGGACTTGCCCTCGCCCCGAGGCGGCGGTCAGTGTGAGACGTGGTAGCAGGCCACGTCGTACTGGGACTTTTCGCTGTAGTGCTGGCCGCCGGTGCCGCCTTTTTCGCTGTTGAGTTCGGGCTCGTTGAACGGAGACCCCGGCGAGGACGAGGCATGCCCGGGAGTCGTTCCACCTTCAGCCTCGATCGTCTGACACGACTGGCTGGGTGGTCCCGTGCCGCTGGGGTTCCCGCCGCCGGCAAACGCTGCCGGGGCCATGACCCCGAGGGCAAGCAGGCCGGCGACTACGACAATGAGCAACCTTTTCATGGCTCTCCTTTCCTTGGCGCTTAAACGCCTATAGGCGTTACGCAGCCGGAGCCGAGCGGGTTCAGCGGGGGGTCGAATCCGGCGGAATCGTCACCCGATCGCACAGCAAGCCTGGCGTCGCCGTGTCAGGCGGCAAAGGCGGCGACGACCTCCGGGTCGAGCGTGTGGCCCGCCTCTTCCTGCAGGACCTCCAGCGCCTCCGGCGGGGTGAGCACCTCGCGGTAGGGACGCGGCGAGGCGAGCGCGTCGTAGCTGTCGACCACCGCGACGATCCGGGCGCCGAGCGGGATCTCGGTGCCGCGTAGGCCGTCGGGATAGCCGCTGCCGGCGAGCCGCTCGTGATGATGGCGGACGATCGCGGTGATCTCGGGGACCTCGAGCGAGGCGACCAGCCGCGCGCCAAAGACGACGTGCCGCTGGATCTCGGCGTACTCGGCGGAGGTCAACGGCCCGGGTTTGTCGAGGATCTTGGGGGAGACGATGATCTTGCCGACGTCGTGGATGCGCGCCGCGCATTCGACCCGCGCCACCGCGGGCGGATCGAGCCCGAGCCGCCCGGCGACCAGGCGGCTCTGGGCGGCGACCCGGCGACAGTGGCCGGCCGTGCCGGGGACGCGGGTCGCGAGGGCGGTGACGAGCCCCCGCAGCCGAGCATCCCAGGCGAGGCCTGGCCTGGGGACGCCAGGGGAGGTCGTCCCCGATTGGATCGCATCTGGGCTGTAGAGCGCCTCCATGTCGTCCGTGCCCGCCACCGACCGATCAGACTGGCGACGCTGACTGGATCAGCGTCGCCGTATCTACTCAGTATTTGTACCGAACAGTCGGCGATCCTGTGTAGGAATCAGATTAAGTTAGGCCGGAAAGTGCGGCGATAAGCGGTCGGCGTGGTTGCCGTGGCGCGGCGAAAATGGTCGCGCAGGGAGGCCGCGTTGCCGAAGCCGGCCCGCACCGCGACCGCCTCCACCGGCAGGTCGGACTCCTCCAACAGGCGGCGGGCCTCCAGCACGCGCCGGGCGAGCAGCCACTGCAGCGGCGTGGTCCCGGTCTCGGCGCGGAAGCGGCGGGCGAAGGTGCGCGGGCTGACGTTGGCGTGGCGGGCCATCGTGGTGACCGTGAGCGGCTCGGCGAGCCGGTCGAGCGCCCACTCGCGGGTCGGCTCGAGCGAGCTCCCGGCACTTGGCACCTCCGGCCCGGGAGCCGACACGGGGCGAAAGAACTGGGCCTGGCCGCCGTCGCGGTGGGGCGCGGCGACCATGTGGCGGGCGACGCGATCGGCGCAGGCGGCGCCGTGGTCGGCGCGGATCACGTGCAGGCTGAGGTCGAGCCCGGCGCTGAGGCCGGCCGAGGTGAGCACCCTGCCGCAGTCGACGAAGAGTACGTCGGGGTCGACGGTGATCGCCGGGAAGGCCTCCGCCAGGCGCGGCGCCAGGGCCCAGTGGGTGGTGGCGCGGCGGCCGTCGAGGAGGCCCGCGTAGGCGAGCGCGAAGGCGCCAGTGCAGACCGAGATCACGCGGGCACCGCGCGCCGCCGCGGCGCGCAGCAGGGCGACGGTCGGCTCGGGCGGCGGCGCGAAGATCCCGAAGTAGCCGGGGACGATCACGGTATCTGCCTCCGCCGGCGCCTCGGGGCCTGCCTCGACGCCGATCGTGAAGCCGCTCGTCGTCGCCACCGGCGCGCCGTCGAGCGAGCAGGTCGAGAAGGCGTAGTGCGGGCTGCCGTCGGGCGCGGCGGCAAGGGCGAAGGCCTGCGCGGGCGCGGTCAGGTCGAAGGCGACGACCCCCGGCAGGCACAAAGCGACCACCCGGTGCCGCGCGCGCTCCCCCGGTGCGTTCGCACTTTCCCACAACCTATGTGGGTTTCTGCGAACGCGCGGATGGGGGCTGGGAGCGGTCATGGCAGAAATCTAGCGAGCATTGTCTTTCCTGCCAGTGGCTTATCCCCCCGATGCGGTCGAGGATGTCGCGATGCAGATCGCCATCCTCACCTTCCCCGGGCTCACCGCGCTCGATGCGGTCGGCCCCTACGAGGTCCTCCGCTCGGTCCCCGGCTGGGAGGTCTCCTTCATCGGACGCGAGCGCGGCGAGGTCCGCACCGATGTCGGCAGCCTCGGCATCACCGTCGACTTCGACCTCGCCGAACGCCCCGAAGCCGACGTCCTCCTCGTCCCCGGCGGCGAGGGCAACCGTGCCCTGCTCGAGGACGAGGCGGTGCTCGACTGGATCCGCCACGTCGATGCGGGCAGCCGCTGGACCACCTCGGTCTGCACCGGCTCACTCGTCCTCGGCGCCGCCGGCCTGCTCAAAGGCAAGCGGGCCACCGGCCACTGGCTCTACCTCGACCCGCTGCGCGAGTACGGCGCCGACCCGGTCGGCGGCCGCTGGGTCGAAGACGGCAAGTACCTCACCGCCGCCGGCGTCTCGGCCGGCATCGATATGGCCCTCCACCTGGTCGGCCTCGAGAACGGCCCCGCCTACGCTCAGGCGATCCAGCTGGCGATCGAGTACGACCCGCAACCCCCCTTCGACGCCGGCTCCCCCGAGAAGGCGCCGGCGCCGGTGGTCGAGCTGGTGCGCGAAGCCGAGCGGGCGGGCGCGATGCTAAGCGACTCGTAGGGACGCTGGGAAGCTGGCGCCCGGGCGAGGGTGCGGGCCGTAGAAATCGGAGCTCATACGTCCCGGGCGTCCCGGAGGCGACCCGGGCAGGCTGTGGCCGCTCCGGGACGCCCGGGACGGGGGCTTTGCATGGGGTTCGGCCACAGGGACGCACGTCTGCGGGGGCTCCGCCGTCGACGGGGCGTCGTCACGGAGATGCCACGTCCTCGGACGGCCAGGACGCTGCGTGGTTCCTTATCCACCTATGGCGGGGATTTCGAACCACGGAGTCTCCTGACCGTTCGGGATCCGGGAGGAATCGTGACGTCCTCCGTCCCCGGCGCTCCTCCCGCCGGGGACCCGTGACGATCCCCGCGGCCCGCCCGGACCCTCTGGCATCCGGGCGCCAGCGGGCAATGGCCGCGTCCCTTAGAGTCCCTTTCAGAATGCCCCGCGCACGCCTGGCGGCGCGGGGCACACTTCGCGGGGCGACGTCCTCGGCCGGCCGGCGTCCTTGCCCCGCTTGGTCCGGCGCTCGCCATCCGCGCACGCGGCATTCTGAAAGGGACTCTTACGCCGCCGCGCCCTCGGCGCTCGTTGGCGCTCCCGCCGCCTCCGCGGCCTGCTGCTTCTGATGCGCGGCTTTTGCGGCCGCCAGGGTGACGGTCGAGCCGAGCGCGCCGAGGGCCAGGGCGCCGAGGGCGGCGGCCGCGCCGGACTCCTCGATGCCGAGGGCGGAGTCGACCGAGATCGGGCCGGGGCCGCCGTCGACGATCAAGAGCAGGGCGGCGATGATCGCCAGGTTGAACTCGTAGCCGCCGCCCGATACCCAGAAGCCGTTCTTCCAGTGGACGGTACGGATCGCGGTGATCATCGTCGCGATCAGCGAGGCGGCTGCGGCGGGGGTGAAGGCACCGAGCACGATCGCGGTGCCGCCGAGGGTCTCCGAGGCCGACGCCGCGTGGGCGTTGGCGCGGGCGGGCGCGAGGCCGAGCTTGTCCATCATCCCGGTGGCCCCCTCGATCCCCGGGCCGCCGAACCAGCCGAACCACTTCTGGGTGCCGTGGCCGATGAACAGACCACCGATGACGAGACGAGCGAGCAGGCGTCCGAGCTTCATGGGAAGACCTCCAGGAAAATATTGACGGGGAAACTAACTATTGCGCATCGGCGCCATCGTCAGTACCCGCCACGGCCCCTCGCCGCACATCGGCTGCGTCTCTCCGCCGGCCCAGCGGGCCTGCAGGTCGGCGTAGTGCGGGCTCGCCGGGTGACCCGACTCGCCGCTGAACATCTGCCAGCGCGAGCGGTCGGGATCGGTCGGGTCGGCGACCATGCGCCAGCTCGGCGCCCAGACGGCCCGGTAAGGGTCGTTGGGGTCGTAGGCGATCTGGCAGACCGTCTCCTGCGCGCCGCCCGCGCGCAGCTGCCGGTTCAGCAGCTTGTGCAGGACCGGGTTGGCCTGGCCAAGCGCGTGCGGAAACTCCAGCGCGTGCACGTCGCCCCAGCGCCAGGCGTCGGGGTCGGGGCCGAAGCGATCTGAGAGGTCGTCGAGCGCGCCCGCCAGCGCCTCGGTCACGAGGTCGTCCCAGGGCCGCCCGACCAGCTCCTCGTCGGCCTCCTCCCAGAGGTCCATCAGGTGCGAGTGCCAACGCCACGGCGAGGTGATGTGCGGGGTGAAGCCGTTGTCGGCGCGGTCGAGCCAGCGCTCGCAGAGGTCGCGGTCGCCGATCGCCGCCCGCGCCACCTCGCGGGCGAGCCGCAGGAGGAAGGCCTGGTAGATCGTCCCGGCGACGGTGTCGGGATCGAGCCGGCCGTCCCAGGCGCGCAGCCGCTCGATCGCCGAGCGCTCGCGCTGGCCGGGCGGGTGCAAGCGGGAGAGCCGGCGCGCCGCCTCGAGCCCGGGCAGCGAGAGCACGTCAGTCTGCATCGCGACGAAGCCCGCCAGGTCGTGCTTCTCCCTCGCCAGGAGCAGTTCCTCGATCCGCTTGGCGCGGAAGCCGTCGAGCCATTCGGAGGTGATGTGGTGGGGGTAGTCGTCGCCGACGATTCGGTTGTTGGCGGTGACCAGGTACCCCGACTCGGGATCGACGACCTCCGGCAGATCCTCGTAGGGGACCGTCCCCTCCCACTCGAACTCGCCGGTCCAACCTGGCTTCGGCAGGTCGGCGACGCCGCCGCGACGGACCGGCAGCCGGCCGATCAGCTTGTAGCCGATCGAGCCGTGGCGGTCGGCCCAGATCGCGTTCGAGGCGGGCGAGGTGTGGCCGGCGATCAGCTTCACGTAGTCGGCGCCGGAGGTGATGTCGAGCAGCTCGAACATGCCGCGGAAGGCGGTCGGTTCGCGCAGCGTCTGCCAGGCGAGCGCCAGCGGCTCGGCGTCGTCGGCGCCGAGCGCCTCGTTGACGATCGGCCCGTGGTGGGTCTCCCGCACCGCCAGCGAGACCGGCTGGTCGCGGCCCTTGACGACGATCTCCTCGCGCCGCGTCGCCAGCGGCAGCCACTCGTCGCGGAACAGATAGCGGTCACCGTCGATGCGCTCGATGAAGAGGTCCTGGACGTCGCCCATCACGTTGGTGATCGTCGAGCAGACGTCGTTGCCCTGGCCCATGTAGACGCCGGGCATGCCGGGCAGCGAGGCGCCGCGGATGAAGCGGCCACCGCAGCGTAGCTCGATCTGGTGCCAGATCGGCGGCATGCTCGGCGGCAGGTGCGGGTCGCCGGCGATCAGCGGCATCCCGGTCACCGAGCGCGAGCCGGCGACCGCCCAGTTGTTGGAGCCGCTCGCCTCGGTGGCGAAGCCGAGCGAACGCCGCACCGCGTCGATCTGCTCGACCAGCGGCAGGCCGACCCCGTTCCAGGCGCGCTGCTCGACGATCGGGTTGTCGCGCGGGTAGGTCGGGTCGAGGCGGGCGGTCAGCTCGGGCCCGAGCTCACGCACCATGTCGGCGCGCAGCAGCTCGCGCTCCCAGTTGGTCGAGAGGCCGAAGGCGAGGAGCTTGCCGAGGCTGAGGATGTCGACCGGCGTCCACGGCTCCCACTCGAGCCCGAGCAACCGCATCTCGAGCGGCGGCGCCTTGGCCGCCGCGGCGCCCGCATTGACCCCGTCGCAGAAGCGCTGCAGGAGGTCGCGCAACTCCGGCTCGAGCTCGGTCGCCTCGCGCTCCGCGGCGCGCCGGATGCCGAGCGTCCGCAACAGTCGGTCGACGGCGAGCGTGTCGTCGCCGGCGAACTCCGACAGCCGACCGCTCACCACCCGCTGGTAGAAGTGCATCTGCCAGAGCCGGTCCTGGGCGTGGACGAAGCCCTGGGCGAAGTGGAGGTCCCAACGCTCACCGGCCCTGATGTGGGGGACGCCCCAGCGGTCGCGCCGCACCTCGACGTTGCCGCGCAGCCCCGCCACCTCGAGCCGCCCTTCCTCCTGCGGCAGCGCCCGCCGCGCCAGCCGCTGCCAGGCGATCCCCGCCGATGCCGCCGCGATCCCGGTTCCCGCCGCGCCGGCCAGGAGCCCCGCCTTCGCCACCCGCCTCACGTTCACCCCCACCATACGAAGTGTTTATCAGACCCTGGCCGGCCGGCCGGCCCTGCACGGCGAGGCCTGGCGGGGAAGCGGCGACAACGTCTTGGGCGCCGGCCAGCATTCTGGAAGCGGCCGAAACTTCGTCGAGCGCGCAGCGTTGAACCAGGTGATCGACGGCCGTCGCGGCCGTCGCCGGACAGAGAGGCAAGAAGATGAACAGGGTTTGGAGGGTGGTGCTCGTGCTCGCGGCGCTCTGCGTCGCGCTCGGGGCGATGGCCGCCAGTTCTGGGGCAAAGCCCAAGGAAAAGCCGGCGAAGGCCGGGGCCGGGGCGCTCGACACGGGCTTCGGCGAGGGCGGCAAGGTGAGCGTCGAATTCCCCGCCGAAAACGCCGGGACGACCGGGCCGCGCTACCAGCTGCCGTTCGAATTCACCCCGGGGCACCTGCAGATGGCGCAGGCGCCGGGCGGCAAGGTGGTGGTCGCGGGGGCGCAGAAGATCGTCCGCTACCTGCCCGACGGCAAGCTCGACCCGAGCTTCGGCCAGGGCGGCGTGGTGAGCGTGCCGCGCCCGCCGGGAGCGGTATTCGTCCTCGCCGGGGTCGCCGTCGACTCCTACGGGCGGGTCGTCCTCGCCGGCCTCACCCGGCCGTTGCCGAGCAACTCGACCCCGGACCCGGTGCTGAGCTCGGCCGCGATCATGCGCTTCAACGCCGACGGCACCCCGGACACCAGCTTCGGCAACGGCGGCACCCTGATCACCGACTTCGGCCTCGGCGCGCCGAAAGCGGCCGGCGGCAAGTACCCGGGCGCCTCGGTCGGCCTGCGCGATCTCGTGATCGACTCGCAGAACCGCCCGGTGGTGAGCGGCGGCTACGTCACCGAACTCGGCGAATGCGAAGAACTGGTCAACTCGAAGGGGTTCGTCGCCCGGCTGAACGAAAGCGGCACGCTCGACCCGACCTTTGGCGAAGGCGGGCTGCGCACGCTGTCGACGATCACCACCTTCGGGCTGCTCGACCCGCGCGGCTCGGGCTACCTCGCCCTCGGCTCCGGGCGGCCGGTCTGCAAGGGCACCAACGGCCCCTACAACCTGCTCACCGGGTTCGACGAAGCCGGCAACCTCGACCCGAACTTCGGCGCCTTCGGGTTCCGCACCCTGCCGTTCAGCTACGCCCCGGCGATCTCGGTCGCGCCCTCCGGCAAGATCCTGCTGCTCGGCCGGCCCGAACGGCACACCCTCTACAAGAAGGTGAAGAAGGTCGTCAAAGGCAAGAAGACGACGGTGAAGGTGCGGGTCCGCGTCCGCACGCAGACCGTCCAGCGGCTGCTGCCGAGCGGCGCCGCCGACCCGGGCTTCGGCCGCGTCGGCCGGATCAACTACACCGACCCGGCGGCCGGCTCGCTGACGGCGCTGACCGCCGACTCCCAGGAACGGATCTACCTCGTCGGGCGGATCGGCCTGCGGGTCTCGAAATCACCCCACAACCCGCTGCACCGGACCCAGTTCCTGGTCGAGCGGACGCAGTCGAACGGCAACTACGACAGATCGTTCGGCAAGGGCGGCGTGGTCACGACCGGCTTCGGCGGTCCCGCCGACGCCTTCGCCACGCAGGTGCAGCCGGCGGGCAAGGGCAAGCTCCTCGTCGGCGGCGGCATCACCTCGCCCCAGCTGGCGAGCGGCGGCGGCTTCGCCATCGCCCGCTACCTGACCGGCGAGTAGCCGCCCGAGCGTTCGCACTTCCCCACAACCAGTGTGGGGAAGTGCGAACGCACGCCGGGCGGGGCTCAGGGGCGGAGGTCGGCGGGGAGCCGGCCTTCGCCCTCGAGCTTTTCCAGGTGCGCCTCCATCGCCATCGCCGCCATCGGCAGCAGCTCCGGCGGGACGTCGTCCCAGACGGCGGCGAGGAGGGCGGCGCGGGAGCGCTCGCCGGCGTCGAGTGAGTCGACGAGGCGGCGCTCGCGCATCTGGCGATGCTCGACGTATTCGGCCAGCTTCGCCGCCGGGTCGGTGATCCACGGCCCGTGCCCCGGGCAGATCAGCGCCAGGTCCTCGGCCTGGAGCAGCGCCAGCGAGTCCATGAAGGCGGCCAGCGCGTTGCCGCCCGGCGGCACGATGGTCGAGCCGAGCCCGAGCACCAGGTCACCGCTGAAGCAGACCCCGTCGGCGGCGAGGAAGACGACGTGGTCGGCGGCGTGGCCGGGGGTGGCGCGGGCGGTCAGGCCGCCGTGCACCTCGCCGTCCCCGGGCTGGACCACGGGCGCGCCGAGCCGGTCGGCGCCGGAGATGTGGTCGCCGTGGGAGTGGGTGACGAGGACCGTGCCGATGCCGCCGCGCGCGGCGGCCGCCGCGCGGACCCGGCCCAGGTGGCCGGCGTCCTCGACCCCCGGGTCGATCACCACGCAGGGGTCGGCTCCATATATGTAGGTGTTGGTCCCTTCCAGCGTCATCGGCCCCGGGTTCGGGGCGACGATGCGGAGGATCTCCGGGTGCCCTGGGGCGGTGTCGGTCAGCCTTCGACCTCAGCCGCGATCGCCGCGCGGGCGTCGGCAGGCTCGAGCACGACCAGGTCGCCGGCGCCGCGGAGGATCTCGCGCACCAGCCAGGCCTTGCCCGCGTAGGGCAGCTCGACCACGACGGCGCCGTCGGCCAGCTCCTCGACCACGGTCCGCTCCTCGCGCAGCCAGCGGGCCCGCTCCGGCGAGACCCAGACTCGCGCCACCTCGGCGGCGGGCACCTCGCCGTGCGTCATCCAGCCCTCGACCCGGGCGAACTCCTCGATCTCCGGCCGCGGCTCGAAGGTGTCACCGGTCATCTCCGCCTCTTTGATCCGGTCGAGCTTGAAGTGGCGGACGCCGTCCTTCTTCAGGTCGTAGGCCTCGACGTACCAGCCCTCGCGCCCGTTCTGCAGCCGGTAGGGCTCGATCCGCCGCGTGTTCAGTTCGTCCTCGTTCTCCTTGTAATAGGAGAGCTCCAGCACCTTGGAGTCGGCGATCGCCTGGTTCAAGAGGCGCGCGACGCTGGCGTCGCCACCGCCGGCGGGGACGATCTCGAGCCCCTCCTCGGAGGGGTCGTGGCCGAGCGCCTTGACGATTTTCTCGCGCGCCTTCTCCAGGTTGGACTGCGGCAGGTGGTCGCCGAAGAGGTCGATCGCGGCGATCAGCGCCTTCGCCTCCAGCGGCAGCAGGCGGGCCGGGCGGGCGAAGTTGTCGCCGTAGGGCTGGGAGTCGACCTCGATCTCTTCGCCGAGGATTTCGGCGTAGAGCACGTAGGTGCCGCCGCCGAAGTTGACCACGTTCAGCAGCTCGATGTCCTCGCGCAACTCTTCCTCGGTCAGTTCGAGGCGGCGCCTCAGGTCGGCGACCTCGAGCCGCTTGCCCGCTTTCGCCGCTTCGATCAGCATCCCGGCGAGGGTGACCAGGCGGGCGAAGCGCTCCGGCCGGATCGCCGCGTCGCCGCGTCCGTTGGAGCGCGAGCGGCGCGAGGAGTCGCGCAGCGGCCGATCGACCACCTTGGCGGGCTTGAAGCCATTGTTGTGGCGGTCGCGCAGGGTGGCGACCCGCGCCTCGGTCTCCTCGCGCAGGTCGTCGGGGGCGAGCACCTTGGCGTTGGCGCGCCAGCGCAAGACCCAGGCGATCAGCTCGCGATGGGAGGCGTAGTCGGTTTCGAAGATCTTGCCCTTGCCCGGCGCCTTGTCGGCCGATTTGGCGTCGCGGATCTCCCCGTAGGCACCGAAGTCGCGCTCGATCAGCCAGGCGATCCGCTCGCGAATCCAGATCGCCGCCCGCCCCTGGGTCTCTCCCAGCTGCCAGTCGGCGCGGCTGCCGTAGTCGCGGCGGTCGAAGTCCTCCGGCGGCGAGAAGTCGTGCTCGGCCTTGGTCGCGTAGCCGACCTTGCCCTGGATCCGGGAGAGGCGGAAGACGCGCACCGCGCCGCGCTCGTGCGCATGGCCGATCAGGTAGAACTGCCCGCCGCGGAAGACCAGGTGGTAGGGGTCGACCTTGCGCTTCGCCGTGTCGCCGCGCTCCATCGTGAAGTAGGTGAACTCGATCGTCTTGCGGCGCGAGATCGCGGTCTCGATCTTCGACAGCCGCTGCGAGAGGTCGCGCCCCCCGGCCGAGGCGGTCATCGCCATCTCGACCGGCGCGCGCTCGCCCGCGGCGAGCGGGTTCGGGTGGCCCCAGGCGACCTGCTGCAGCGCCAGGCGGAGCGGCTCGGCGTAGGCGAAGCCGCCGTCGGTGAGTAGCAGCAGGGCGGTCGAGAGCGCCGCCAGCTCGTCGTCGGAGAAGGAGATCGCGTCGAGGTAGAAGTTCTCCGGCGGCAGCGAGTAGAGCTCGGCCTCGAAGAACCCCTCACCGGGCTTCTCCACCCCCAGCTGGATGCCGAGGCTCTCCAGCTCGGCCCGGTCCGCGTAGAAGCGGCGCGCGAAGGCGTCGTCGTTCATGTCGCTGTAGCCCTCGACCTCGCGCTTGATCTCGAGCGCCGAAACCGGCCTCCCCTGAGCCATCAGGAACGAGATCAGCGAGAGCTGTCGGATCAGCTTCTCGGTGTCCTTTGCCACGGGCCCAGGATAGTCTGCGCGCGCTGAATGGCACTTCTGCTCGCGCCTCTCCGCTGGCTTACTTCCTCGATTATCCGGCTCCTGATCTTCGCCGGCCTCCTCGTCGCGCTCTATTTAGTGCTGCTCAAGCCGGCAATCGAAGGCGGCGAGAAGAAGGTCGGCCAGGGCCTCCACACGCTCGAGAACGCGGCCAACCCGAAGCGCCTCGCCCACTGCCTCGAGCACGCCGGCGGCAACGTCGAAAAGATCAAGCGCTGCACGCGGATCTTCTGAGCAGAGACGCTTGCTAGGCGGCGCGCTGGGAGAACCAGGCCGAGCCGGAGAGGGCGCGGTCGAAGCCCGACCAGGACTCGCCGTCGGGCAGCTGTCGCTCGAGCCGGTCGAAGGAGCCGAGCCGGCCGCCGAGGTTGTCGATCATGTGGACCAGTACCGCCTCGCGGGTGGCGGGGACGACCGGCGAGCCGTGCTCGAGCTGGCCGTGGTGACTGAGGATGATGTGGAGCACGCACTGGGCGAGCCGCGGGTCGAAGCCGGGGATGTCCTCGATCGCCCGGCGCACGGTGTAGTAGCCGAGCGGGATCTCGCCCTGCAGCCGGCCCGCGTCGGTGAGGTCGATCGCCAGCGGGTCGTCGTTGTAGGCGTGCAGCTTGCCGATGTCGTGCAGCAGCGCGCCGGTCACCGCGATGTCGCGGTCGATGCCAGGGAAGAAGTTGGCCGCCGCCGAGACCGCCTGGGCGACCGAGAGCGTGTGCTCGAGCAGCCCGTGCCGGTAGGCCTGGTGGTAGGTCTTCGCCGCGGGCGCGTCGCGGAACCGCGCCCAGGTCTCGCGATCGGGGGCGAAGAAGAGGTCGAGCAGCTCGCGCAACTCGGCGTTGCGGACCGTCTCCAGCAGGTCGCGCAGGTCGGACTCGAGCCGCTCGGCCGAGACCTCGGAGCCGATCGCGAGCTCCTCGATCGCGTACTCGCCGTCCTCGGCGAGGCGCAGCTCGGTCACCTTGATCTTGGCGCCCCACCGCTCGGAGTTCTCGAAGACGCCGCTGACGTGGATCGGCGTGCCCGAGGCGCAGAGCGCGTAGCGGACCTCGGCGTCGTCCCAGCAGACCGCCTCGGCGGTGCCGGTCGCGTCGCCGACGGTCATCCGCAGCCACGGATCGCCGTTCTTCTTGCGCCGCAGCTCACGGCCGCGGACCGCGTAGACGCCGCGCACCCGCTGTCCGTCCTCGAGATCGCGGATCGCGACCCGCGCGGCCTTGGTCACCGGCTCGGGGTGCACCGCGGCGGGGGGCTCGGGGGCACGCTCGATCGGCACCTCGACGATCGGCTCCAGAACGGGCTCGGTCGGCACCGGCGCGATCGGCTCGGGCACGAGCGGCTCGACCGGAGCGAAGGCGGGCTCGCCCGGGGCCAAGCTCTCCATCTGCGTCTGTTCGCTCATCTCCCGACCCAAGGTAGGGAGCGCGCCGGACGGCTCCCTCGCAAACAGAGGGCTGAAAAGTCCCGCAAACAGCGCTTTTTCTGGCCGCCCTCGCGGACTCCTTCCTACCTCAGGGTGATCGCCCTGGGAACGGCTTGGGAGTGGACGAGACTGCCCTCGCACGCCAGTTCGAGCGCCATCGCCCGCCACCGCTCCGCCCGCTCGGGTGCGTCGAGCGCTTCGACGATCATCGGCACGTCGCGCCGCAGTGCCAGCACCCGGTCCCCGTGCGGCTCCCCGCCGCCGCGGAACCCCCAGACACCGCGCAGAGCCGCCGCCCCCGCCGCCCCATTGCGGCGCAGCTCATGAATCAGCGCCACGTAAAGCGGATGAGATCCGCACTGAGCGATCTCCGAGGTCACGAGCGTGACCCGTGCCGCCTCGCCGTGGAGTTTCGCTCCCGCTATGCGGGAGCAATCCTCCACACCCTCGACGGTGACGAAGTGCGCAGCCCCATCGACCTCCGCCAGGGCGCGCTCGATCGCCCCCCGCTCCCCGACCGCGACGGTCAGCGCGGGCACGCCCCGATTCCCGGCGACGAACCGAGCCCGTCGTCGCTCCCCTTCGAGGACCCCGTCGACGCCGAGCAGCACCGTGGCCGAGTCGGCACCGTGCCTCCGGAGCGCCGCGACGGCATCGAGGTGTGGCGCCTTCGGCCCCGTGCGAGGCCCCCAGATCGTCGCCTTGACCAGATCCTTTCCCCCATCCCCCGGAGATCCGACCACCGGCACACCCACCCCAGCTGCAGTGGTGGTGGGTGTGCCGGTGGTCGCGAGCCCCGCCTCTACGACCCCGACCTCCTCCAGCGTCAGCAGCCCCTCACTCGCGATCTCCTCCACCTCCTCCGCCAGGCCTTCGATCACCTCCCCCTCCCCCACCGCCACCGCCACGAGCGGTGCGTCTTCCGACAGCGACAGCAGTCGATCGGTGCGCAGCAGGTGCTTGGCCCCGAACCCCTCCACCCCGCGCAGCAGCGCCGCCGCCTCGACCCCGCGCCGCGCGCAGGCGTCCATCACCGCGTCCTCGAGCGGCCCATCGCCGTCCCGGTCGCGCTCGCCGAAGTAGAGCCGCATCTGCGCCGGCGCGCCGCCGCTCACAACAGTCCCCCGATCCAGTGCCCGAGCGCCACCGCCGCCAGGCCCGCGACCAGCGAGACGGCGATGTTCAGCCACAGCACCCGGGCGGCGCCGTCCTCGCCGGCACGGTGGGACTCCAGCATCCAGGTCGAGAACGTGGTGTAGGTCCCCACCCCGCCGCCGGCGAGGATCGTGTAGGCCGTGCCGCTGAGCGTCGCGCCCGCGAGGACGCCGAGGGCGACCGCGCCGCTGAGGTTCACCGCCAGCGTCCCGACCGGGAAGTCGTCGTCCCCCAGCCAGGATCCGCCGAGCCGCCGCGCCACGGTCGTATCGAGGAGGAAGCGGGCGATCGCCATCGCGCCGCCGAGCGCCCCGACCGCGACCCACGCCAGCGCCGTCACCGTCCCCACCCCCCGGTGCGTTCGCAGTTCCCTACACATAGTGGGGGGAAGTGCGAACTCATCGGAGGACCCGGGCGCGGCGGGTCGCCACGGTGCCGAAGTGGACGCAGAGGAAGCCGCCCGCGATCGTCGCCGCGGCGTAGGTCACGGCCAGCCCGACGTAGCCGCCTTCGAGCATCTTGAAGAGCTCCAGTTGCAGAGTCGAGAAGGTGGTCAGCGCGCCGCAGACGCCGGTGCCGAGGAAGGGGCGCCGGTAGGCGGACGGGGGCAACCGCTCGCCGAGCCGGGTGACGAACCAGCCGAGCAGCGCCGCGCCGACCATGTTCACCGCGAAGGTCGCCCAGGGCCAGGCGTCGGCGCCGTGCGGCAGCGCCACCGAGAGGCCGACCCGGCCGAGGGCGCCGATCACGCCACCCGCGTAGATCGCGGCCAACTCCCGGCGATCGAATCGTCTCTGTCCCATTACCGCAGCCTCCTACGCGTCCTCGTCGACGTCGGTAGGAGCCATCAGCGGTCGCGCCGCGGTTATGGAGCGAGCCCCATCGCTCGGTTGCAGGAGGCGAACCCTATCCCAGGTCGAAGGTGTCCCGAGTAAAACGACCCGAGGAGGGGGAGATGTTGCGGGCGATCGGACGACGACTTACCTACGCAAACGTGGTCGCGAGCCTGGCGCTGTTCCTGGCGCTGGGCGGCGGCGCGGTCTGGGCGGCGTCCCACAGGCAGGCGAACAAGGTGGGCACCGGCAGGCTGAAGCCGAACGCCGTCACCGCGGGGAAGATCAAGGCGAACGCGGTGACGACCTCGAAAATCCGCGACAACGCGGTGACCAGCTCGAAGCTGCGCGAAGGGGCGGTCAGCTACGCGAAGCTCGCCGCGGGCACGGGCGTCGTCGCCACCGCGACCAGCTACTCGACCGCGGTCGACGGCGCGAGCGCGGTCGGGGTCGGCTTCCCCACCCCGATCTCCTTCACCCCGGCCGCGGGCAGCGTCTACCTGATGAGCGTCGAAGCACGTAGCGCCAACCTCGCCCGCTCGGGCAGCGAACCGTGCCGGGTCACGGTCACGCCGCTGGTCAACGGCAGCGAATGGGGGACCGAGGCGCCGCTCGTCCTCACCGCCTTCCAGCCGACCCCGGAAGCGCCCGCGGGCGTCGTCCCGGCGGCCGGGGCGACGACCCCGATCGGCCTCGCCGCCACCGGGGCGACGCAGACGATCGGCGCCAAGCTGATCGGCGGCCCGCGCTGCGCCTCGTCGGGCTCGGTCACCGTCGCGATCGCCGTCACCCAGGCGAAATGATCGATCGGACGCCGCCGCCGGGGTGGCGGCGTCCGCGCCAGATCCGCCGTCCCACCGAGCCGACGATGCCACTTCACTAACCTTCCGTAAGTGGAGCGGATCGTCGCCACGCACTTCACCGACCCGGGTTGTCCCTGGGCCTACTCCTCGCGCCCCGCGATCGCGCGGCTGCGCTGGCGCTTCGGCGACCAGCTCGAGTGGCGCCTCGTCCTGATCGGCCTCAGCGAGAGCGGCCGGCGCTACGAAGAACGCGGCTACACGGCGGCCCGCATGGCGGCCGGCTGGGGCAAGTTCGAGCAGCGCTTCGGGATGCCCTTCGCCACCGCGGTGAAGCCGGGGGTGGCGGGGACTTCGCGCGCCTGCCGCGCCGTGATCGCCGCCCGCGAGGAGTCGCCGGCGCTCGGCTACGCGGCGCTGCGGGCGCTGCAGATCATGCAGTTCACGACCGCCGACCTGCTCGACGACGACGAGGCGCTGCGCCGCGCCCTGGCGAAGGTCGACGGGCTCGACGCCGCGGCGGCGGTCGGCCGCATCGACGACCCGGCGATCGTCGCCATCTACGAGGAGGACAAGGCGCGCGCCCGCACCGCCGACGGCCGCCCCACCCACGTGCAGAACCGCCACGCCGAAACCGACGGACCGGTCCGCTACACGGCCCCCTCGGTGGTCTTCGAGACGGCCGACGGGCGCTGGCTCGAGGTCGGCGGCTTCCAGCCCTTCGAGTCCTACGACACCGCGCTCGCCAACCTCGATCCGTCGCTGGAGCGCCGCCCCGCTCCCGAGCGCGCCGCCGACGCGGTGCTCGCCCACCCGATCGGCCTCACCACCGCCGAGGTCGCCGCGATCATGCGCGGCTCCGACCTCCAGGACGCCGACCTCCCGGCCACCGAGCGCGAACTGATCGCCGCGGTCGGCGAGGGCGAGCTGGTCGCCGAGGCCGCCGGCTCAGACGCCGTCTGGCGCCCCGCCGACGCGGTCCGCAGCGGCGGCGACGCGGCCGACGCCCTCGGCGCCGCCGCCTGATTGAGTAGTTCCACGACTCAGGCCACGTAGTCGACGAGCGCCCGGCTGTTCCGTCCCAGTTCGTGGTTCAGCGAGATCGCCGCAACGAGCGCGAGGAAGCGTGAGGCGGTGCGGACCCGCAGCCGGCCCAGGGTACGGGCACCGTGGCGCTCCAGGCCGAGGATGTCCTTGGCGGTCCAGTGGATCGACTCGATCCGTTGGCCCAGCGGGGCCAGATGCGGACCTTTTGCCGGGCTCGTCCTTGCGACGGGCGGACGACGGTGGCCCCGAGCTCTGCCGCCTCGGCCTCGAAGTCGGCGCCGGCGTAGCCCTTGTCGCCGAGTACCGTGACGGGCCCCTGCGCTCGACCCGACCCAACAGCCGCAGGCAGACCTCGCGCTCGCCCTCCTCGGGACCGCGCTGCTCCCTACCCCTGTCGGTGCCCTCCGACCGGAGGATTCGTGGAACTACTCGTCTGATGCGTATCCGGTTGGTTCCGTCTGCGGTCGGGCGGCCCGGCTGGTGATCTCGCGGTAGGTCGTCGGTGGGCGCGTGGCGCCGAGCCCGAGCAAGGCCTGGAAGGCGGCGATCGGGGTGCCGCGGCGGTTGTGGCGGAAGACGAGCTCGTCGAAGTAGGCCGGCGGGGCAGGTGAACCCATCCGGCCGGCCCGAGGCGAACAGGTACTCACGGCAATCCTCCTCGGTCGCGAGGCGGTCCCGGAGCTCCAAGATGCGGATGGAGGGCGAGCCGGTCGAGCTCGACCTCTCCGGGCGGCGTGGTCAGCCCGGTCTCAGCCCAGAGGATCGCTCCAGCGAAGGCCGGGGAACCTGGCGAAGTCGGTGTCGGCCGAGCAGAGCTCGGCGCCGTGTTCGATCGCAAGCGCGGCGAGGTGGGCATCGGTGGTCAGGTTGCCTGCCGTACCGAGAGGGTCGAGCAGGCGACGCAGGAGCGCGGGGTGCCCGGCGCCGGGCTCGACCACGCCCGCCGCCGGCTGGGCCAGCCAGCCATCGATCAGGTCCAGCGCCTCGCCGGCCACGAGCGGGGCCTCAAAGATCCGCGGGTTCGTCGTCAGGCGCAGGAAGCCGAGCAGGACCACCCAGGCGAAGCCGACCTCCTCGGTCCCCGAGAGGGAGCCCTCGAGCCAGGAGCGTGCCGGCCGATGACGCGGCGAGGATTCGTCGACCGCGTAGATCAGCAGGTTGAGGTCGGGAAGCCTCACTTGCGCAGCTCGAGCTTGCGGGAGCTCTCCTCGTCCTCGAGCTCTCCGGCCAGGGCGAGCGCGCGGTCGAGTTCGATGCCCGGGCGCGCGCGCAGCTCCCTCGTCGGCAGGCGATATGGCGTTCCCTCGCGGGCGGGCGCGTCGAGGCCGGCCCGGACGGTGGCGTTCAGCGCCTCCTTGAAGCTCAGGTCCCCCTCCTCCATCAGTCGCCGCAGCCGTGCGGCGACATCGGGGTCGAGGGTGACGGTCGTCCTCATTTGATGCATCATAGCATCAGGCAGAAGATGTCTTGATGCGCTCGATTATCAGGCGAACCCCGTCGGCAGTCGCCCGGTGTCGTCGACCCGGCCTCCGGAGTTATCGGTCAACCGAGGCAAGTCGCTGCGGAGCTGTCGTCGATCAGCCGCCCGAGACCGCGAACTTGATCTTCTTGCTGCCCTTCTTGGCCAGCTCGGGGACGAGGCCTTCGGGGGCTTCGAAGTGGGCGCTCGCGGTCTTCCAGCCCGGCAGAGGCTTGCCCTCCAGGCCACCGGCGATCACTTTGTAGGCTTCCGCGCAGCTGACGCCGCCTTCGATGCTGATCGCCTTGACCGTGATGTGAAGGGTCTGGCCCGCTTCGGTCTTGATCGCGAGGCTCTTGTCGGCACAGGTGCTCGCCGCTCGTGCCGAGGCGGCGGGCGGGGCGACGGCGATCGCCGTGCCCGCCAGCGAGGCGACGCAGGCGAGGATCGCGAGACGATGCCCGAGACCGGGTCTGCTCTTCATGTATTTCCTTTTCTCTGTGTGTGCGCGGCAGTGCGCGCTCGGATTGGACCGGGCTTTCAGATCAGACATAGGTGGGGATCATCTCCTGGCTCAGCGTTCACCCGGGACGAAGGGAAGCGTGAAGCTCTTCTGGGTCGAGGGCTGGCAGATCGGGGAGGAGTCGGTCCCGATCGCCTCGTAGGCGCCGTCCCTACCCTTCCTGAAGCGTCCCTTGATCGTGTAGGTGGTCTGGATCGGGGCTTCGGACCGGGCTTCTTCCGCGCTCAGGGTGACCGGCCCGCTGAAGGAGAACGATCCGCCTACGGCGATCGTCAGCGTCCTCGGGATGTGGATCGAGACCTCGTCGTAGGAGGGCACGCCGACGGGCGGCGTCGAGCCGGTGTAGCAGGCGACCCCGCTCGGGAAGACGATCTTGCCGCCGCCGGAGGCGACCTCGAGGTTGACCGCGCCGTTGCTGTAGGGGAGGTTGCCGCTCGCCTTCGGTGCGTAGAGGCCGTCGGTCGATCGATTCCCGGCGGCCACCGATTGGGAGGCGAGCGCCGCGGTCAGGCCGAGGGCGAGGAAGAGGGTCAGGGCGAGCGTGCGGGCGCGGGTCATCGGACGCTCCCGCCGATCTTGGCGCTGAAGGTGACCGCACCGCTGTCGCACTTGATCCCGCCTTCGAGCGTGCTCGTGGAGCGCACCTTCCCGGCCAGGCTGCCGCCGTGGCCGACCTTGATCGTGGCGGTCGTCTTCGAGAAGCCTTCCTGGTCGGCGTGGACGGCGCCGCTCCTGGTGACGAGGTCACCGAAGAGCGAGAGGTATTCGTTGGCCGAGGCTTCCGGGGCGTTGCAACTCTCGGCGACGTAGATCTCGTCCTCGTCGCTCGGCGCGTAGAGGCATGGCCTGCCGCTGCACGCCTGGTCGTCGCCGACCACGAGGCGCAGCTTCACCGGGTATCCCTGGCTGGTCTTGCCGACGTAGAGGCCGGGTCTGAAGGGACTCTTGGCGGCTGCGGACCCGGCCGCGGGAAAGATGGCTGCCATCGCCATCGCCAGGAGGAGGACCGCGCCGATCATGCCGCGGGCACCGTTCGTGGATCTACCCCTGCTCCTCATCGGACTCCTGTCGGTCGCTGACGGGCGGACGAGGCACGTCGGCGCCAGGGCGCTGCGGCAGCTAGCCGGATGGTCGAGGACCGGGTTCGGGTCAGTTCGCAAGAACTGCGAAGCTGGGCGGTGATGGACGGCGAGTCGGAGCGAGTGCTCGAGCTGATCGGCGAGGTCGCCTCGAGCGCCGACGCCGCGACCTCGCTCGGGGTAGGTGTGCGCACCATCGACAAGCACCTCCAGCACGCCTTCGCGAAGCTCGGGGTCGAGAACCGCTCCCGTGCCGCAGCGCGGGCCTGGGAGCTGGCGGACGGGTCCGCCTGAGGTTCGAGGTTGCGCCAGGAACGCCTTCGATCCTTCGAGTAGGAGGTGAGGCGCAGGACCCGTAGGGGCTCGTTGAGACCGGGACTTCACGGCAGGCGACGACCCCGGCGCGGCGGCGGGGATCGACCGCGTTGCAGGAGGCGACGTGACAGGGGATCAACTCGCCGAGCAGGCGGGCGACCGCAGCCGGGTACTCGGCGAGGGCGTCGAGCTCGTAGACCGCCCACAGCACCCTGGAGCGCCGCCGCCGCCCCCCGGCGAGGGCGGCGGCCTGACCCTGTTCGCGCTCCTGCGCGAGCTGTAGACGCTCGTCGCCTGCAGGTGGGGCATGCCCCACCTGCAGGCGGAGGCTGCCGCCCGAGACTCCCTATCTGAAGCCGCCCGGATCGAGCTGACGGAGCACCACTAGATGAGTAGTTCCACGAGGGCGCTCCGGGGGACGACCGCGTTTGGCGGCTGGCGCTCGGGACGTGAAAGGGACCCGGCCGAGTCATGGGGGGACGACAGAGGGTCCGGGCGAGCGGCGGGGATCGCGGCGGGGTGCGAACTCGTCGCGGCGGGGACCGGGGTCGTGACGAAGACGCCGGGAAGTCGGGGAGACGTCACGAAGACGCCGGGAACCGCGCGGGTGACGTGAGGGAGACGTCACGGGTTCCACGCTTCCTCCACGGTCACGAAGACGCTGCGTGGATCGACCCTGCCATGGCAGGGTCGAACTACGCAGCGCGAGACGGGGCCTCCGAACCTCCCCGTGAAGGCATACGCCTTCCCTGCGATCGTGGAGGCTTCGTCACCGACCGACCATGATCCGGCGGGGATCCCGCCGGATCATGCATCTCCCCGACGGGACCCGCGCGGATCGCACGGTCTTCGTGGCGTCTTCCCTCGGCCTCGTCACGGAGACGTCGCATTCCTCGGTCCCGTCACGGGGACGCCGCTTTCCTCGGTCCCGTGACGGAGATGTCGCTTTCCTCGGTCTCGTCACGAAAGACGCTCCTTTCGCCGGGGCCAGTCACGAAGATGCCGTTTCCCTCGGCTCCGTCACAGGACGCCGATCCCCGCCACGCACCCGTCCCTGCGCCGGCCCGTCCCTGCGCCAGTTCCCCTGCGGAACCTCCCGTCCCGGGCGTTTCGGAGGCGGCCACAGCCTGCCCGGGTCGCCTCCGAGACGCCCGGGACGCCGGAGCTCCGATCGGTCCGGTTCGGACCCTTGCCGGTCCGCACCCCCCCGGGCGCCAGCTTGCCCCGGCCCGAACCCACCCAGCCGCCACCCCCACCCGCCACGCCACCCTCGCACCCTCGTGGAACTACTCATCTAAGGCGTTCGCACTTTTCCGCGGATAGCGCGGAGAACTGCGAACTCACTCCGCGGGTAGGCCGAACTCGGCGCGGCGGTCGGCGGGAACCAGCTCCAGGAACTCGGGGTGGGTGCCGATGTAGGAGGCGGCGAACCAGCAGAACGGGATCACCACGAGCTCCTCGTCGCGGGCGTCGCGCAGCGCCCGGTCGATCATCCGCCCGGCGTGCCCGTGGCCTTTGTGGCCGTCGAAGGTTTCGGTGTGGGTGAAGGAGACGGTCCCCGGCTGCTTGACGTAGTCGGCGATCGCCACCGTCTCGCCGTCCTCGTGGACCTCGTAGCGCGACTGCTCCTTGTCGTCGACGATCTCGGCCACGGGGTTCGATTACCCGGCCGGGCGCTCGAGCCACGCGGCGACCTGGCCGCCGCCGCGCAGGCCGGCGAGGTCGCCGTCGTCGCGCATCCGCCTCGCCACCTCGCCCATCGCCTCGACCGTCGCCCAGGCGAGCGAGCCGCCGACGCTGATCCGCCGCGCCCCGGCGGCGGCGATCTCGGCGACGGTCAGGTTCGGCCGCGCCAGCACGTTGAGCGGCAGCCCGACCGCGCCGACGACCGCGTCGATCTCCGCGACGCTCGCCAGCCCCGGCACGTAGAGCACGTCGGCGCCCGCCGCCTCGTAGGCCCGCAGGCGGGCGATCGTGTCGTCGAGGTCGGGGTTGCCGCGGATCTGGTTCTCGGCCCGCGCCGTGAGCGTGAACGGGAAGGGCAGCTCGGCTGCCGCCGCGGCCGCGGCGGCGATCCGCTCGCTCGCCGCGCCGATCTCATAGATGCCGTCCTCGCGACCCCAGTCCTCGATCGAGCCGCCGACCGCGCCCACCGCGGCGACCGCTTCGACCGCCCGCGCCGCGTGCTCGGGCGACGCCCCGAAGCCGTTCTCCATGTCGACCGAGATCGGCAGGTCGCAGGCCTCGGCGAGGACCTTCACGTGCTCGACCAGCTCGTCGAGGCTGACCTCGCCGTCGCCGCGGGCGAGGGTGAAGGCGAAGCCGCTCGAGGTGGTCGCCAGCGCCTCGAAGCCGAGCGACTCCAGCACCCGCGCCGAGCCGCCGTCCCAGGGGTTCGGGATCAGGAAGCAGCCGCTCTCGTGCAGGGCCGCGAAGCGCCCGCCGAGCTCCTCCTGTGTCGGGCCGCTCGCCATGAAGGGACGGTAGCTCAGGCGGCACCTAAGGACCTATCCCGGTAGGGAGCGTGCCACCGGGGCGACCTGGGGGCGAGCGGGGCGAGGACGCAGGAAGTCCGAATAGCAGCGCTATTCGGACTTCCGAGGACGAAGCAGCCGCGAAGTCATCCAGGCCGTATCCGGGGGTGCGATCCCTGCCGGGACAGGTCCTCAGCGCCGGTAGAGCATTCGCCCGCCGAGCAGTTCGGTCACGGTGACGAGGCGGAAGCCGCGCGCCTCGAGCCCTTCGACGATCCCCGGCAGCGCCGCCACCGTCTGGGGATGGTGGCCGCCGTCGTGGAGGAGGACGATCGAGCCCGGCCTCGCCCGCCGCACCACGCGGGCGCGGATCGCCCCCACGCCGGGGTGCGCGTCGTCTTCGGAGTCGAGCGTCCAGAAGACGGTCTGCAGCCCGTTCGCCAGCGCCGCCTCCTTGACGCGGCGGTCGAGTTCGCCGTAGGGCGGGCGGAAGAGGCAGGGCTCGAAGCCGGTCGCGGCGCGGATCGCTTCGTTCGTCGAGCGCAGCTCCGCCGGGCCGGGGTCGACCGGATGGTGGAAGGAGTGGTTGCCGATCTCCTCGCCGGCGGCGAGGATCTGGCGCATCAGCGCTTCGCGGCCGCGCACGTGCCGGCCCTCCTCGAAGAAGGTGGCGCGGGCGCCGAGGCGGACCAGCGTTTCGAGGATCGCCGGGGTCTGCGTGCGGCTCGGCCCGTCGTCGAAGCTCAGCGCCACCTCGTCGCCGCCGCGCGGCCCGCGCCGCGCGATCTGCGCCGGCACCGAGGTGCAGCCGAACGGTTCGGCTTCGCTCGCGCCGACCACGGTGCCGCCGTCGAAGCCGCCGCGCGCGCTCGCCGCGCCGATGAGTGCGAGGGCGCCGAGCGCAAGCGCGAGGCTGACCAGCACCGTCGCGCCGCGCGCTCGCGCGCCGCGGGCGAGGGCCGGCATCTACACGAGCTCCGCCATCTGCTCGCGCAGCGAGTCGATCAGCTGCGGCGCCTCGCGCGCTCGCGCGATCAGGCCGTGGTCGACCAGCATCGCTTCGCTGACCAGCCGCACACTGACGCCGTGGTCGGGGCGCCCGTCGAGGTCGACCTTGATCGCGTCGCCGGCGCCGAGCTCGCCCTCGGCGACGATCTTCAGGTAGGCGCCCGGCCGCGAGGCCCGGGCAAAGCGCTTCACGAACGTCGGATCGCCCATCCGCAGGCCGAGCTTGAAGCAGGGCAGCCGCGGCTGGACCACCTCGAGCACGGTCGTCCCCACCCGCCAGCGCTCGCCCAGCACCGCGCCGGAGACGTCGACCCCCTCGGTGGTCAGGTTCTCGCCGAAGGCGCCGGCGCCGAGCTCACGCCCGAGCTCCTCCTCCCAGGTCCGCACCTCCTCGAGCGCGTAGGCGTAGACCGCCTTGTCGGGACCGCCGTGGACGCTGCGGTCGGCCTGTCGATCCCCCTCCAGGTTGATCCCGCGCACCTTCACCCGCCCCTCGACCGGGTGCTTCCAGATCGCCGTCTCGACCTCTCGCTGCCCGGTGTCGACCAGCTTCGGCAGGCCGACGTTGACGCTGATCAGACGGCCTGGGGGTGGACCGAGGGCGTCCATCCCGGCAATGATCGCACCCCGCCCGCGCGGATCCGGCCGGTGCCGGCTGCAACGCCCGGCGCGAACCGGACATATATGGGTGGATGGCCCCCGGTCAGGTCGAGATGGACGCGCTCGGGCAGGAGCTCGCCCAGGTCCGCTTCACCAAGCTCTACCGCGAGCAGGGACGGGCGATCCTCGAGTACTCGCTGCGGCGGGTGGAGGATCCCGAGGACGCCGCCGACGTGGTCGCGGAGACCTTCCTGGTCGCCTGGCGACGGCTCGGCGAGGTGCCGATCGGCGACGGCGCGCGGCTCTGGCTCTACGGGGTGGCGCGGCTGGTGCTCGCCAACCTGGCGCGAGCGGAGCGGCGGCGGACGCGGCTCGGACGGCGGCTGGCGGAGACGCTGCGGACCGAGCTGACCGCGCAGCCGGCGCCGCAAGGTGAGGCGGCGGAGGTGCTGCGGGCGATCGGCCTGCTCGGTGAGGAGGACCGCGAGCTGCTCCTGCTCGTCACCTGGGAGGAGCTCTCGCCGAGCCAGGCGGCGCGGGTGCTGGGGATCTCGGCGCTGGCGGCGCGGAGCCGACTGCATCGCGCCCGGCGGCGGTTGCGCCAGGCGCTGGAGGAACGCGAGACGGAAGGGGGTGAGAGATGAACGCGCGCGAAATGCGGAGGGCGCTCGCCGCGGCCGATCCGGTCGGGCGCGAGCGGCTCGACGGGCTCGACTTCGAGGCGATGGAAGCCGACCTGCTCGCCGATGTCGACGGCGAGCGGGAGGCGCTCGAGGTCGAGCCCGCCCGCACCCGTCTGGTCGGGCGCAGCCGCTTGGCGCTCGGCATCGGGGTCGCCTCGGTCGCCGCCCTCGTCGTCGTCTTCCTGATCCTCGGCGGCGGCTCGGGCGAGCCGACGAAGGCCTACAACGCCGACCTGGTCCGCTTCGCCGAATCGACGCCGCTGCTGCTGCTCGAAGGGCCGGGCTGGCGGGTCCAGGACGTCACCGAGTCGAGGTCGCGCGAGGGCACCGAAGGGCAGATGGAATTCGTCACCGGCAAGCCGATCCCCTACGAAACCCTGCAGATCACCGGCAACGAGGCAGAAGGCGAGCGGGTCGAAGGCCTGGCCCCGGCCGCGGTGCGCCAGCGCCGGGTGGAACTGCGTTGGCGCCCGGAAGCCGCGGAAAGCCTCGCCGAAGTGATCGCCAACCGGCGCGAATACATCCACCCGCACGGGAAGCACTTCGTCCGCCTGCCGGTCCTCGACACGACCGCCTTCGTCGACACCCGCCCCGAAGTCTTCGTCAACCAGGGCGGCCCGGGGGACCGCGAAATGCTCGCCCTCTGGAGCGAAGCCGGCTACGTGCTCGAAATGCACGCCGCGGTGGCCGACCTGGCGGGCATGGAGGAACGGCTGGACTGGCTGACCAAGGTGGACTCGACCACCTGGCTCGACGCGATGCCGGCGAAGGTGGTCAAGGCCGCCGACCACCGAGCCGCGGTCGCCGGAATGCTGCGGGGGATCCCGCTGCCGAGGACCTTCGCCCCCTCGCGCGTGCCCGACGAAGGGCTCACCACCAACCGCTACCAGGTGGGAGCTAACGTGGCCGGCACCGTCGCCTGCCTCTGGTTGCGACAGTGGGGCGAGGCGCAGCGGACCGGCGACACCGCCGCGGCGGCGGAAGCGGTGCGGGCGATGGCGACCGCGCGGCACTGGCCGATCCTGCGCGAGATGAGCCGCGACGGCGCCTACCCCCAAGTGCTCTGGGAAATCGCCGCGGCGATGCCGCAGGGCTACTTCGGATGGGACGGCCACCACCGCGACCTGCTCGCCCACGCCGAAGGCCTCGGCTGCGCCCGCTTCGGCCTCCCCCTGGTCCCGGCGAAGATGAAGCACCAGCGCGAACGCGGCGTCCCGCCGCCGCCGGACTAGCGCCGAGCGTCGAGCCGGCTCACGTCGCGTCGTGGAAGATGATCCCGAGCGCGGTCCGCGAGCCCCGCGTCAGCGTGCTCACCCCGTGGCGCATGCCGGCCCGGTGCCAACCCCGCTTGCCAGCCCCGGGACGGTGGTGGGTGGGGAAGATGACGAACGCGCCCTGGGCCGGGCTCAGCACGTGGGCGCGGCTCTGCGCCCGCGGCCGCTGTTCCAGCAGGACGAACTCGCCGCCCTCGAAGTCGACCCCGGGGCAGGAGAGGATCGTCAGCACCTGGAAGGGGAAGAAGACCTCGCCGTAGAGGTCCTGGTGCAGGGCGTTCCAGTCGCCCTCGCCGTAGCGGAGGATCAGCGGCGTCGGCCGCTCCTGGCCCGCGGCCGTGCAGCGCGCCAGCAGTTCGGCATGGTCGGCCGGATAGTGCTCCTCCTCCCCCAGCCGCTCCGCCCACTCGTTCGCCACCGGCGCCAGGTGGGAGTAGAAGGCGGAGCGCAGCTCCCCGATCGGGGTCGGCAGCGGGTGGTCGAAGTAGCGGTAGCGGCCATCGCCGAAGCGGTGGCGCGCCATCTCGACGGTCGAGCGGAAGCGGCCGTCGTCGAAAAGCGCCGCCAGCTCGGCGCACTCGCCCTCGCCGAGCACCGGCTCGGTGACGGCGAAGCCGCGCTCGTCCAGCCGCGCGCCGAGGGCGTCCCAGTCGAGCGCGTCGACTCGATCCGGCAGGGTGGTCGCGGTCAGGGTTCTGCTCATCTTCGTCCTCTCCGTCTGCAGTGGGGTCCGAGAGGAAAACGCCCGAGGGTGGGGGAACGTGAGATCGGATGGAGGCTGAGCAGGAGACGCCGGCTGGCGCCTCGCGGCCGGGAGTCACAGAGAGGGGCGGGTCAAGGACGGAGGCGTAAGGGTCGGCGCGCGCCGGGTCACGCCGACGCCCCGCACGGAAAACGTGTCGCCCCGTCCCTCGCCTTCCCCTCCGGGCCGCCGCGGATGCCGGGCCGACCTCAGCCAGCCCGGGTCGGACCGACGTCCGCGGCAGTCGCGATGCGTTCGCACTTATCTCCGCATGGCGACCAGAACTGCGAACGCGCGGGAGGGGCTCCGGGCGGCGGCCGGGGGTCAGATCACCTGGGCGCCAACGGATGGGTCTCGAGGTAGTCCCCGAGGACGTCGTCGACGCGCTCCAGGCCTTCTTTGAACGTCGCGTTGATCGCGAGGAACCCGCTCAGCTCCTCGGGCACCTCCTCGTCGACGTAGATCGCATCCACGGGGCACTCGGGCAGGCAGGCGCCACAGTCGATGCACTCCTCCGGGTCGATCACGTGCATGCGGCCGGCGATGTGGATGCAGTCGACCGGACAGACGGCCCGGCACGAGTCGTCGTTCACGTCGATGCAGGCCTCGGTGATGACGTAGGTCATGCGAACACCAGCACCGGCTTGATCGCCGTTCCGTCGAGGGACGCCGCCGCGGCTTCGTCGATCTGCTCGAACGGGTACGTCGTCACCAGTCGGTCGATCGGGAGGCGGCCCGACTCCACCAAGGCGACGAGGGTCGGCACGAAGACGTCGGCGATGCTGTCGCCCATGATCGTGCCGCGGACGCCACGGCCGCGCAGCACGGTCGTCATGTCGAGGGTGAACTCGGCGCCATAGGCAGCGGCGCCGACGAGCACGCACTCGCCGGTCTCGCGCAGGCAGTCGACCGCCTGGCGCAGCACCTCAGGCCGACCCGCGACCTCCAGCGAGTACTGGGCGCCACCCCCCGTGGCCGCCTGGATCGCGACCACCGGGTCCTCCGCGGACGCATCGACGACGTCGGTGGCGCCGAGGGACCGGGCCAGCTCGAGGCGGGAGGGGACGACGTCGACGACGACGATCGGCGAGCAGCCGGCGACCACGGCCATCGCCAAGGCGCTCAACCCCACCGCCCCGGCGCCGAAGATCGCCAGCGCGGCCCCGACCCGCGGCCGCAGCGCGTTGGCAACCGCTCCCGCCCCCGTCTGCACGCCGCAGGCAAGCGGCGCCAGCAGCTCCGGCGGCAGCGCGGACGTGAGCTTGACCACCGTGCGCTCGTCGGCGACCGCGTGGCGGGCGAACGACGACTGGCCCATGAAGTTGCCGTGCACCGGCCGACCGTCCTGCGAGATCGGGCTGGTGCCGTCCTCGCGCGCGCCGCCGAAGTTGACCTGGAACATCTGGTCGCAGTAGGGCTCGGCGGCGCTGCGACAGTTCTGGCAGTGGCCACAGGACCAGTAGGAGAGCAGCACGCGATCGCCGGGCGCGACCTTGCGCACCGCCGCGCCGACCTCCTCGACGATCCCGACGCCCTCGTGCCCGCAGACCAACGGCAGCGGGCAGGGGTAATCGCCGTCCCGCGCGATCAGGTCGGTGTGGCAGATCCCGACCGCCTCCATCCGCACCAGCACCTCGGAGGCGCGCGGCGCCTCGAGCTCGATCGGCTCGATCGAGAACGGCGCGCCCGCCTCGTGCACGATCGCCGCTTCGCTCCTCATCCCAGCGCCTCCGGCACGATCGCGATCACGTCGCACATCACCTGGGCGCCCGCGATCAGCGGCCGCGCGTCCATCCCGACCACGTTCCAGGCCGGCGGGCTCTGCGGGAACTCCCGCTTCAGGACCTCGTTGAACGCGTCGAGCTGCGCCATGTCGCGCAGGTGGGTCTGGATCTTCGCCACGTGGGCGAGCGAGCTCCCGGCCGCCGCGCAGACGCGACCGACGCGCTCGAGGATCAGCTCGGTCTCGAGCCGCCCCGGGGCGCCGAGCCAGGGGAACCCCGGCCGGGGCCGGGCCGCCGGTGCGAGCCCCTGGTCGTCGTGGGCCAGGCAGGTCGAGAGGAAGAGCAGCGGCCCGGCCTGCACCGCGTGCGGCTCGTGGAACAGCGGCTCCGGCACCCCGTCGGCGCTGATCGTCCGACGGGCGAGGCCCGCGGTCGGGTCGAGCGCGATCACGTTGATCTCGATCCGGGCCGCCGGGATCGCGAAATCGTCGACCGTGAACAGCGACCGCGCCGGCGGGTTCTCCGGGAACCACTCGGCCCAGGCCTCGTCGAGCTGGGTGACGTCGATCGGGTCGCGCAGGAACACCTCGGCCTTGACCACGTCCTGCAGGGAGAGGCCGTCGGAGGCGAGGATCTCCTTGTACATGCCGAGGATGTAGTCGGTCTCCGAGCGGATCGGCGAACCCATCCACATCCACTCGGCGCTCGTCAGCGCCTCCGGCGCGAGCCCGGCGCGGTAGTCGGACGCCATCCGGCCCGAGAGGAACGCGAAGGGCCCGCATCGCACGCCCATCGGCAGCCGGGCCGGCGAGGTCGGGACCGCGTCGCTGAAGATCCCGTGCCGGGCGCCGCGCACGCCGATCGCGTCGATCGCGTAGGTGGCCCCCTCGGCCGGATAGGCGGCGGTGCCGACCGCGGTGCTGGCGGGCTTGCTCTCCGGGGTCCCCGGATAGAACTCGTCGCGGGCGGCGAAGTGGCCGTTGGCGACCGCGCGGTGGCCGTAGTAGTTGTCGACCCGGGCGAGCTCGTCGAGCGACATCCCGGCGGCCGCGACGACCGCGTCGAGGTTGGCGAAGACGCGCCGGACCTCGGCGCGGGTCGAGTCCCCCGCGTGCGGCAGCAGGGTCTCGGCCGGGCGCGCATCGATCCAGTCCGTCGCCAGCTGCCCGGAGACGAACAGGTAGTCGCCGTAGCGGATCGCGGGCGAGGCGTGCAGGGGCGAGCGCGGGCCGTCGGGCGTGACCGCGACGCGCTCCACCTTCGCTCCCTCAGGCGCCATCGGGAGCGCTCCAGTCGAGCCGATCGAGGACCCAGTCGAAGATCAACTCGTTGGCCATGCTGAGGTCGTCCTGCTGACAGTGGGCAGAGCCCGGCGTGCCCGACGGGATCAGCATCAGCTCCTTCTCGCAGGTCAGCTCGTCGTAGGTGCGCTGGGCGTGGGAGACCGGCACGCTGCGGTCGTCCTCGCCGTGGATCACGAGCGTCGGGCAACGCACCTGGTCGAGGATCCCGCGCAGGCTGAACGTCTTCATCACCTCACGCGCCTCGCCGATCGTCTCGGTGCCGAACAGCGAGGTCATGTGGTCGGCGAGCGGATGGTCGTCGGGGCGCTTCTCCCAGACCTCGGAGTAGTCGTAACAGGCGCCCCAGATCACGGTGGCGGCGAAGCGGTGCTCGAAGGCGGCGGCGCGACCGGCGTAGTAGCCGCCGAGGCTCATCGAGCAGAGGACGAGCGCCTCCGTGTCGACGTCGGGCCGGGTGAGCGCGTAGTCGACCGCCGCGGTGACCGGGACCTCGTAGTCGTAGCGGCTCGGGATGCCGCCGATCCGCAGCGCCCCGCCCTGGCCGGGGCCGTCGACGATCAGGCAGCCGAGCCCGCGGTCGGTGATCCCGGGGGCGGTGAAGTAGAGCTCCTCGGCGGTGGAGTCGGCGCCGCCGAAGAAGACGACCGTGGGACGCTTCTCGCCGGGCTTCTGGCCGCGTCCGGGGACCCACCAGGCGGGCAGCGCCGTGCCTTCGAAGGGCACCTCGACCCGTTCGACGCCGTTGCCGGCCGCGCCCATCGCGGCGGTGAAGCAGTGGACGCTGCGGTCGTAGGAGGCGCGCCGGCGGGGATCGTCCGGCGCCAGCAGGAAGTCCGCCATCCGCCAGTACTCGCAGGCCCGCGAATACCGGGTCACGGCGCTGACCGTATGGCCGGCGGCGAGCGCCTCCCCCGCCTCGGCCTCGGTCGCGCCCGCGGTCGCCTTCCACTGCTCGTGCCAGCTCTCGCGGTCGCCCGCCTCGATCCGGCTGCAGACGTCGTAGATCTCGGAGAACTGGCCGCCGCCGAAGTGCGCCTGCGAGACCACGCGGATGACGTTGAAGGACCAGATGTACTCGTCGAACAACTGCATGAACATAAGGTCAGCCTCCGATCGGGATCGCCACGGGGCGCATCGGTGAGCCGGTCGAGCCGCGCAGCCGCAGCGGCATGCCGAGGAAGGCGAACTCCCAGCATTCCTGGGCGGCGAGCTCCTCCAGCCAGAGCACCTCGATGATCTGCGCGCCCGCCGTGGCGAACATGTAGCCGTGCACCGGCAGGAACGTCTCCGGCTCCTCGTGGGGGATCACCTCGAAGGCGATCGTGTCGGTCCCGAGGACCATCGCCCCGTGCTCCTCGCAGAGGAGGCGGGCGGCCTCGAGGCCGACCCCGGCGCCGCTTTCGAGGTAGCTCTGCTGTGGCCAGCGCTCCATCACGCCCGTGCGCAGCAGCACCACGTCGGCGCGCTGCAGCCGGACGCCCTGGCGCTCGGCCGCGCCGCGGACGTCGGCGGCGGTGATCGCGTAGCCGTCGGGCAGACAGGCGACGTCGTGGAGCGCCGCGACGTCGAGGAGGACGCCGCGAGCGATCACAGGCGGGTAGGCACTCGCGCCGCCGACCATCCAGCCGCGACCGCCCAGCTGCTCCTCGGCTGTCCAGCCGTTCCAGTACGTACCGCAGTGACCCATGTGGGTGAGCGTGTCGATGTGCGTACCGCAGTGGGTGTTCATCAGGATCGCGTCGGCCGAGAGGCTGTAGCGCTCGTGCACCGGTCCCGGCGTGCCGGTCATCCCGTCGAGCACCGACGCCTGCGGGGTGTGGGTGACGAAGCTCTGGTACGGCGGGTCGCCGGAGACGGTGAACGCCGGCATCCCGACGAAGTAGTCGACCGAGAGGTCGTAGACGCGCTCGCCGCGGAGCTGGGAGAGGACCGCCCCGGTCGACTCCGGGGTGATCCAGTTGAGTCGGCCGATCTCGTCGCCGGGCCCCCAGGGGCTGGCCGAGACGACGAGCCCGTCGCGCTCGAGCAGCGGCTCGAACGCGGTCCGCCCTCCCTCTGCCGGGGTCACGGCTTGTACTCTCCGACGCTGCCGATCGTCGCCAATTCGCGGCGGAAGGCGATCCCCGACGCGTCCGGCACCTTCAGGTGCAGCTCCTCCCGCAGGCTGACCGGGATTTCCTCGGGCCGCTGGCTCTCGACGATCCGGCGGTCCTGCTCGAGCACGCGGTTGGAGAAGTGATCGAAGAGCGCGTCCGGCTCCTCGAGCGCGTAGTTGCGCACGAAGGTGAGGTAGAGCTCGGTTTCCTTCTCCGCGCGGGGGCTGGCCATCAGGGTGACGAAGGTGACCCCACCATCCGGGGTGACCTTCTTCACGTGCACGGTGAACGGCTTCACGTAGCGGTACTCGAAGCGCACCACGTCGCCCTCGGCACTGCTCGGCGACTCCGGCTCGACGGTGTCGTATGCGTACATCAATCCGTAGTCGGTCTTCTCCATCTCCACCGCCGGCACTTCCGTCTGGTCCGGCGGCGCGAGCAGGTTCGGGTGGACGAAGGGGAAGTGCGAGAAGTCCATGAAGTTCTCGACCGCGCGCCCGGCCGAGCAGCGCCAGATGTTCCGCGAGGAGAGGTGATGGTGGTAAGCGGGGTCGTCGTACTCGTTCTCGGGCCAGGTCGGGACCGCCGCGGCCGGATCCTCGAGGGCGACCCAGACAAGCCCGTAGCGCTCCTGCGCCTGGTAGGCGATCGCCCGTGCTTTGCGGGGGACGTTCGAGCCCTCGGGCAGCGACGGGATCTTCACGCAGTTGCCCTCGGAGTCGTACTGCCAGCCGTGGTAGGGGCAGGTGATGCAGCCGTCGGTCACCCAGCCGAGCGACAGCGCCGCGCCGCGGTGGATGCAGAGGTCGCGGAAGACCGACACTCCCTGCGGTCCGCGAAAGCCGACGAGCTCGGTCCCGAGAAGCTGGAAGCGCTTCGGCTGTTCGGTCAGGTCGCTCGACTCCGCGATCGGATGCCAGTAGTTGGCAAGCGTGGGCGCCGCGACGTCGGTGCTCTCGGAGACGACGGTGCTCTCAGACATGTTCTGCTCCTTGCGGGATCTCGATTCGTTGCGCTTCCTCGTGAAGGGCGGCCAGGCGGACCACGGCGTCGGCGAGCTCCGCGGCGGCGGGCGGCGCCTCCTCGGCACCGGGAGTCAGCTCGTACCAGCCCCGGTAGCCGCTTGCGGTCAAGCCGGAGATCAAGGCGCCGATGCTCCCGTCGGGTCCCGGCTCCGCGTCCAGGAGCGAGAGCGAGACGCGGACGCAACCGATCCGCGGGGCCGACGCGATCGCCTCCGCGAGGCTGGCCTCGCCACCCGCTCCGGCGGCCACCACGATTCGCACGGCCGGCTCGCCCGCGGCGTCGATCAGGCGAGCGGCGTCGGCGGGGGTGCGCACCAGGGAATCGCCGTCGCCCGGCGCGATCCCGAGCGGGACGCCGCGCGGGTGCAGGCCGCGCGCCGTGCGGGCCAGCTGACGCACGCCGTCGGCGAGCAGCTCCCAGGCCTCCGCGACGGACGCGCCGGCGGGCAGCGCGCCGCTGCCGATCACGACCGCGTGGGGATCGAAGACGGCAAAGCGACGCAGGCTGTGGGCGATCGCGGCGATCCGCTCGGCCGGGTCGACCGGGTCCTCGCCAGGGCTCGCCGGCAAGATCGTGGCGATCGCCGGCTCCACCGTCGTCGCCTTCAGGCCGCTCTCGATGAAGTGGAACAGCGCCTCCGGATCGCGCCCGGCGGCGAAGCTGCGCTCGCTCAGCCCGATGCCGCCCGCGCCCGCCTCGACCAACGCGAGGTAGTCCTCGTTGACGTTCGCGCCCGGCCGACAGCGCTCCGAGATCGCGATCCGCGGGATCACGAGCCGACCTCGTGGCGACGCGGCTCGGCGGAGCGCGGCGGGACGGGGTCGGGCCAGCGTCGCTGCAGCTCCGGGGTCGCCGCGAAGAGGCAGCCGGCCACCGCCAGCACGCGCCGGTCGGCGCCCCCCGGCCCGGTGATCTGGACCCCGACCGGGATGCCGAGGCGATCGAAGCCGGCGCGGACCGAGCAGCTCGGCAGCCCGGCGAGGCTCTGGGGAACCGTGTAGCCCATCACCGCCTCGCGGAAGAGCACCCGGCGGTCCATGTGGAGGACGTGCTCGTTGCCGACGATCGGTGGCGAGACCGCCGAGATCGGCGAGATCAGGAGGTCCACCGTGTGGAAGACTTCGTGGAAGCGCGCCCGGATCCGCTGGCGATCGGCTTGCGCGTTGAGGTAGTCGGCGAGCGTCGCTTCGGCGGCGCGGTCGAGCCGGCTGCGCACGTCCGATCCGTACTCGGTGCGGCGCGGGAACAGTCCGGCGCGCTCGTGCACGTGCGCCGCTTCGGCCCGCTGGACCGCGCCGAACGCCGCGTAGGCCAGATCGCTCTCGGGAAAGTCGACCTCGATCACCCGCGCGCCGAGCTCTTCGCAGCGCGCCACGGAAGCTTGGAAGACCTCGTCGATATCGGCCGCCAAGGGGACCTGCAGGAGGTCCGGGGAGACGCCGACGCGCAACCCCAAGAGCCCCTCGAGGTCTGCGAGCGGGTCGCGGTCCATCGGCGCGAAGGAGTACGGGTCGTCGGGATCGGGGCCTTCGAGGATGCCGAGCAGCAGGTTCGCATCGGCCGGGTTGCGTGCCATCACCCCGACCTCGTCGAGCGACGGGGCGAGGGGGAAGAGGCCGGCTTTCGAGAGGCGGCCGGCTGACGGGCGGTGGCCGACGACGCCGCAGAACGCGCCCGGGATGCGGGTCGAGCCGCCGGTGTCGGTGCCGATCGCGATCGGCACGTAGCCGCAGGCGAGGGCGACCGCCGAGCCACCGGAGGAGCCGCCCGGCGTGCGGTCGATCGCCCACGGGTTGCGCGTCGGCCCGAAGTGCTGGCTGTTCGTCGTGATGCCCCAGCCGAACTCGTGGGTCGCGCTCTTGCCGACCACGATCGCGCCCGCATCGCGCAGTCGCTGGACCATCGTCGCGTCGCGGAGGGGCACGTGCCCGATGAACATCGGGGAGCCGTAGGTCGTCGGGATCGCGGCGGTGTCGAACAGGTCCTTGACCGCGACCGGGATCCCCAGCAACGCGGGCTGGGTATCGCCGGCGCGGTAGGCGCGCTCGGCCGCTGCGGCGCTGATCCGGGCGTCCTCGAGCAGGAGCGTGAAGAACGCCTCCACGTGCGGCTCGATCCGTTCGATCCGCTGGCTCACCGCATCGATCACCTCGACCGGCGAGAACTCGCCGGCGAGAAAGCCCGCGCGCAGCTGGCGCACGCTCAGCGACGCCAGGCTGCCGTCGGTGCCGACCAGCTCGGGCGCTCCGCTCATCGCACGATCCTCAGCGACTGGCCCGGCTTCGACGGCGCGCCGGAGCGATCGGCGCAGCCGCCTTCGCGTGCTTCCAGCAACCGCTTGGCCTTGAGCGCAAACCAGAAGGCCATGCGGTGATCCGGATCTTCGGGGTCGCGACCGGTGCGCTCCTTCAGCCGCGCCATCCGGTAGCGCAGGGTGTGCCGGTGGACGCCCAGCTCCTGGGCCGCGACGTTCCAACGCCAGCTCGAGCGGGTCAGGGCATCCAACGCTTCGATCACCGCCTCGTCCTCGACCGCGCCCTCGAGCACCTGGTCGACGAACGCGCGCAGGGTCTCCTCCGGCAGCGACAGCAGCAGCTCGACCGAACCGAGGTCGCGGTAGGAGGCGATCGGCCGGTCGGTCGCCGTCAGCGAGGCGCGGGCCTCGGCGATCGAGTGCGGAAGATCGGCCGTGTCGGCCGCCCGCCCGAGCCCGACGCGGACGCCCGGGCGCGAGGCCACCAGCGCCTCGGCCAGCTCGATCAGTTTGCTTTCGCCACGCGCTTCGACGATGAACTCGGCGCGATCGGTCCGCGCGGTCGAGAGGTAGCGGGCGGGCCGGCGGTCGAGCGCGCTGGCGATCGAAAGGCGGAGCTTCTCGCCGGAGAGGCTGTCCGAGGGCAAGGCGAGGAACGGCACGTGGCGCTGCTCGGGACGCAGGCCGAAGGCCGTCATCTTGCGCGCGAGCTCGCGCTCGCTCAGGCGTCCCTCCTCGATGTCGGTGAGCAGGTCGCCGGCCAGGCGCAGCTCGGCGGCGCTGACCGCGCGCCGCAACGAGAGGTGCAGGGCGATCGCGTTCTGGGCCTGCTGCAGGATCAGGCGCTCGGAGTCGCTCATTTCCTCCGCCGGCAGCGAGATCCGCAGCGTCGCCGCGCGGTCGCCGGCCAGCACCGGCAGCTCGGCACCCCCTTCGAACGAGGTGCGTTGGCCGACGTGGTTTTCGGCGATCGCCCGATGGCTCTCGTCGAGCAACACGACCGAGCAGCCCAACGAGCGCGAGATGACCAAGAGCAGCTGGGGCAGGTCGGCTCCCGAGACGACGGCCTGTGTGAGCTCCTCGTTGACGGCCAGCGCCCGCGAGACCGCTTCCAGCCGCTCGCTCGCGAGCCGACCGAAGACGAAGGTCGAGAGCGCGATCGTCGGCACGTGGCGGGGGACCGAGAAGACCGGGAAGTCGACGGCGTTGGCGGCCGCGACCAGCGCCGACGGGACCGAGGCGAGGCCGTAGCCGAGGCAGACGCCGAGCCCGGCGACGTCTTTCTCCGCCAGCCGCCGCAGGTAGGCCCGCTGGCGCGTGGCGATGTCGCCGAGCGCGCTGCCGAGGGTGAGCAGGAGCTCGCCTCCCTCCAGGTATCCGGTCGGCTCCTCGAGCTCGGAGACGTGGAGGCCGGTGACCTCGTGCCCGAGTCCTCGCTCCCCCGCAACGAGCGTCAACTCGAGGTCGTCGGCGCCAACGATCTCGCCCACGGTGATCACCTCGGCGATCATAGGTACGCTCTGGAGAAAGGGTCAATCGACATTTCCATCCGATCCTCGGATGCTTTTGGCCAATCGGGCAGGACGGCCATCCGACACCTCGGCAGCTCGCTCTCGCGAGCCCGCGCCGGGCAGCCATTCGCCGCGGCGATCGCCGCGGACGATCCGGTCGCGGGCGATCTCCTCGCCGCGCAGATAGGTGGCGACGACGCGGCCCCGCAGGGTCCGCCCGGAGTAGGGCGACCAGCGGGCCAGCGAGTGGATGTCCTCGTCGCGCACCTCCCAGCCGCCATCCGGATCGATCAGCACCAGGTCGGCATCGTCACCGGGATTCAGCGAGCCCTTGCCGGCGAGCCCGTAGACCTGGGCGGGGCGCAGCGCGTAGGCCTCGGCGACGCGCTCGAGCGTGGTGCGGCCACGCAGCGCCGCGTCGAGCATCAACGGCATCGTCGTGTCGATCCCCGGCAGGCCGAAATGCACGTCCCAGATGTCGCCGTCGCGCTTCTGCGCCGCGGTCGAGGGAGCGTGATCGCTCGAGAGGTGATGGACCAGGCCCTCGTTGAACGCGTCCCACATCCGCTGCTCGTCAGCGGCGGAGCGGATCCGCGCGGGCGGGGTGAACTTGCGGAAGGCGCCGAGCTCGACAACCTCGCGCTCCCACAGGTTCAGGTACTGCGGGCAGCACTCGGCGAGGATCCTCGATCCCGCCCCCCGCTCCCGGGCCAGCAGCTCGAGCAGGGCGGCGTTGCTGACGTGCGCGACGATCAGGGGTGCGCCGGTCTCGCGGGCGACGCCGGCGACCTCGCTGGTCGAAACGCGCTCCGCCTCGACGCTGCGCCAGACCGGGACGATCCCGCCGTCGTGGCGCCCGGCGGCGCGCAGCGCCCGCTCGTTCGCCGCGGTGATCGCATCGTCCTCGCTGTGCACCAGGCAAGGCGCCTCCAGCTCGGCGACGGTCCGCGCCAGCTCGGCGAGCTTCTCGCCCTTGATCGCGGGCACGCCGTGCGTCGCGCAGGTGAACGCCTTGAAGTAGACGACGCCCTCGCCCCACAGGGCCGGCAGATCGCCCAGCCGGTCGGGCCAGACGTGCGCGACGAGCCCGTAGTCGACGTGCGATCGGCCCGCCAGCGCGGCTCGCTTCTCGACCAGCGATTCGACATCGGTGACCGGCCTGCCGTGCGTGTGCTCGACGACCGTGGTGACGCCGGCGCATGCCGCCGCGGCCGAGCCGCTGGGAAAGTCCTCGCGGGTCGGATCGCCCGGCTCCATGAAGTGGACGTGCGTGTCGACCATCCCCGGCATCAACAGGTGGCCCCGCACGTCGACCTCGCGGGCGCCGGTCGGTGCCGGCGCGGTCCGCGGATGCCGCGCGACCACCTTGCCGTCGCGCACCTCGAGGTCCAGATCGGCTCGCCCGTCGGCAGCGACGATCGTCGCGCCGCGGAAGATGTGGTGGCCGTCGCTCATCGGTCGAAGGACGCGAAGAGGGCGGCGAGCCCTTGCGGATCGAGTTGTGC
This sequence comes from Actinomycetota bacterium, assembly GCA_018268575.1. Classification (GTDB taxonomy): domain Bacteria; phylum Actinomycetota; class Thermoleophilia; order Solirubrobacterales; family 70-9; genus VAYN01. The sequence goes on from JAFDWF010000073.1 coordinate 91,847, forward strand.
GCCCAGGCCGACCAGCAGCAGGACCCGCGCGGCGACGGGGGAGAGCATCCCGGCCGGCAGCGCGCCGGTCGCCCGCATGCTGCGCTCCGAGCCGTGGAAGCCGTAGGTCCCGCGCAGCAGCCGGCCGACCCGGGGGCGGCAGGTCAGGGCGACCGGGATCCCGGCCTCGACCGACTCCTGGATCGCCGCGAGGACCTGCGGCGAGCCGTGGCCGGCACCGAGCAGGGCGACGACGATCGCGTCCGCGCCGTGCTCGCGGGAGAGGGTGATCTGGCGCGCTTCGTCGCCGAGCGCGACGAGGACGATGTCGACGCGCGCGTCGAGGGTCGCGGGCGCGACGCAGGGAAGCCGCTCGAGGCGACCGTTGAGGGCGACCTCGTTCTCGACCACGCGGCCGAGCGGACCGGTCTGCGGGGAGGCGAAGGCGAGCGGGCTGACCGAGTTCTCCTTGCGCGCGTAGCGGGCGGCGTGGACCTCGCCACCGAGGGTGACCAGGACGCCGAGCCCGCGCGCCGGCTGCGAGCGCGCCACGGCGAGCGCGTCGAGCATGTTCTGGGCGCCGTCGGCACTCGGCGCCGAGGCGGCCCGCATCGCGCCGGTGAAGACGATCGGGTGCTCGCCGTCGTAGAGCAGGTCGGTGAGGAAGGCGACCTCCTCGAGCGTGTCGGTCCCGTGCGTGACGACGACCGGGCCGGCGAGCGCCGCGGCGATGATCTCGCGGGCTGCCGCGAGCGCGCCGCTGAGGTCGAGGTGGGCGCTGGGAAGGTTGCCGAGCGCCCGCACCTCGAGGTCGGTGTGGTCGAGGCCGTCGATCGCCCGCGCCAGCTCGTCGCCGTCAAGTGCCGGGCGCGCCGGGTCGCCGACCATCGCGATCGTCCCGCCGAGGCTCAACAGCTGCACGGCAACGGTCCCCGTCGCGTCGTCCGCCGCCTGCGTCATGCGGCGGCGCTCCCGCGGTCGAGGAGGCACTGCTGGACGATCCGATCCTCGGTCAGGTCGTTGCCGCTGAGCACGCTGACGACCCGGCCGTCGCGGAAGACGAACACGCGGTCGCACATCTGCGCGAGCTCGCCGTACTCGGCGCTGGCCATCACCACGGGGGTGCCCTCCTCTGCGAGATCGCGGATGCGGCGGAACAGCTGCCGGCGGGCACCGACGTCGACGCCCTGGGTCGGCTCGTGCATCAGCAGCGCCTGCGGCCCGGTCGAGAACCACTTCGCCATCAGCGCCTTCTGCTGGTTGCCGCCCGACAGGCTCGCCAGCGGCAGATCTGGATTGGGCGGCTCGACGCTGAAGTCGCGCAACAGCGCGTGGGTGGCGCGACGCTCCTTCGCCTTCTGCAGGCGGGTCTTGGAGACGAAGCTCGGCAGCGTCGGCAGCGTCACGTTCTCGGTCAGCGTCGCCTCGCCGGCGCCACCGTTGACGAGGCGGTTCGCCGGCAGCAGCGCCAGCCCGGCGGCAAGCGCGCGGCGCGGGTCGAGCCGCGCCGCGTCGTGGGTCGCGCCGCCGAGCCGCAGCTTGCCGGCGCTCGCCCGCTCGGCTCCCGCCATCATGTACAGGGCGCGCTCGTACCCGGTGCCGACGAGGCCGGTCAGCCCGACGATCTCAGAGCGCCGGACCTGCAGCGAGAAGGGCGCCGTCAGGTCGCTCCCCTGGAGGTCCTCGACCTCCAGCACGACCTCGCTCTCGGGGTGGTGGGCAGGCGGGAAGAGCTCCTCCAGCGCGCGGCCGACGATCAACTCGACCAGGCCGTCCTCGTCCAGGCCGCTCACCTCCGCGGTCGCGACGCGGGCGCCGTTGCGCAGGACGGTGACCCGGTCCGCCAACGCGGTCACCTCCTCCAGGCGGTGGGTGACGAGCAACACGCCGAACCCGCGGCCGGTCACCTCGTGGATTGCGGCGAAGAGGTGCTCGACCCCGTCGCGCGGCAGGTAGGCGGTCGGCTCGTCGAGGATCAACGCGCCTTCGTCGACGCCCTCGAGCTGCTCGAGCGCGCGCACGATGGCGACGATCGCGCGCTCCACCTCGCGCAGGTCTTCGACCGACTTGTAAGGCGAGACGTCGAGGCCGAACGAGCTCAAGGCGGCGCGGGCGCGGCGTGCCTCGTCGCGCCACGGGATCCGCCAACCGGCCTTCGTCTGGTAGCGGCCGATGCGGAGGTTCTCGAGGATGCTGAGGCTCGGCGCCAGCGCCAGGTCCTGGTGCACCACGGCCAGCCCGTGCTCGACCGCGTCACCGGCGCTCAGCGGCAGGTCCACGGCCTGCCCACCGATCTCCAGCTCTGCGCCCGGCTCCGGCGCGTGGTATCCGGCGAGGATCTTCACCAGCGTCGACTTCCCCGAGCCGTTCTGCCCGAGCAGGCCGTGCACCTCCCCGCCGCGCAGGTCGAGGTCGACGTCGCGGAGCACCTTGCGCGGACCGAACTGCTTCGACATCTTGCGCGCGGAGAGGACCATGCGCGGCTCTGGCTGATTCGATGTCATCGTCGAAAGCCGGTGGCTCGCGGGCGGGCGATGCCCGCCCGCGAGCCGGTCCGGTACTTCCCCTATTCGAGGCCCCAGAGCTTTTTATAGGCTTCCTGGTAGTTCGTCTTCGTGTACCAGGTGGACTCCGGCGCTTCCAGGTCGATGCTTTCGATGTTTTCTTCGGTGAACAGTCGCTCGGGCACGCCGATGTTGTCCAGGGGAGGCTTGTTGAGCAGCACGCGGAACGTCTGGTCGGCGTATCCCCAGCCCTGCAGTACGGTCGCGTCACCGACCTCGGCGGCGACGATGTCACCCTTTGCGAGATATTCCATTACTCCCGGGCTCGCGTTGAAGGTGACCATCTTGACCGAGCTCGACTTCCCGGCAGTGGTGATCCCCGGGATCATGAAGAGGGCCATCCCGTCGAATACCGGCACCACGTAGTTCACTTCCGGATTCGACCGGAGGATCGACTGGATCTGGCTCTGTAGTCCGTTCCACTGTGCGACCGGAACGTTGAACTGCTTCACCGAGCATTCCGGGCAGACTTTCCCGAGCTCCTTCAGGAAGGCGGCCGAGACCAGGTTCGAAGTGTCGAGTTCCTTCGATTCGATCAATGCGACGTTGGCCGAGCCTTCCGAGTCAGATGCGGTGAAGTCGGCCATGATTTCACCGGGGAAGCTGTAGGAGTGGGTCGCGTAAGCCGCGATCGTGCCCTTGTCTTCACCAGTGACCGGGCCCGGATCGGTGGTGTGGGTGGCGATCACCGGGATACCGGCGGCCTTCGCCTTCGCTAGCGCCGGCTTCACCAGGACGGTGGGGAAGCCGCCGAGAAGAATCGCATCAGCGTTCTGTGCGATCGCTTTTTCGATCCCGCTGCTGAAGTTCGAGACCATCGATTTGCCGTCGACGACCGTCAGGTTCACTCCGGCGGCTTCCATGCCTTCGGTGAGGCCTTCGGTGAGCTCCTGCTCGAATGGGATCGAGAGGTCGTAGTCGACGTACCAGACGTTCTTGCCCTTCAGGGAGGAGACGTCGATCGGTTCTCCGGGTGGTTTCCACTTGACCGGTTCGAGAGCTTTGGTCACCGCGGCTTCGGCTTCGGCGATGGCACCGGAGCTCGATTCAGATTCCGTTTCCGCCGCCGGTTCGGTTTCCGCTTCCGACGAGCCGCCCGATTCCGCTTCCGTCGATTCGCTCGTGCTCGAGCTGCTGCTGGAGCCGCTGCTCCCACAGCCCGCCGCGATGAGACCGAGGGCCGCCAGCAAGGCAAGCAGCGCAAGGGCTCGAGCGACGACGGATTTCCCACTTCGTTGCATCTCTCCTCCATCCAGTCCGTTTAGACCGTTGACGTTTCCCTCAACTGGCCCGTCGCCGGGACGCCAGCCGCGAGATCGCGACCGCCAGGACGAGCGACGTGCCGTAGAAGATCTGCTCTATCCATCCCGAGAGGCCGAGCAACTCGAGACCGGTGATGCCGGTGACCAGGAAGTACACGGCGATCAGCGAGCCGATCGGATTGAAGCGGCCGGGCACGATCACGCTCGAGCCGAGGAACGCCGCGGCGAAGGCCGGCAACAGGTAGCTGTTGCTGATCGTCGGGTCGGCGGCGCCGAGCGAGCCCGCCAGGACCACGCCTGCCAACGCGCTCAGGAACCCGCTCAGCAAGAACACGAGTATGCGCATGCGCGCGACGCGCACTCCGGCAAGCCGAGCCACATTGCGGTTCGCGCCGACGAAGTACAGATAGCGGCCGAACGGCGTGCACGAAAAGACGTACCAGCAGATCAGCGTCAGGGCCAATCCGTAATAGAACAGCGCCGGGATCCCGAGCAGAGGGTGCTGTACGGCGTTGACGAGGTCTTCGGAGACACCGCCGATGCTCGTCTGGTTGATCGCCAGCGCCAGCCCGCCGAGGAAGGTTCCGGTCCCCAGCGTGACGACGATAGATTCCACGTCGATCACGACGACGAAGAACGCGTTCACCGCCCCCACGATCAGGCCCGCGGCGAGGGCGACGGCGATCGTCGGCAGGATCGCCCATTCGTGGACCACGTTCAGCCAACCGACGAGCACGAGCGCCAGCCCGAGGGTGCCGGAGATCGAGAGATCGAACTCACTGGCGGCAAGCGGGAACAGGAGCGCAAGCGTGACGATCACCAGGACGGCCTGCGAGCTGGCGATCGTGGTGACGTTCCCCCAGGTCGCAAAAGTGTCGGGCCGGGCGATCGAAAACCCTATGATCATCACGATCCAGACGCCGATCACACCATAACGACGGCCTAGCTCGGCACGATCGAGTGGCGGACGACGCGGTTCGGAAGGCGGAGCTTTCTCGGGCGCTGACGGTGAAGAACCGGCGATCTCCATTGGCAGCTAGCCTAGGTTTGGCCTGGAGAGCCGGTCAATGGACGATCGGGCACGAGAACACCCTCCGAATGCCAAGATGTCGGAATCCGCGTTGCGACGAGCGGGTGCTCTCGACGTCGGTCAGGTCACGCGGATCGGAGTTTCGGGCGTTTCCGTGGGTTGGGTCACGAGATCGGTGCAGTGATCGATGCAGATCGTCGTCGTGGAGTCGCGGTAGCGCGCGATGATCGTGGACACGGTCCGGGTCGCCCTCGAGCGAGCTGCCGAAGCTCGAGGCGGTACTCAGGTGGTGCCGAGCGCGGAGCGCAGCACGTCGGCCAGCCGGCGAATGCCGAACTTGATCTGCGCCGGGGTGACCCCAGCGTAGCCGAGGACCAGGGCCCCTCGCTTCGGAGACTCGATCGAGTAATAGGAGAGCGGTGGCGCGGAGATCTCCGCCTCGGCGGCGGCCTCCGCCATCGATGTGTCGTCGACTCCCGGCGGTAGCCAGGCGACGAGATGCATTCCGGCAGGGTCGGGCGCGACCTCGAGGATGTCGGGGAGGCGGTCGCGCACCCGCTCTAGCATCAGCTGCTGGCGTTCCCCGTACGCGGCCCGGACACGCCGCAGATGACGGATGAAGTGTCCCTCGGCCAGGAAGTCGGCGAGGACCGCCTGATCGACCGCGGGGACGTGCCGGTTGGCAAGAGCGTGCGCGGCGCGGAACGGCTCGACCAGCGCGTCGGGCGCGACGAGATACCCGATGCGCAGCGCTGGGAAGAGCACCTTGCTGAAGGTGCCCGTGTAGATAACGCGACCGGCGGTGTCGAGGCCCTGAAGCGCCGGCAGCGGCTGCCCCGCGTAGCGGAACTCGCTGTCGTAGTCGTCTTCGAGGATCCAGGTCCCCGAAGACGAGGCCCAATCGAGCAACTGCAGCCGCCGCACCAGGCCCATCGTCGGTCCGAGCGGGAACTGGTGCGACGGCGTGACGTGGGCGAGACGCGCTCCCGGACGGCGGCGCCGAGCCGCGTCCAGGTCGAATCCGTCGTCGTCGATCGGGACTGGGACGAGCTCCGCCCCGGCCGCCAGGAAGGCGCTGCGCGCGCATTGCCATCCGGGGTCCTCCATCCATACGGCGTCGCCCGGATCCAACAGGACCCGGGCTGCCAGGTCGACCGCCTGCTGCGTGCCGGCGACCACGAGCACCTGGTCGGGCGTGCATTTGACGCGCCGGCTCGCGCCGACGTAGGCCGCGATCGCCTCGCGCAGTTGCGGCAACCCCTCCGATGCGCCGTAGTGGAACAGGTCCGCCGCCCTTGCGGGCGTGATGTGGCGGTCGACCAGCTGGCGCCACACTTTCAGAGGGAACAGCTCGAAAGATGGGATCCCCGGATAGAACGGTCGCAGGCGACTCCACGGACGAATCGGGAGGGGGTCACTCTCGACGATTTGCCTTCCCCGCTCGGAGATCATCGTCTCCACCGACGGCGCGCTTTCGCGCGTCGAGACCGATCGCGCACTGAGCAGCGCGTCGGGCAGGTCCTGTGTCACGTATGTGCCGGAGCCGACTCGGCCCTCGACGTAGCCCTCGGCCTGGAGGCGGGCGAAGGCCTCGAGCACGGTGTTGCGGCTGACGGACAGTTGTGAGCACATCTCCCGTGTCGATGGCAGCTTGACTCCCGGCTGGAGGTGCTGATCAAGGATCGCGGCACGCAGGGTGTCGTACAGCTGGTCGTACATCGGGCTGGCGGCGTCCCGGTCGAGGGGTGGCAGCAGGAGCTCCATCAGCGTGGTCTCATCATAGGACGAGACTCGCCGAGGAACGGGATTTTGGCCCCTCCCGCCAAGCCGGAGGTGGCACCTATGGCCTACTCGCGCACCAAGTCCGCGGCCCCGAACTTCGACCAGACGACGACGGCGACCAGCGAGAAGGCAAGGATGACGGTTCCGATCGCGTTTATTTCCGGCGAAATGGTGCGGCGCAGACTGGAGAGGACGACGATCGGCAGGGTGTTCTGTTCGCCGGAGACGAAGACGGTCCGTGCCGTCTCGTCAAGGGAAATGGCGATCCCGAGAAGCGCGGCGCCCAGGATCGCCGTCCTGACGTGCGGCCAGACGACGTAGCCGAAGGTCTGGAGCTCGTTGGCTCCGAGGTCTTGCGCAGCCTGCTCCAAGGAGCGGTCCCAACGGCCGAGGACGATCACCATCTGTGCGACCACTACGGCGATCAGCATCGAGGCATGGGTGACGATGATCGTCTCCAACGAGAGTTCGAGATGAAGGTCGAGAATGACCGTAAGCATGGCCAGGCCGCCGATCAGCCCCGGCATCAGGAACGGGAGATACAGCAGCGACTCGAATACCGTCTTGCCGGGGAAGTCGAAGCGGTCGAGTCCGAAGCCGACGGGGACACCGAGCAGCACCGCGATCGAGACGCTCATCAGCGCGACGATCACCGAGTTTTTCAGCCCTTCCATCAGGGCTGGGTTGGAGAAGGCCTTGGAGAACCAATTCAACGATCCGGGTTCCGGTGGCCAGCTCATCACCGATCCCTTGTTGAAGGCATAGACGGCGATCACAACGGCGGGCAGATAGAGGAATGCCATGATCGTTCCGATCCCCAAGCCGACGCCGAGCTTCGACACCCATCGCTTCAAGGCGCCATCGCCCCTTGGCCCGAAGCCGCCCCAAAGGAGGTCCGATCACCGCGCTTGGCGCCGGCGCTGTTCACGACTCGCCGATAGGCCCATAGAAGCAGGGGCACAAGCGCCAGGGCCGCGAGAATCGCCACCGTCATCACCAAGCCGATGGCGGCGCCGAGCGGCCAGGCGATCCCCTTGTCGAACTGACTCGTGGCGACGTTCGCGATCCCGATCGAGCCCGGGTTTCCAACGAGCGTCGGAGCGAAATAGTCGCCGAACGACAGGATGAAGGAAAAGGTGGCGGCTATGGCGACCCCCGGAGCGATGAGAGGAGCCTCGACCTCGAGAATCTGGCGCCAGCGAGGCGCACCGAGGTCGGCGGCAGCGTTCATCAGTCGGTGGGGAACACGCTGCATGACGACGAAGACCGGGATGAAGGCGAACGACATCGCCAGGTGGGTCTGCACAAGGATCACAGCGAACGGACTGAAGACGAGAACCGTCGTCGGATGGTCGAGGATGCCAAGACTGGTCAGCAGGCCGTTGAGGACTCCCTCCCGCCCGAGCAAGATGCGCCATCCGACGATTCGCAGCAGGTATCCGAGCCAGAGGGCCACGACCACCGAGGCAAACCAGAGAAGCTGGTGGCGCTTGACCCGGAAAGAGATGAAGTGGGCGAGGGGCAGGCTCAAGCCGACGGCGAACGCGGCCACGATGACGCCGCGCACGGCCGAGCGTAGCAGGGCTTCCATGTACAGCGGACTGGAGAAGAAGGTGTCATAGGCCTTCAGCGTCCAGTCGTGCACAAGATGGTAATTCTGGACCTGCGAGAGGCTCATTTTGAGCGTCTCGACCATCGGGAAGACGCAGAAGAGAGCGGCCCAGATGGCTGCAGGCCCGAAGAGGAGCAGCGCCTGCAGCCATCTGTGCTTACGAATGAGTGTCATCTGGAGTCCAGCCAGTTAGCCGAGTCCAGAGATGATTTCTTGGAGCGTCTGATCGTAGGCTTCGGGATTTGTCGGGGCCTGCTTGATGATCGCGTTGCCGCGGAACGCGTTCACGTTGTTCAGGCCCACCGCTTGGATCGTTTCCTTCTTGAGATATTTCGCAGCGCCTGGGTTGGCGGGTGAATATCCGGTCGCTTCGACCAATGCCGCCTGGCCTCGCGGCGACACCATTTCATTCAGGAACGCGTAAGCAGCCGCTTCGCAATCCGGGCTGATGGCCGACGACAGCTGCATGGCTTCCGCCCAAGCCTGGGCCCCAATATCGCTCGGGACGGCCTCGGCGACGGGCACGCCCTGCTTCTTGAGTTCAGGGTACTGGTACCCACCCCAGTCAGGCGATGCAGCAACCTCATTGTTGGCCATGAGCTGGATCAGGTCCCCGCCGCTGTTCCACACGGCGCGAACGTTGCCCTTCAGTTCGAGCATTTTGTCTCTGATGTTGTTCAGCTGTTCCTGGCTGAGGTTCCACAGCTGTTCCGGGTTCTTGTCGTACCCGAGTACCGCGGCGCCGATGTACAGCATCGAGACATCTTCCCAGAGACCAACCTGACCCTTAAGCTTCGGGCTCCAGAGTTCCTTCCAGCTAGTGGGTGCGGTCTTCAGTACTTCAGTCGAGTAGAGGAGCTTGTTGACGCCCCAGAGAGATGGCACACCGTAGTACTGGCCTTTATCTTCAAAGGGTTCGGCGTCGAACGGGAACAGCTTGGCGAATTCGTGGATTTTTGAGACATCTATCGGCTTAATCACGCCGGCTTCGACGCTCGGTTTCAGCACACTGGCTTCGTTCGACACGATGTCGATCTGCTGCGTCCCACCAGCCGCGAGCTTGGCCAGTGCCTCGGCGGCGCTGGTCATGTATGAAACCTTCACAGGTACGCCGTATTTCTTTTCGAATGGTTCCAGCAGCCCTGCCGGAGCCTGCCCTTCCCAGGTGTAGAGCCGCAGCGCCTTACAATTATGGAGATTCCCGGTGGCGCCGGCCGTCGTTTCGCCCCCGGCCGAACTCGACCCTCCACACGCGGAGAGGATCGCCGCCGCGGCCAGGGCTACCGCAACGACCAACAGCGCCAGCCCCAGAGGCCTACGCGGCCTCGGCTTCCTCACCGCACTCTTGCTAGCTCTCATTGTCGGCAAAACCTCCTATCTCGGAACTCGGGGCTTCCGTTACCGGCGAATCCGCTGGAACGAGGACGGTGCGGTCAGGGGGGAAGCAGGCGGTGACGACCGCGCCGGGACCAAAGACTTCGGCTGACGCCGGCATTCGTGACATCAGTCGATCGCCGGCCTGCGTTTCGAGGAAGTAGTGGACATCGCTCCCGTCGTACTCCAGCTCGGCGACCGTCCCCCGGATCGCGTTGCCCCCGCGGGGTCCGGAGCCATCCGCGCCGTACCCCTGATGGAGCACGACGTGCTCGGGACGGACCATGGCCACGGCCACGGCGGCGTCGGGGACCACGCCAGGGGCCACCAGGATTCGCTCGCCGCTGGCCAGCGAGAAGTTGACCAGGCTGCCGTCACCGCCCGAGCGGGAGCCCCTGAGAAAGCTCGAGCGGCCGATGAAGTCGGCCACGAAGCGGTTGGCCGGATGGTCGTAGATCTCACGCGGTGAACCGATCTGGAGAGCCTGGCCGGCGTTCATCACGGCGATCCGGTCCGCCATCGCAAGCGCCTCTTCCTGGTCGTGGGTGACGTAGACGAAACTGATCCCGACGTCGCGCTGGATCGACTTCAGCTCCAGCTGCATCTTGCGGCGGAGCTTCAGGTCGAGGGCACCCAGGGGCTCGTCGAGGAGGAGGACCTTGGGGTTGTTGATCAGAGCGCGGGCGAGGGCGACACGCTGCTGCTGGCCGCCGGAGATCTCGCTGATCCTGCGGTCGCCGAGGTCCGCTAGGGCCATTCGCTCGAGCATCTCCTCGGCGCGGCGGCGGCGCTGCGCACGGCGGATCCGCTTGATCTTGAGACCGAACGCAACATTGTCACGGACGCTCAGGTGAGGAAAAAGGGCATATTCCTGGAAGACCAGGTTGACGTCGCGGTGGAAGGGCGGCGAAACGGTCACGTCCAGGCCTTCGAGCCGAATCACGCCTACATCGGGATGCTCGAACCCGGCCATCATCTTCAGGGTCGACGTCTTGCCGCAACCCGACGGTCCGAGTAGAGCGAAGAACTCACCCTGAGCGATCCGTAGGTCCAGATCGTCAACCGCCAGGACGGACCCGTAGGTCTTCGTTATATGAGACAACTCGAGCGCCACTCCGAGTCCATCAGGTCGCGCGGGCACCGCCTCTGGCACGGCACTGTTCGTCACCAAGGCAGTCGAATCGGCAGGCATCACACCCAGCACGGACATACCACCTCATGACATACCCTCCTTGGCGAGCTGCGGTCCAACTGATTTCCCTCCTCCATCACCCGGCGACCAGTGGCAAGCCGGCTTCGCAAATACCCTGGCCAAGATTTACCACAAGGCCGGGGTGCCATAAGGCGGAAAACGGCCAGGCCATTTCTGGCGTCGAGTGGCACTGCCAAGCCCATGCCAAATGGACCTTCCGCGGATCCCGTCGGTGTGTACTCTGCCGCCCAGATTGAATATGACCTCTAGCTCTACCGGCACTGATTCCGCTTCTCGCTCGAAGCCAGCTATGAACACGGTTCTGCACGACGACCATGACTTCCTACTCCGGCCCTGGACGATCAATGACGGGGCGAAGCCGCTCCACATCACGGGCGGCCAGGGAGTACGGTGCTGGGACGCCGACGGTCGCAAGTACCTCGACTTCTCCTCCCAGCTGACCAACCTCAACATGGGGCACCAGCATCCTCGCGTAGTCGAGGCGATTCAGAAGCAGGCGGGGCGCCTGTGCACGATCGGCCCGCAGCACGCCAACGGTCCCGCCTCCACCCTGGGGCGCCTCCTGGCGGAGGTGACTCCGGGGAAGCTGACGCGATCCTTCCTTACGCCGGGAGGCAGCGAGGCGAACGAGGCGGCGATCAAGACGGCCCGGGCGTACACCGGTCGCGACAAGATCATCACGCGCTACATGGGCTACCACGGAGGGACCTACGGGGCGTTGAGCGCAAGCGGTGAGGCCCGACGGCTCGACAACGAGCCCGGGATCCCCGGCGTTGTCCGGATGTTCGACCCCTATACCTATCGCTGCCCGGTGGGTTGCACCGGGGACGGGCCTTGCGGTGTGTGCGGTGGCGAGCAGCATCTGGAGCAGATCCTCACCTACGAGGGAGCCGAGAATGTCGCCGCGGTGATGATGGAGACGGTGACCGGTGGAAACGGATACATCTATCCTCCGAACGGCTACCTCCAGAACATTCGGCGGGTGTGTAACCGGCACGGCATTCTCCTCATCCTCGATGAGGTGTTGGTGGGATTCGGGCGGACCGGAGCCTGGTTCGCCTGCGACCACTGGAGCGTTGAGCCGGACATCCTCACCGTGGCAAAGGGGATGAACTCAGGCTATGTTCCGCTCGGAGCGATGGTCGTCTCGGAGGAGATCGGCGCGTTCTTGGCCCAGCGCTTCATCTCCTTTGGTCACACCTACTCGATGCACCCGCTCGCCTGCGCGTCCGCGGTGGCGACCATCGAATTGCTGCGCGACGAGGGTATCGTCGAGCATGCAGCCGAGATGGGCGCTTATCTTGAGCCCCGACTCAGGGAGCTCGCCGATGCCCACCCCTCGGTGGGCGAGATCAGAGGTCGCGGGTTGCTCTGGGGACTCGAGCTCGTGCGCAACCGTGACACCCGGGAGCCGCTTTCGCCATACAACGAGCGCGGTCCCGCGGCGGCGCCGTTCAAAGAGGTGCAGGCGGCCATCCTCGAGCGGGGCGTCCTCCCGCACGGGCGTTGGAACTCCCTGGGCATCGCCCCGCCCCTGATCATCGAGCGCGACGAGCTCGACGAGGGGCTCGCGGTCTACGACGAGGCGCTCGCGATCGCCGACAGGTACTACGACGTGCGTGTCACCCCCAGCTGAGCCTGCCGCCGCCCCCGCGGCGCCTCAGCTGGGTTCCACCGTGGCCAGGCCGCCATCGACGACGAGAACATGGCCGTTGACGTAGGCGGCGGACTCGCCGGCGAGGAAGGCGAGGGCGGCGGCGACGTCTTCCGGAGTTCCCACACGTCGGGCGGGTATCACCTCCGCGGCTTCGGCCAGCTTCGCCCCTCCCAGTGAGTTGACGGGATCCAGGCTCTGGGGTGAGCGGATCAGGCCGGGGGCGACTGCGTTGGCGGTGATCCCGGCCTCAGCCTGCTCCATCGCGTAGGCCCGGACCAGCCCCACCAGCGCCGCCTTGCTGGCACAGTAGGCGGCGTGATGGTTCCAGCCGTAGAGATGGCCGGAGGTCGAGGAGGTGGCGAGCAGCCGACCCCAGCCGCGCTCGCGCATCGAGGGGATCGCCGCCCTGAACAGGTGGTGGGCGCCGAGGAGGTTGACGCCCAACACCCGCCCGAAGGCGGCCTCGGTCAGCTCCTCGGTCGGGATCCGGGTGGCGATTCCCGCATTGGCGACGACGACGTCCGGGGGTCCGATCATTTCAGAGCACGAAGCGACGAGCGCGGCGGTCGCGCTCTCGGAGGCGGCGTCGGCTGCCTTCGCGTGAACCTCGAGGCCATCGGCCCGCAGCTCAGCTGCGACGTCCTCGGCTTCACGCGGGTCGCCAGGCTCGTAGGCGAGCAGCACGGCGAGGCCTTCGCCGGCGAGCTTCCGGGCCAGGGCCGCGCCGATGCCGGACCCGGCGCCGGTGACGATGGCCGCGCGATTCCCCCTACTTGGCTCCACCGACGTCACTGAAGGACGTCGCCGCCGGAGACGTTGAGCGTCGATCCGGTGTAGAACGACCCGGCTTCGGAGGCAAGCAGGATTACGGTCGGGACGATCTGATCGACCCTGCCGAAATCGCCGGTCAGCAGTTCGCCGCGCTTCTTTGCGAGCCACTCGTCGGGGAACAGGTAGAGCATCTCGGTGTCGACCGGCCCGGGAGCGATGACGTTGACGTTGATCTTGTGTGGGGCCAGGTCGATCGCGGCGCAGCGAGCAAGGCCGTGGACCCCGGCCTTGGCGGCGCCGTAGGGAGAGATTTCCTCTCCTCCCTTCAGCGCGATGTTGGAGCCGAACATGATCACGCGGCCGCGGCCGCGGCGCAACATCCCGGGGATCACGGCCTTGAGGCAAAAGAAGGTGCCGCTGAGGTTGATGTCGAGCATTTCACGCCAGACGTCGATCTCGAGGTCGACCACGTTGACGGCCTTGTCGATGGCCGCGGCGGTAACGAGGACCGTCGGGTCACCGAGGGTTTCGGTGGCGGCGGCGATCGCGGCATGCACCGCGGCCGGATCGCGGACGTCCACCGGATGGTGGGTGACCTTCCCGTTCGCGCCGATGCGCTCAGAGACGGCGCGCAGGCCGGCCGGGTCGCGATCGAGCAAGGCCACGCCGGCCCCCGCCTCCACCATTGCCGACGCGACGCCCTGGCCGATCCCGCCGGCGGCACCCGTGACGACGGCGACCTCGCCGTCAAGCCTCAACTCCATCAGCATCCTCCTTCGATGTGTCCACGTGGATTCGAACGACCGAGGTAGATCGCGCGCAGCCCCCCCACTTCCACCAAGGGGATCGTCATCGCCCGTCCTCGGCAAGCTCCAGCGAGAGCCGGTCGCCGATCCGGCGAGACAGGCCGGGCGTCAAAGTCACGAAAGCGAGCCCCACGGCCAACCAGCCGAGAACGAGATACGGGTACAGGCTGTACGGGTATTCCGGAGCGGGATATACCTGGCGGTAGAGGATGTAGCAGATGACGATCATGGCGACGACGGGGAATGCAAAGTCGAAGATCCGCCGGCGGGGAGCGTCGAAGACGAGATATTTCCAGGCGCCGACGGTGGTCAGTAGGTAGGCGACAAGCAGGGACAAGACCCCGATCGTGCCCGCCTGGAAGTATGCGTCGATCCCGGCCTCCCCCTGCAGCCGCATGGCGACCAGCACGCAGGAGGCGATGCCAGAGATCACGGCAAGCGCCACCACCGGCTCGCCGGTGCGCGAGACCCTTCCCACGGCTCTCCCGCCGAACAGACCGTCGCGATCGAAGGCGAACAGCAATCGCGAGCCGGCCGCAAGGACGGCCATCAGGGAGCCGCTGCCCGAAATCGAGGCCCCGAAGTTGATCACCTCGGCCATCGCGCCACCGACGTAGGTATGGGCGAGCTCGGCCAGCGGCGAGGCGGAGCTGCCAAATGCTTCGACACCGGCGGCGTCGATCCCGAATCCCATCGACTGGGCGCTGATCACAACGATGAAGAACGCGGCAGCGACAAGCAGGGCACCGCCGAGGGCCCTGGGGATGTTGCGTCGCGGTTCGTTCGTCTCCTCCCCCATCGAGCCGGCAGCCTCGAAACCTGCGTACGACAGGATGCCGTAGACGGCCGCGAGCCCGACCACCGAGGACGGCACGCCGTCGGGGAGGGAGAAGACCTGCAACGTGAAGGTTTGATGACCTGGGGGGTCGCCGCCGATCAGTCGGGCGTAGATGACGACCACGAGTGCCAGCACAACGGAGATCGAGATCGCCTCGACGCCGAGGATCAACCGCATGACGGCCCGCACGTCGCCATATGCGATCACGGTGGATAGCGCAAGTCCGAGCAGCGCCAGCGGCAGCCAGTCGACCTCGCCGATGCCGAGCTCGGAGAGAAACGCCTGGCTGAAGATCGCGAAGAGGACAGGGATGCTGACGGCGAAGGCCAGGTAGCACCCGAACAGGGCCCACCCTGAGAGGAACCCGGTTCGCGGTCCGAGAGTGGCGCCGGTGAACGCGTATACCGAGCCGGCGTGGCTGAAGCGCCGCGTGAGCCGCATGAACCCGTAGGCGACGAAGGCGATGCCGATCGTCGCGAGGATGAAGGCGAGCGGCACGGCGCGGCCGACGAGCGTGGCCGGCAAGACGCCGTTGAGCGCGATGGCGGCGGTTGGGGCCATCAGCCCGACCGAGATCGCGATGGCTCCCGGCAGACCAAGCTCCCGCCGCAGAGCAGATTCGCCGGTTCCGTCGTCCTCCGGACGGGGGGCAGCCTCGATTCCGCTCATATTCTCTCCTCGCTCGGAGGCGCCGAAGAGGCGCGCCTCGACCGCAACAAGCTAGGCCCGGGACCAGACGACCGCCGGCGCTCGAAGAGGTACTCGCGCTCTCGCCGTCGGAGAACCCCCGCGAAGGGACGGTCTTATTCCAGGTGTAGAGCCCGAGCGGGTCTTGGGCGTGGACCAGCGACAGCATCGGCCCGAAGATCTCCTTGCACGCCGGCTCCATCTCCGGCGCGACGACGTCGAGCATCCTCGGACCGAGGAACCAGCCCGCGGCGAGGCCCGGATCGCGCCCGTCGAGGATAGGCTGCGCCCCGTCGGCGGGGCCCTTCTCGACCGCCTCCGGGATCCGCCCTCGTTCCGCTGCCGAGACGACCAGGCCAAACTCGTTGCGAAGCCGTCGCCGACGGCGATTCGCCGAGACCTCGCGGCGCGCCGGCAGCACCTGCCGCGCCGAGGCCACCACGGCGCCCACTTCCATGGGGCCCGAGAGCGGCGCCTGGGCCAGCAGCTCGTCGTTCACGGGGTTTCTCACGCCGAGAGGCTTTTGCGCTGGAGCCCAGATCCCATCCACGTAGTCTTCGAGCATGCGCGTCGTGGTCGGTGCGGTCATCGAACCTCAATTCACTGGCTTGTCGTGCGCGGACGGTACGGTCGCAGTGGACCGAGCGCCAGATCCATTCCCAGGACCTTGAAGGGACCACTCTTCGGCGTGAGGAAGCCGGGCCGAGATGTCCCAGATGCCTGTCGAGCGCCTTCAGCCGTACCACCTGGCGCTGCACTAAGGGCCTATCCCGGTAGGGACGGCACCCCTGGACACGGCCCAGGACACGGCGCGGATGCGGCCCCGTCGCGGATCCCACATGGCGCTGCCATGCGGAACCCGCGCCGTCACCGCCCCGCTTGGTCCTGAACCGTCCCAGTGGCACCCTCCCTACCGGGATAGGCCCTAATGGTCGAATCCGTACAGCTCGGGCCGGCGATCGTCGAACACGTCGTTCGTCGTCCCCGGCACCACCTTCCGCCGGGCCACCGACAGCTCACAGTCGGCGATGACCATCGAGGGGCGGTCACCAGGCGGTCCGCCGATCACGCGCCCGTCAGGGTCGACGATCACGCTGCGGCCCACCCAGTCCGTCCCCCGCTCGGTGCCCCATCGGTCGCAGACCGCCATGTAGACGCGGCTCACGTGTGCGGCGGCGCGCGTGACCGCGATGCCGATGTCGGCGTTGGACCCGTCACCGACGGCCGGCGAGTTCGTCGGCACGACGATGATCTCGGCGCCGGCCCGAGCGAGGCTACGCGTCATCTCGGGGAAGAAGAGGTCGTAGCAGATCGCGACGCCGATCGACCCGACACCAGTGGGCACCACGGGCGGCCGCCCCTGGCCGGCCGCGAAGATCCGCGGCTCGTCACACCATAGGTGCGCCTTGCGGTAGATCGCGAGCACTCCTGTCCCGTCGACGACCGCGGCCGAGTTGTAGAGGAGATCGCCCTCGCCCAGCTCCGCAAAGCCACCCACCACGACGGCATCGCCGCCGGCGGCCTCACTCCAGTAGTCCAACCCACCGTCGGCGGGCCGGACGGCGAGCCCACGCGCCTCGGCCTTGGAGCGGAGCACGTATCCGGACGTGCTGAGCTCGGGCAGGACCACGATCCGCGCGCCCGAGGCCACGGCCGCGCGGATCGCCTTCTGGATCGCCAGGCGGTTGCTCTCACCGGCGCCGACCTGCGGCGCGATCTGGCAACACGCTACCTTCACCGCCGGCAAGCCTCCCGAGTCACACCAGCGGGATCGCCAACGGACGCATGGGAGCGCCGGTCGCGCCCGCAAGCTTCAGTGGTCCGCCGATGAAGGCGAACTCGTAGACGCGCTCGGCCGCCAACTCCTCGAGCCACAGCGACTCGATGATCTGGGCGCCGGCGGTGGCAAACATGTACGGATGGACGGGAATGAACTCGCTGGGATCCTCGGCCGGGACGACCTCGAGCGAGTCATTGTCGCCGCCGATGCACATCGCGCCCGCCTCCTCGCACAGATAGCGCGCAGCAGCCATCCCGATCCCCGGCGAGTCGAGGACGTATTCGTCGGTGTTCGGCCATTTGATCATCCGGCCGGTTCGGATACAGACGACGTCGCCCCTACGCAGCTCGATGCCGTGCTCGCGAGCGGCGGCACAAAGATCCTCGGGCGTGATCACGTAACGATCGGGCAGGCAGTCGACGCCGTGGAGCGTGGCGACGTCGAGCATCACGCCACGGGCAACGATGTTCGGGTATTTCTCTGGCCCTCCCACCAGCCAATGTCGGCTGCCGAGATGCTCGTCCGGCGTCCAGTCGTTCCAGAAGCGGCCACAGTAGCCGAGGTGCGTGAGCATGTCCATGTGCGTGCCCGTGTGCGTGTACATGGCGATCGAGTCGCCGCAATAGGAGGCCCGACTGTGCGCCTCCGGCCCCATCCCGGTCAGGTTGTCGTTAATCGATCCCTGCGGCGTGTGCGACATCCAGATCTCGTACTTCATGTCGCCGGCCAGCTGGAACGTCGGCATATCCAGCGTGTAGGAGACCGAAAGGTCGAACGCCTTGCTGCCATCGAGGCGCTGCAACACCCGTTGCCGTGACTCGGGCGTGATCCAGTTCAGTCGTCCGATCTCGTCGTCGGGACCCCATGGGCTCCGCGAAACCTTGCGGCCGCCCTCTTCGAAGACCGGCTCGAACGTGAAACGCTCCTCCTCGGTGGCCATCGAGTCCTCCTCCGCTCGCCCCGCCGAGTCTATGGGGTTTGATCGACCTCGACGTCCGCGGCGGCAAGCGGCGCCAGCCGGGCCAGCGGCCGGCCTCCGTCCGCTGCCGCGAGAGCAATCAGGATCTCGCCCTCGGCAGGAGCGTCGGGCACCTGGAAGGTAAACGTCTGATGGTGCGAGCGGGTCCTCGCCTCGAGCTTGTGCTTGAGCGGAATATCCATCGTTGCGCCCGCCAGCCCGCGCTTCTCGGCTGCCGGCAGCAACTCGGTTCCCTGCGCAGCCTCGCGGAACGGATTACCGAAGCCCATGTTGTGGATGAGCGCCGAGCCGTGCTCCACCTCTCCGCCGAAGCCCACCAGGGCACCCTTGCCGAACGCCTCCACCTCGGTCCCCAACAACTCCACCACCGCCGGTGCCATCAGGCTGCCAAGTTCGGCCGCGGCCTCGTCGGCGGTGCTGACAAGATCGTCCGCATACTCGAGAGGGAAGGGGTTCTCGATGATGACGGCGAGCACCGCGACCCGGTACGGGCGCCCGAGGTCGCGACCGTTCTCGCGGTAGGTCTCATCGACGTGACGAACGATCTTACGAATGGTGATGGGCACGGATTCCTCCAGGCTTGGACTGAATGCGATGCACGCTAGCCAGTGCAACCGTCACCGCACCAGATCCACATTGCTCGGTTCGGGGAGAGCCATTCCGCAAGTGCAGGTCACTCGAAGAGTGAGAAGACGGACCTTTCGATATCGCGCCGCCGACCGACGATCAAGAACCGTCGGTTGGTCGCCGAAGCTCTCGCACCGGATTAACCGGATGGACCACCAGCCGGGCATGGGTCATCGGTTCGGCGAGCGCCAGCCTGACAGGGTGCCTTTCAACGAAGCTCGGTGAGCACGACCGACTGCATGTTGACGAAGGCGCGGATGCCGTATTCGCCGCCGAGCTCCCGGCCGACGCCGCTCCGCTTCACGCCGCCGAAGGGGATCCGGGGATCGGAGGTGGTCATCGCGTTGACGAAGACCATGCCCGCCTCGATCTCGGCGCTGAGCTTCTCGGCACGCTCCAAGTCTTCGGTCCAGAGGCTGGAGCCGAGGCCGAACTCCGATTCGTTGGCGAGCTCGATCGCCGCCGCCTCGTCCGGGACCCGCGCCACCGCGGCGACCGGGCCGAAGGTCTCCTCGCGCATCACCGGGGCGCCCGAGGAGGCGGCGGCGGAGACCACCGTCGGCTCATACCAGGCCCCGGGCTCGTCGGGACATACGCCGCCGGTGAGGACGCGGGCGCCCGCCGCCTCGGAGGCGCGGACGATCCCCGCGAGCTCGTCGCGCAGGTCCTCGCGGGCCATCGGGCCGAGCTGGGTCTCGGGATCGGACGGGGCGCCGCGGCGTAGCCCCTCGGCCGCCTCGGCGAAGCGCCCCTCGAACTCCTCGGCGACCGCCTCGACGACGATGAACCGCTTCGCCGCGATGCAGCTCTGGCCGGTGTTCTGGAAGCGGGCGGTGACCGCGGTCGCGACCGCCTTGTCGAGGTTGGCGTCGCGGAGCACGATGAAAGGATCGGAGCCGCCGAGCTCCAGCACGACCGGCTTGATCGCCCGCCCGGCCGCCTCGCCGACCGCGACGCCGGCGGCGTCGGAGCCGGTCAGGGTGACGCCGGCGATCCGCCGGTCGCCGATCAGCTCGCTCGCCTTGCGCCCCGAGACGACGATCGTCTTGAAGACGCCCGGCGCCGCGCCCGCCCGCTCGAAGGCCTGCTCCAGCAGCAACCCGCAGCCGGTCACGTTGGAGGCGTGCTTGAGCACGAAGGTGTTGCCCGCCGAGACGATCGGCGTCGCCGCCCGCACCGCCTGCCAGAGCGGGTAGTTCCACGGCATGATCGCCAGCACCGGCCCGAGCGGGCGCTTGTGGACGACGACCCGGCGGCCCTCGCCGGCGTCGATCGGCTCCGGCGCCAGGTAGGCGTCGCCGTGCTCGGCGTAGTGCTCGGCCGCCCAGGCGCACTTCTCGACTTCGGCCTCGGCTTCCTTGATCGGCTTGCCCATCTCGCGGCTGACCATGCCCGCCAGCTCGTCGCGCATCGCGCGCATCTCGCGGGCGA
Source organism: Actinomycetota bacterium (assembly GCA_018268575.1). Classification (GTDB taxonomy): domain Bacteria; phylum Actinomycetota; class Thermoleophilia; order Solirubrobacterales; family 70-9; genus VAYN01. The sequence goes on from JAFDWF010000073.1 coordinate 112,239, forward strand.
TGCCGCTCATCAGCGCGGCGCGCTCGCTCCAGGGGGTGCGGCGGTAGTTGCGAAAGGCGTCGTGGGCGAGGTCGAGGGCGGCGTCGATCCGACCCTCCGAGAAGACCTCGTAGGTGCCGACGACCTCGCCATTTGACGGGTCGATCGACTCGATCGTCGCGGGACCTGCGGTTGCGCTCATCTCTATCTCCTTAAGACTGTTCCGGGCACCCTACGGCGTTTCCTATGTTCCCCGGCGCCATCACAGCTTCAGCTGTTTCTGCACGGCGTCAGTCATCTCGATCGTCGTGGCGGAGCCGCCCAAGTCCCGGGTCCGACTGCCGGTCTGCAGGGCCTGCGCGATCGCCTGCCGCAGGCGCTCGCCGCTCTCGCGGCGGCCAAGGTGGTCGAGCATAAGTGACGCGCTCCAGATCGCACCGGTCGGGTTGGCGATGCCCTTTCCCGCGATGTCGGGGGCGGAGCCGTGAACTGGCTCGAATATCCCCGGACGGTCGGAGCCGGGAGCGACGTTGGCGCTGGCCGCGATGCCCATCCCCCCCTGCACGGCGGCGCCGAGGTCGGTGAGGATGTCGCCGAAGAGGTTCGAGGCGACGACGACGTCGATGCTCGCCGGAGCCGAGACCATGCGTGCGGCGAGGGCGTCGACGAGCATCCGCTCGACGGTCACGTCCGGGTAGTCGCGCCCGACCTCCGCGACCACCTCGTCCCAGAGGACGTAGCCGAAACGGGAGGCGTTCGACTTCGTGGCGCTGACGAGGCGACGGCGGCGACGGCGGGCGCAGTCGAAGGCGTGGCGGGCGATGCGCTCGACCCCGGCACGGGTGAAGACGCTGACCTCGATGCCCGCCTCGTGGGCGAGGCCTCGGTGGACCCGACCGCCGACCCCGGCGTACTCGCCCTCGCTGTTCTCGCGGAGGAAGAGCATGTCGACATCCTCGGGCCCGACGTCGCGCAGCGGAGAGGGGACACCGGGCAGGAGCCTCACCGGCCGCTCGTTCGCCCACAGGTCGAGCCCCTGGCGGAGGGCGAGGAGGAGGCCCCAGAGCGTCACCTCGTCAGGGACCCGGGGGTCACCGACTGCGCCGAGGAGCACCGCGTCGAAGCCGCCGACCACCTGGATCGCGTCCTCTGGCATCATCTGGCCGCTCCGCAGCCAGTGCTCGGAGCCCCAGTCGAGCTCCGTCCACTCGATCCCCGGCTCGAGCACTGTGACGAGTCGCCGCGCCCCGGCGATGACCTCCGGGCCGACGCCGTCGCCGGGGATCAAGCCCACCTTCATCGTGTCGGAGGGGCGCTACGTGACGCGGTCGGCGATCCGGTTGCGCGGCGTGCTTCGGTTGCAGGCAGGTCGACCGCCAGCGTCTCGACGCGACCCGGATCGCCGCTGAGGACGACGCCATAGCTCTCACCGGCCGCGGCAGGGCTGACGAAGCCTTCGACGACGTCTGCAAGCACGCGCTCGGGCTCGCGCCGAAAAGGATCGCCATATCCCCCGCCGCCCGTCGTCCGGGAGCCGATCAGCTCGCCGGGCTCGAGGTCGATCTGGACCACCAGATCCGGCTGCTCGACCTCCTCCCCCTCCGCATCGACGAGGAAGGCCTCGTTCGGCCACCCCGGGCCGCCGCCGCGGACGCCCTGCGGCGGGTGGACCTTCCCGTCGAGGGAGTAGTTGCAGGTCAGCGGCGCCGGGCCGACCGGGCCGTAGGTCGAGATGCTGCCGGGTGCCCCGCGGCGCCACCCGACCCCGCCAGAGTCGGTTCGCACGCGCCTCTCGCGCACCACAAACGGGTACTTCCGCTCGTCGGCCTCGACCGAGTCGATGAAGAGCGAGCCCGACCCGGTGGCCTGGAGATAGTTCAGCCAGCCGTCCGCAAACGGCCCCCCCGGTCCGCCCAGGGTCGCCAGGAAGAGCTGGCTGACGTACGGTTGCCCACCGCCGTCCGGCCGATGGTCCTCGCCCGAGACGACCGCCAGCATCGGCGGGTAGCCGTTGGCCCCCTCGGCGAGTCCATAGCCCTCGCCGAGGTCGGCGAAGGCCGCCTGGGTCATGTTGATGATGCGGCTGCCCACATTGGCGGTGGCCATCGAGCAGGAGGTCGGGTGGACTGGTATGCCTGCGACGCAGTTCTCCCGCAGCTGCACATCGATGCGCCGGAAGGCGCCCGAGTTGTGGGGCACCTCCTCGATCGAGAAGCAGAGGCCCGCGATCGCGTTGTTGATCGCGGTCGTCCTCGACTGGTTCATGCCGTTGGGAGTCGAGTCCGGGTTGTCGCGCAGATCGAGCTCCACCCGCGCCTCCTCGGGATCGATCCGCACCGTCACGTTGAGCGGCAGCCCGCCCTCGGGCATGCCGGGGAACGGATCGTGGAAGGTGTGCCCGGTCAACTCGCCCGCGGGTAGTGAGCGGATCGTCTGCACCATCCGCCACTCGCTGTAGTCGAGCCACTCCTTGATCCAGGCGCGGACCAGCTCGAGGCCGTACTTCGCGCAGAGGTCCTTCAGCGCCCGCTCGCCGACCCGGGCGGCGCCCAGCGAGGCGAGATAGTCGCCGTACCACTGGTCGGGCACCCGGATCCGCGTTTTCGCCATGCGAATGATGTCGTCGACGTCCTGGTGGTCGCGCTGCACCTTGACGCAGGGGAAGTTGATCGCCCCCTCCGCGTAGACGTCGATCGCGGTCGGCATGTAGGTGCTCGGCAGCGCGTTGCCGCAGTCGGCCTGGTGCGCCTTGGCGCAGGTGGTGAAGACGTGCTCGCCTTCGAAGAAGACCGGCACCAGGATCGTATGGTCGGCGGCGTGCGTGTTGCCCAGGTAGGGGTCGTTGTGCAGGAAGGCGTCGCCCTCGCGCATGTCGGGGTGCAGCTCGGTCATCGCCTCGGCCAGCGCCTCGGAGCCGATCACGTGGACCGGCAGGCCCTCGGCGGCCGCGATCAGGTCGTTGTCCGCCGAGATGATCGAGCAGGAGAAGTCCTTGGCCACCGCGAGGACCGAGGAGCGTGCCGAGCGCAGCAGGGTGTTGGTCATCTGCCGACAGACGCCGTCGACACGGTTCGCCATCACCGCCAGGGTGATCGGGTCGAAGTCGGAGGCGTAACCGGTGCGGTCTTCGCTCATGGCGGAATCCGTCGAAGCATTCATCGGCTTCCCTTCGGAATGGAGGTTGGTACTTGTCACCGGGACTGGATCTCGATCAGGTAGTTGCCCAGCTCGGTGACGCTGAGCTTCGAGCCTTGGCTGAGGACGATCGTCGTCGCCCACTCCTGGACGATCGCCGGGCCCTCGATCGCCTCGCCCTGCTCCAGCGCCGGGCCGAAGGCGACCGACGCCGTGATCAGGCCGGGGCCGTCGAAGTAGGCCTCGCGCTCGCCGCGCACCACCGCCGGCGCGGTGCGCTCGACGTTGTCGGCGGGCCGCCCCAGCGCCGGCTTGTCGCGCACCCGCCGCGCCCGCCCGCGCCAGTTCAGGCACTCGACCACGGCACCCGGCTGCTTGACCGCGAAGACGCGCTCGTGGACCGCGTCGAAGCCATCCATCAGCGCCGTGGGCGAAGGCGCGGCGCCGGCGGGATCGCGCTCGAAGGGAACGTCGAGCTCCCAGACCTGGTTTGCGTAGCGCGCCTCGCAGATGTATTCGCGCCGCTCCGCCTCGCTGCGGCCGAGCTCGGCGAAGAAGCCGTCGATCTCGGCGTCGAGGTCCGCCAGCGCCGAGCCCACGCCGGCCGCGTCGAAATCGTCCGTGTCGGTGAAGACGGTGCGTTGGAAGTCGGCGATCAGATCGGGGTACTGGGCGCCGGTGGCGCTGAGGCCCGCGGCCATGTTCGGGATCAGCACCTTGGAGATCCCCAACGCCTGGGCGATCAGCGTAGCGAGCAGGCCGCTGGCACCGCCGCCGGCGACCAGCACGCACTCGCGCGGATCGAGGCCCTGGCCGACCGTCATCGCCAGGGTCAGCTTCTGCATCTCCTCGGCGGCGACGACGAGGATTCCGTACGCCGCCCGCAGCACGTTGAGGCCGAGCGGCCGGGCGATGTCGCGCTCGATCACCCGGCGCGAGGCCTCGACGTCGAGGGTCATCGCGCCGCCGAGGAAGAAGTCGGGGTCGATGTAGCCGAGCGCCACCGCGGCGTCGGTCACCGTCGGGCGGTCGCCTTTGCCGTAGGCAGCGGGCCCGGGGACGGCACCGGCGCTCTCCGGACCGACTCGCAAGAGGCCGCCGGGATCGACCCAGGCGATCGAGCCGCCACCCGCCCCGATCGATTGGCAATCGACCGTCGGCAGCCCGGTCATGTGGCCGATGTAGCGCTGGCCGAGCCATTTTTCGCGCGCGTAGACGAGCTCCCGCGAGCGCAGCAGGCTGACGTCGAAGGAGGTGCCGCCGGTGTCGACGATGATCGCGTCCTCGCCGAACCCCGCCGGCTCCTGCGAGAGGTAGGCCTGGGCGGCGACGGGCGCCATCACCGGGCCTGAGTCGACCGTGTAGAGGGGCCGGGCGATCATCTCGGCGAAGTGCAGCACGCCGCCGGTGACGTGGGTGACCATCAACGGCGTGCCGGCGAACCCGAGGTCGCGCAGCCGCTGCTCGAAGTCCTCGAGGTGGGTCTGCATCAGAGGCTTGATCGAGGCGTCGAGCGCCGTCGCCGCGGCCCGCCGGTACTCACGGAGGATCGGGTTGACGGCGTGCCCGAGCGAGTACTTCATCCCCGGCAGGCGCTCCTCGATCAGCTCGCCGACGCGCTGCTCGTGGACCGGGTTGACGATCGACCACAAGAGGCAGACGGCGACCGCTTCGACGTCCAGCTCCACCAGGCGGTCGAGGGTGGCCATCAGCCGCTCCTCGTCGAGCGGGACGTCGACGGAACCGTCGCTGAGCACGCGCTCGCCGACCTCGAAGGTCAGCGACCTGGGGATGTAGGGAGCGGGCGTCTCGATCGTGAAGTCGAAGGCGTTGGGCTTTCCGCCCTCGCGAAACAGCAGGATGTCCGGGTGCCCCTCGGTGGTGAGGAAGGCGGTCTTCGCGGTTTTGCCCTGGAGGATCGCGTTGGTCGAGTGGGTCGTCGCGTAGACGAAGGTCGAGGTGTCGGCGAGCAGTGCGGCGATGTCGGCGCCGCGCGCCTCCGCCGCCAGCCGGATCCCGGCTTCCACCGCCTCGAACGGGTCGTGCGGGGTGGTCGATGCCTTGTAGAGCCCGAGCAGTTCTTGCTCGTCGGCAAGGACGACGTCGGTGAACGTCCCGCCCGTGTCAACGGTGATGGTGAAACCCATTGAATCCTCCAGATTCGTGCCGGTTGCGTGAGAGAGGCCCCGCAGAACCCGCCGGGGCCTCTCTCACGCAGCATCTGCTCCTCGTCGCCGCTAGCCGAGGCCCCAGAGCTTCTTGTATTCGGCTTCGTAGTTCGCTTCCTTGCCGGTGAACGCCTGGCCCTTGGGCGGCAGGTTCACTTCTTTGGTGATCAGGGCAAACGGGATGTGCTCGTCGACCAGCTTCTGTTCGGCCATCGCCCTCAGCATCTCGTCGACGGCTGCCCAGCCGCTCCATTCGTACGGCACGGCGACCGTCGCCTCTTGTTCACCGTTACGGATGAATTCGATGTTCGGCTGATCGCCGTACTCCGAATAGAGCTTGACTTTGTCGATCAGCCCGGCAGCTTTCAACGCTGGCACCTGGAACAGCGCAACCGGGTCATAGCCGGTCAGCACCGAGTCGATTTCGGGGTTGGTGCGGATCGCCTGGACCGTCTGACTCGGGATCTGATTCTGGACTTCGCTCGAGTTCGTTTCGACGTTTTCGACGATTTCGCATTCGGGGCATTTTTCGACCTCTTCGACCGCCGATTCGATGAAGATCCCGACCGAGGCGTACTCGGCGTCGTTCATCGCCAGCAGGTGGGCCTTCTGTTCGCCCTTGCAGACGATCGCCTTCCCGATCAGTTCACCCATCGCTTTCTCGTCCGGCGAGACGTCGACGTAATAGCCTTCGCTCGGCGGGGTCGGTTCGACTTCGGTGACGCCCGTCTCGGCGTCGGAGATGACGATGATGCCGTGCGAGCGGGCGTCGGCGAGCGAGTTCTTCACCAGCGCCGGGTCGAGCCCATCGGTGATGATCGCGTCGGCGTGCAGGTTGATCGCCTGCTGGATGTTCTTGTTGTAGATCGACGGGGTGAATTCGCCGTCGAGGACCTTGAATTCCCAACCAAGGGCCGTGAGCGCTTCTTCCATCCCTTCGATCGGCCGGGCGGCGGCTTCGAGTTCGAGCGCCGGCGGGATCAGGACCGCCAGGTGCTTGCCCGAGGGGGGCTTGACCGGTTCGGTCGGGCCTTCCCAGGTCAGTTTGGTCGGTTCTTCGACGCTGCTGCAGTCGACTTCTTCCGAGCCCGACGACGCGATGGTCGACGATTCTGCCGGTTCGCCCGACGAGCCCGAAGACGACGGTTCTGACGATGACGACGACGAGCTCCCTCCGCCGCCGCAACCGGCGACGATCAGGCCGACCGCCACCAACGGCAGCAGCACGCCCAGGAAAAGCCTCCTCATTTCTCTATCTCCTCTGTAGGGGACTGACCAGTCCGCGTATCCGCGGCCAGATTTCGTGCGCTGCCGATGCGCTTGCTGATCAGCGTCACCGAGACAGCGATGATGAGCGCGGCACCGTTGAAGACGGGCTCGACCCAGTTAGGTGCGCCGAGCTGCTCGAGCCCGGTGACGCCGACCGCGATCAGGAAGATCGCGACGATCGTGCCGAAGACGTTGAAGCGGCCGTTCTCCCCCATCGTCGTGCCGAGGAAGCAGGCGGCAAGCGCCGGGAGCAGGAACTCCGGACCGATCGAGGCTGATGCCGAGCCGATCAGGCCAAGCTCGAGCAGCCCCGCGCAGCCGGCGACGAAGCCAGATGCCACCAGCGAGGCGGCGCGGATCGACTCGGTCGGGACGCCGGCCAGGCGGGCGCTGTCACGCCCTCCCCCGGTCGCGTACATATATCTGCCGAACGCCGTATAGCGGAGCAGGTAGACGATCGCGGCAACGAAGGCGAGCGCCACCAAGACGTTGATCGGGACCCGCCCGAAGTGGCCTGAGCCGAGCTTGGTCAGCACCTGCGGTATCCCTTCGAACAGCGTCTTGTTGTTGGAGATGTAGGAGCTGAAGCCGACCAGGATGCTGCCGGTGCCGAGCGTCGCGATGAAGGAGTTGACACCGATCCCGACGACGAGGAAGGCGTTGGCCGCGCCGATCGCGGCACCGATCAGGAGCACCACCACGGTCGCCAGCACCGGGTCCCAGCCGTCGCCACCGATCAACTTCGCCTCGAGGATCGCGGTGATCGAAGCGATGTAGCCGACCGAGAGGTCGAACTCGCCGACGATCAGGGGCAGGATCGAGGCCAACGCGATGATCAGCAGGACCATCTCGTTCTGGGCGATCGTCGAGGCGTTGTCCCAGGTCGCGAACGTTTCCGGGCGCAGCAGGCAGAAGAGGACGATCAGGATGATCAGGACGGCGGGCACGCTGAGGCGCGAGCCGGCGCCGCGCACGCGATCGGCTATCCCCGCGGTTCTGCCGCGGGAGCCCGACGTCGGCGGGATGGCGCCGCGGGTCGGCTTCTCAACTGGCGGTGATTCGGGCATGCGCATCTCCGGGATTGAGGGCCTGCATCAGTGATTCGGGGGTGAGGGCGGCGCCGGACAGCTCGCCGTCGACACGACCGTCGACGAGGACGAGCACGCGGTCGCAGATCTCCGCCGCCTCCTCGATCTCGCTGCTGATCACGAGGACGGAGAGGCCTTGCGCGGCGGCGTCGCGGAGGATCCGGTAGATCGCCGCGCGGGCGTTGATGTCGACGCCGCGGCACGGTTCGTGTAGGACGAGGACGCGCGGGTCGGTGCGCAGCCAGCGCAGCAGCGCGACCTTCTGCTGGTTGCCGCCGCTGAGCGTGCCGACCACCCGGCCGGGGTCGGGCGGCGATACCTGGAAGCGATCGAGGAGCTCCTGCGTGGCGGCCCGCTCGGCGCCGCGTCGGAGGTAGGCCGAGCCGAACGGGCCGAGGTCGGCGAGCGTCGCGTTCTCGGTCACCGAGAGGCTCTTCAGCAGGCTGAGGTCGCGCGAGGCGGCGACGTAGGCGACGCCCGCCGACTTGGCCGCGCGCGGTGAGCGCGGGCGGTAGCGCTCGCCTTCGAGCGTGATCTCGCCGCCGCGGGCCCGGGCGGCGCCGAAGAGGATGCGACCGATCTCCCCCGCCTCGGCCTCGACGACGCCGGTCAGGCCGAGGATCTCGCCGGGCGCGAGGTCGAAGCTGACGTCCGTCGCGTAGGCGCCGCGCAGCCCGGCGACGCGCAGGCGCGGCGCGGTGTCGGCGGGCCGAGCACCGGCCGCCTTCGCCGTGGGCGACGCAGTCGCGGCGGCACCGAACATCGACGCAGTCAGCCGCTCGAGGCTCCACTGCGAGGAGCCTTCGGTCGAGCGCAGCGCGCCGACGACATGACCGTCGCGCAGGACCGTGACCGAGTCGCAGACGCCGAGCACCTCGTCGAGCCGGTGGGAGACGAAGAGCACGCCGACCCCGTCGGCAGCGGTGCGGCGGATCAGCTCGAGTACGGTGCCGGCGTCGTTCCATGGCAGCCCCGAGGTCGCCTCGTCGAGCACCAGGAGCGTCGTCGCCCCCGCCGCGTCGGTGACCGCGCGGACCACGGCGACGAGGACCTGCTCGGAGACGGCGAGGTCGCCGACCAGGGTGCGCGGATCGTGGTCGAGCCCGAACCGGCGCAGGCGTGCGCGGCAGGCGTCCTCCTCCTGGCCGCGCGTCTTCAGCCCGAACGCGCGGGCCGAGAGGCCCGGCTCGAGGGTGAAATTCTCGGCGATCGACAGCGACGGCATCAGGCCCAGGTCCTGGTGGACGAAGCGCGCCCCCGCCGCCATCAGCGCCCCGGGCCCCGCCGGCAGCGGCAGGGTCGCCTCGCCGATCCGCAGCGAGCCGCCGCCGTCGGGGGCGTGGAAGCCGGAGACGGTCTTGATCAGCGTCGACTTCCCGGCGCCGTTTGCGCCGACCAGGCCGTGCACTTCGCCGCGCCCGACCGTCAGCGAGACGTCGTGCATGACCGTGCGGCCGTTGAAGGACTTGCTCGCGCCGGTCAGGGCCAGCGCGGGGGCCTGGCCCGCCATCTAACCCGCACCGCCCCCGGCTTCGCCCCAGCCCGCGGCGACCGGGCCGCGTCGATCGCCGGCGGCAAGAGAGGCGAGCATGAAGCTGACCCAGAGCGTGTGCTCGGCGGTCTTTTCGATCCCGTGGCTGTCGTTCGGCTCGGCGACGAGGAAGCTGCTCGGCACCCAGCTGCCGTCCTCGCCCTGCGATTCGACGTACCAGCGGGCCATGCGCAGAAGGTGGCTGCGCTCGGGCCCACCGGGGTCGATCTCGGCCGCCATCGCCGAGCCCCAGCCGAACTTGCAGATCTGCATCGACTCGTGGAAGTTGTACTGGTCATCGGTGCCGTTGGCCGAGAGCTCCAGCATCGACGTGGCAATCTCCTTGGCGCGCGGCTCGCGCGTGACCATGAAGTACTTGGAGAGGAAGGCGGCGCTGATGCCGGGGTTGTAGAAGGCCTGTCGCGGCCGGCGGAAATCGACGATCGTCCAGAACTCGTCGTCGCGGTCGGCCACGGTGCGCAGGCCGTCCGGCCCCCAGGAAGGGTAGAGGACGTCGGGCAGGTCGGGCTGCGCGTCCCAGAGGCGCTTGAACCAGCCGAAGACCGCGTCGGCGACGTCGCGGCGGCCGACGGTCAGCCCGGCAAGGCCCATCGAGGCGGTGGGGAAGATGAACTGCCGGCCGGTCCGCGCCTCGGGGCGCTCCATATAAGCGCCACCGGTCTCCGGGTCCTGGAAGCCGCTCGCCATCGTCTCCACCAGCGCCAGCGCGGTGTCGAAGCGTTCGAGCATCCAGGCGCCGACGGCGAGCAGGGCGTGGGGGTAGGTCGCCCAGCGATCGACGAAGGCGTCGCGGGGAACGCCCTCGCGCAGGTCGCCGTCCGCGGTCAGCGCGTTGCGCTCGATCCACGACATCACCGTCGCCGCCGCCTCGCGCTCGCCGAGCACCGCCAGCACGTAGGGCATCCGGTAATAGCCGTTGCGGACCTGCGCCGCCGCCGGCTCGCCGTCCTCGCCGATCTTCGAGAGCAGCCAGCCGCGGCCGCGCTCGCGCACCTGGCGCAGTTCCTCGATCATCTCGGCCTCGGTCATCTCGGCGGTCTGGGTCATCGCGGTCGTCTCCTTTTCCATCACTTCACGGCAAGTGCGTTGGCGGTCGAGCCGAAGCCGCCGCGGGTGTTGAGCGGGGCGCTGGTGAAGAGCACCTCGTGGACCCCGTCGGCAGCACAGTCGGCAGCCAGCTCGTCGAGCGCGAAGAGCTCGCCGATCGCCATCCCGAACTGGCCGAGGATCATCTGGTGCAGGCAGCCGAAGGGGAAGAGCTCGGGGCTGTAGTCCATCGGCCAGACCTCGAGCGCCGGGCAGTCGCAGGCCGCGGCGGCGATGTGAGAGTCCCAGAGGTAGCGGGCCATGTCCTCGGTGTGCTCGATGCCGCAGGCGGTCATCTCGGCGCGGTTTGAGATCCGCTCCCGCTCTGCCGCCGGCAGCTCGGCGTAGCGCCGCATGAAGCCGGTCCGCAGGAGGAGGACGTCGCCGGTCCGCAGCTCGACCCCGGCCGCGGCCCGCGCCCGCTCCAGGTCCTCGACCGAGAAGGCGTGACTGGCGAGCGGGTCGTACTCGCGGCCCTCGGCGGCGGCGGTGCGCTCGAGGTCGAGCAGGACGCCGCGGGTGACGATCCCGCGCTCGGCCCAGGCGTCGACGGTGTTGCGCTCGCCCGCCAGGACTTCCTCCAGCGTGGCGCCGTTGTAGAAGCGGCCCGCGGCGAAGGAGACGTGGGAAAGCGCGTCCCACTGCGAGGAGGACTGCGGGTTGAAGTCGCTGTAGACCTCGTTCAAGGCATGGCCGCCGCGGACCTGCTGTTTCTCGATCTTGAGCGGGGGGCGTTCGAAGAGGGGCGGGTCGAGGAAGTCGTTGGGGGCGTTGAGGGAGAAGACCGCGCCGCGCCTGGCCAACGTGGCCGCGGCGCGGGTCACCTCTGCTGTGACCAGGTTGAAGAGGCCGACGCGGTCCTTCTCGCCGAAGAGACCCCAGGCGCTCCGGCCGCCGCCGGGCGCCTCCGGCAGCTCGTCGTATGAGGGCAGCGGGTCGGGGATCTCAGACACGGCTGAACCACCTCCTCCGGAAGACATGCCCGTCGACGGTGAGCACGCTGGCGAGGTAGGAGTCGCCGTCGTCGCTCAGGCGCCGCATCATCACCGACTGGGCGCCGCCGTCCTCGGGGCTCTTGCTGAGTCGGTAGTGGGTGCGCTCGTCGACGCCCACGGTGCGCACCAGGCCGTAGGCGCGGCCGACCTCGAAGTGGCGCTCGCGTGCCCCGGAGTCCGCCTTGATCCGCCGCCTCATCGCCGCGACCGAGGCCTCTACGTCCTCGCTCGAGCTGCGCACTTCGCGGACCAGGTAGGGCACCCATTCGGGATCGTCGTAGCGGCTTTCGTAGCCCATCCGCACGACCGGGTCGGAGCCGTATTCGACCTCGTAGTCCTGCACGTCGCCGTCGATCCGCAGGCGGATCACCTCGTCGCCGATCTGGTCGGCGACGTAGGCGCCGGCCTCGGCGTCCCAGACCACGCTGCGGTCAAGGTCGATCCGCCAGGTGCCGTCGAAGGTCGCGGGCATCGCCTAGTGCCCCGCGTCATAAGTTGGGTGCCACATCCGACGAGTGGATCGGCGCCTGTGGCAAGGACGCAGGATGCAGGCTTTGCCGATGGCAAAGCCAAACCCGAGGACGCCGCCACGGGTGGCGAGACGCCGTCGGGGTGGTGCGGAACTTATGACGCGGGGCACTAGCTCACCGCCGTCCTCGCCAGGTCGGGGAAGACGCCCCGGCCGACCATGTCGCGGAGCCAGAAGCGGAAGCACTCGTCGGTGTCCATGCAGTGACCGAACCCCGCCTTGCGGATCTTGATCGTCGAGATGAACTTCGCCCGCGGCTGGCTGGTCTGCCCGTAGGCGAAGCAGTAGTCGGCCATGTGGGCGGACTCGCCGAGCATCGCGTCCAGCCCGCGGGGGCGGAGGTCGTTCTCGACCGCGATCTCGTCCCAGATCGCCTCGTGGGCGGGGAGGAACTCGGCCAGCGCGATTTCCTCGTCGGGACCGGCCTCCACCGCGAGCGCCTCCATCATCCCCGGCCAGAGGTCGCGCCAGGCGAAGACGTCGCCGTTGGTCACGTTGTAGGTCTCCCCCGCGGCAACCGGCGAGAGCGCCGCCCACTCGGTGGCGCGGGCGACGAGGCGGACGTCGGAGGCTTCCCAGACGAATGCCGGACCGCCGGGGAACCCGCAGGGGCGTCCGAGGCGGGTGCAGATCATCGCGTAGGCGCCGACCGCCGGGAGGACGTTCATCGCCACCCCGACCGCGCCGCCGGCGACCATCTGCGGGCGCAGGATGGTGAAGGCGAAGTCGCGCTGCGGGGCCAGCTCGCGGACGTAATCCTCCTGCAGCCAGTAGAAGTTCGGGTGCGGGTCGCGCGGCTCTGACTCCTTCGAGGGGATGCGGATGTCGTGCAGGTGGCTGCCGTAGGCCTTGGTCCCCTGGAAGACGGTCGCGTGGCGGAGGCTGCCGGTGGCCGAGAGCGAGTCGAGCAGGTTGCGGAACATCTGCAGGTTGGTCTGCATCTGATCCGCTTCCGCCCAGCCGGCGACCAGGCCCGGTTTCTCGTAGAGCGCCGCGTAAACCAGGTGCGTCGCCTCGGTGAGGCCGGCGATGGCGGCGGCGCAGGCGTCGGCCTCGCGGAGGTCGACGGGGAGGTGCTGGAGGCGCGGATGGTCGAGCCCCTCCGGCGGCCGGCGGGAGACCCCGACCACGTTCCAGCCGGAACCCAGAAACTGCTTGACCGCGGCCTGGCCGATGATTCCGGAGGCGCCGGCGATCACCACGGTCTTCGGGTCGGCTGCCACGCTCATCGTCACCAGGGGGCGTCGAAGGCGCCGAACAGCTCGGCGATCAGCCAGTCGCCATCGATCTTGCGCATGCCGACGCGGTAGATGCCGGTGCAGCGCGGGGTGACGATCTCGTCCTTGGCGCCGGTGATCAAGCACATCGAGAAGACCCGGGCGGCGTCCTCGACCAGCTCGTCGACGACCGGGTTGATGAAGAGATGACGGCGCTGGTCGACCATCGTCACGAAGGAACCGGCCAGCCACTCGGCGATCCCCGCCGCGCCCTCAAAGGGGCCGTAGTCTTCTTTGCCGTAGAGGTCCGCGGTCCAGGTCGCGTCCTCGGTGAAGCATTCGGCGAGCGGCTGCTGGAGGCACTCGTCGAGCGCCCAGCTGTAGCGATGAAGGCGCTCGAGGATCAACAGCCGGTCGATCGCGGAGCTCGATCCAGCCTCCGCCGAGGCCGGGTTGAGGGGGACGTATCCATGCGCGCTCGCCCAGCCGGGCCCTGGCACCAGGTTCTCGCTCTTCTCGGCCACGACTGCTCCTCTCTCTCCTCGTCGATACCTGTACTCAGCCCCTTCCCGTTGCCGACCAGATGAGCCGACGGGGGTGCGGTCGGAGGAGTGTCTATCGTTCGAAGCGCCAAAGCAAGTGGCTGGAACACCTAACTTTCGCCTTCCGGTGAGCGTGGATTTGTCCAGACCTACAAGGCCAGCCCCGGGAGCGTTCACGTCGACTCCCGCAGTTCGAACTTCTGCACCTTGCCGGTCGCGGTCCGGGGAAGCTGACCGAAGATGACCCGCTTGGGCGCCTTGAAGCGGGCGATGCGATCGCGGACGTGGTCGATCAGCTCCTCGTCGGTGACTTTGCCGTCGGGCTTCAGTTCGACGAAGGCCACCGGGACCTCCCCCCAATGGGGATCGGGCCGGGCGACGACCGCCGCCTCCAACACCGCCGGGTGGCTGGCGATCGCGTGCTCGACCTCGATCGAGGCGATGTTCTCGCCGCCGCTGATGATCACGTTCTTGGCCCGGTCGCGCAGCTCGACGTAGCCGTCGTCGTCCATCACGCCGAGGTCGCCGGTGCGGAACCAGCCATCCTCGGTGAACGCCTCGGCGGTCGCCGCCGCGTCTTCGTAGTAGCCGAGCATCACGTTGTTGCCCCGCACCTGGACTTCGCCCAGCTCCGCGGCGCCCGCCAGCCGCAGCTGGCCGGCGAGGATGTTCGAGTTGCCCTGGCGGGCGATCAGGCGGGCGCGGCCGGCGATCGATAGCTCGTCCCACTCCGGCTGCCAGTCGTTGACGACGATCGGGCCGTAGGTCTCGGTCAGGCCGTAGAGGTGGCGGATGACGAAGCCGAGCTCCTCCATCCGCTCGAGCAGGGCCGGTGAGGGCGGGGCGCCGCCGGTGCCGACTTCGATCGGCCACTCCGGCGTCCAGGCGCCCGCTTGCTCGTGCCACGCGAGCATCGAAAGGACGGTCGGCGCGGCGTTGAAGTGGGTCACCCGATGGCGCTCGAGCTGCTGCCAGATCGCCACCGGGTCGACCTGCGGGAGACAAACGTGGGTGGCGCCGGCGGCGGTCACCGCCCAGGGGAAGCACCAGCCGTTGCAGTGGAACATCGGCAGCGTCCAGAGGTAGACCGAGCCGGGGCGCAGGCGGGCGTGGTAGGCCATCGCCATCGCCTGCAGGTAGGCGCCGCGATGCTGATACATGACGCCTTTCGGGCGGCCGGTCGTGCCGCTGGTGTAGTTGAGGGCGAGCAGGCCGAGGTCGTCGAGCGGGGTCCGCGCGAGCGGGTCGAGGCCGGCGGCGAGAGCGCGCAGCTCCGGCTCGGCGACGGTTCGCACGGCCGCTCCGGCGGCGAGGTCGCCGAGCGCCTCGTCGTGGATCAGCAGGGCGGCGCCGGCGTGGCCGACGATCCACTGGACTTCGCCTGCGTTCAGCCGCGTGTTGAGCGCGAGGAGAACGCCGCCGGCGAGCGGCACCGCGTAGTGGGCGGCGAGCATCAAGGCGGTGTTCGGGGCGAGCACCGCGACCCGGTCGCCTGGCCGCAGGCCGAGCTCGACCAACGCCGCGGCGAGGCGCCGGACCTCACCGTCGAGCTCGGCGTAGGTGAGCCCCCGCTCGCCGTCGATCACAGCGGTCCGCTCGGCGAAGATCCGCGTCGCCCGATCGAGAAATGCGAGCGGGGTCATCTCCGACGCGGCCGGCCCGAGGCGCATGAGGCCGTCGTCGCCGTTCAACTGCGACCCAGGGCCGCTGGATGCGTGGAGGCTCTTCTCGCTCATCGTCAGCACCGCCCGGCTCCCTCGGGTCACACCGGCCGGATCGGCTGCTGGCGAGTCTCTATGGTCGGATCCACCAAAACAAGTGGCCGCAACGACCAACATTTTGCCGATCGTGGTGGTATCTATTGTGCGATCGAACAGGATGATGACTCCACTTGCCACAAAGCTCGCCGAGGCTCTCGAAAACCGCTCGTCGGAGATCGTCGGGCGCCTCGTCGCGACCTACCGCCAGAACCCTGGCTACCAGGCGCTCGACGCCGACACCTATGAGGCCGACCTTCTTCCGGTCGCGACCGCCAACGAGCGTCTTCTCTGTCGACGCCTGCGCGGCCTCCCGCACAATCCAGCCGACGTGCGGATCGTCTCCGAGAGCGCGGTCCGTCGCTTCGCCCAGGGAGTTCCAGAGTCCGAGGTGATGCGGGCCTACCGCCTCTGGTCGATGGCGATCTGGACCGAGCTCACCGAGATAGCCCAGCGCCTCGACGCCGTCGACACCGAGGAGCTGGTCGCCCTCGCCGCGGTCGTGCTCGAGCACAACGAGTTCGCCGGCGGGCTCGCGGCGGACGCCTACGAGGCCGAGCAGCACGGGATCTGGATCGATTCCACCCGCCTGCCCCAGGAGACGGCAGCGGCGATCTTCGCCGGTACGGCGACCGAGGACACGCTCCGACGCGTCGCCGCCGATCACCTCCCCGGCAAGGACCCGATCGCGCTTCTCCTCGTCGCCGCCCGTGGTGGCGGCGGCATCGTCGCCGAGAAGAACCACGCGGTCCGAGCGGTCGTCGCCGACTGGCGGCGGACCTGTGGCGCGGGCTCGATGGTCCTCGCAGACGGGCCGGCCGTCCTCGCCTTCGGTCGAGTCGCCGAGGCGATCGATTGGACCCCGGAGGTCGCCGAGCCCGAACTGCTCTCGGTCGCGATGGCGATCTCCGCGGACCACCCCGATCTGGCCTCCGCCGTGGCAACCTACGGCGAGCTGACCGAGGTCCTCCGCCTCGCCGACATGCTGCCTCCCCGCATGCGCCCCTTCACCTGGCAGGACACGCTCTTCGGCTCGATCGTCAACTCGGCGCCACCGGCGGTGAAGACCCGCCTCGCCGTCGCGGCCGACGACCTCTTCGAGTACGAACAGCGCAACTCGACGCCGCTCCTACATACCTTCGGCGCCTACCTCGAATCGGAGCTGTCGGTCTCGACGACCGCCGAGGCTCTGTTCTGTCATCCGAACACGGTGCGCTACCGGCTCTCTCGGATCCAGCTGCTGACCGGCCTCGACCCGCGGAGGGACAGGGACCGGTCCATCCTCTCGCTTGCGCTTGCCCTGCGCGACATAGGCCTCGGGCGCAGATAGACGCGGAGCGCGGAACGCCCGCGCTGAGTCATGCCATCGACCTCCAGGCCGCCGCTGCTGAGATCGTGGCCCATTCTCATGTAGGCCGCTCCGACGATCTCCGAATCGACACTGGCAGGCGGATAAAGAAAAGGTGCGCCTTTGATGGCGGGGGCGGGATTCGAACCCACGATTTTCAGGCGTGATCGAGCGCCTTCCGAGTCGAGAGCCCATGCCCTGGCGCTTAGGACCTTCTGACGAGGAACCAGATTGTCGATAACAACGCGTGAACGTGGCGGGTAGCGAAATCTAATTCAATCTCAGCCGGTTTCACGTTAATAGCGACGGCATCTGGCGGGCCTTAATAACGACCCCGTTAACAACGAGTCGGCCATCATCGATCGTGCCGTTGACCCGACGGCATCGATCCCGTCGGAGGAAAGATCTTCTTTTCCCATCACGCTGGCCCCGACGGTAAAAAAGAACGCTTGGATTACCGCGCGGCGAAATAATCGTTATTAACGAAAATACGCAATTGCTATATTAACTCCGTGCCGCCGCGGCGGAAAGAGACGCGCTCGGGACGCTTCGTCCCCCAGGGGGAGGGATATTCGGCATTCGTCCCGAAGCCGCTTCCGCCCGCCCCGTCGATCGATCTTGACCCCGGACTGCTCGCCCTTCTCGAGCAGTCGGGAACCGAGCTGGGTCGCCTGGACGGGATCGCCCGGGCGATCCCGGACCCGGATTTCTTCGTCAGCATGTACGTGAGGCGCGAGGCGGTCCTCAGCTCTCAGATCGAGGGGACCCAGAGCACGCTCGAGGATCTGCTCGAGCGGGAGATCGGTGCGGGTGCCGACGATCATCGGTCGGACGTCCTCGACATCGTCAACTACGTGCAGGCGATGAACTTCGGGCTGGAGCGCCTGCAGACGTTGCCGCTGTCACTGCGCCTGATCCGCGAAATCCATCGCGAGCTGCTGAAGGACGGCCGTGGATCGCATGCCGCGCCCGGCGAATTCCGCAAGACCCAGAACTGGATCGGACCGGACGGGGCGACGATAGAGCAGGCGACCTTCGTCCCACCTCCGGTGCCGGAGATGAAGAAGGCCCTCGACCAGCTCGAGAGTTTCCTCCACGAGGAGAGCCCCCATTCGACGCTGATCGAGGTCAGTCTCGCCCACGCCCAGTTCGAGACCATTCATCCGTTCCTCGACGGGAACGGAAGGGTCGGGCGGCTCCTGAACACCTTTCTCCTGGTGCAGCGCGGCGTCCTCAGAAAACCCCTGCTTTACCTGAGCTACTACTTCAAACTTCACCGCACCGAGTACTACGACAGGCTGATGGCGGTCCGTCTCAACGGCGACTGGGAGGGCTGGCTCGCCTTCTTTCTCCGAGGCGTGGTGCAGACGGCGCGGGAAGCGACCACGACCGCAGAGCAGATCTTCGAGCTGCGGGAGAACCACCGGACGGCGATCATCGAGCGCGGCCTCGGCGAGAACTCCCTGCGCCTGCTCTCGGAGCTCTTCCGGCGCCCGCTCCTCAACGTCAACCTCGCCGCCGAGGCTCTCGGCACGACGTACCCGACTGCGAGTCGGCTGGTCTCGGGGTTCGAAGAGTTGGGAATCCTCGAGGAGATCACGGGACGGAAGCGATCGCGCATCTATCGGTATGAGCCCTACGTCAGCCTGTTCGACGACGCGCCGGTGCCCGATCAGGAGCGGACGCCGCCCGAGGTGACCGAAGCGTGAATCAGTACGCCCCTGACCAACCGGTCCGCGCATCGCGGTCCTCGGCGAAGAGCGACCTCGGCGATCGGACCGCGACGGGCCGGAACTCCGGCCCTGACGATCGTCGATCCTGGACCGTGAGGCCGGGGCCGAGGATCCAGCGTAGACCTGCGCGCTCGTTCCGGTGCCGAGCCGTAGAATCCCCTCCGCGGGTGCCTTTCCTCCCGCTTCCCGATGGTCGTTTCGGGGCATGGCGAGGTAGCTCAGTTCGGTAGAGCACTCGACTGAAAATCGAGGTGTCGCGGGTTCAAATCCCGCCCTCGCCATCTAGAGTTCCTGCAAATCAGCAGTTTTAGGTGCTTGACCAGAGGCTCGGACAACGGTCCCCGGGGAAGACTTCGGGGTGACCGCGCCGGCCGCCCTGATCTGGTCGCCCGCCTCCGCGAGAAGACGGTCGAAGTTGGCGCCGTGCGAGCGCTTGGCCCACTGCTCGAGCTGTGCGTATACGTCCACCGTCATCGTCGAGTCTGCGTGGCCGACCTGATCCATCGCTGAGAGCCCCTTTCAGAATGCCGCGTGCGCGGATGGCGAGCGCCGGACCAAGCGGGGCAAGGACGCAGGCCGGCCGAATAGCAGCGCTATTTGGCCGGCCGAGGACGCCGCACCGCGCAGTGTGTCCGCCGCCGCCAGACGTGTGCGGGGCATTCTGAA
>JAFDWF010000074.1 GCA_018268575.1 Actinomycetota bacterium
CGCCTCCACCTTCCTTCCCACCCCGCCTCGCGGCGACGCAGTTGGCTTCGGCTTGTGGTTGGTGCCATCTCCTTCACAGAGGACTTTCACCTCCGAGCGTCCTGGCATGCCCGGCGTACACGAAAGAGGGCCGCGCTCCCACCCGGGGCGCGGCCCTCTTTCATCGTCGGCGCGGAGCTCCGCGCCGGCGGGCCGAGGCGCGGTCAGGACTTGCGGCCCGAGCCTCCCTTATGGCCCGAGCCCCCAGAGCTAGAGCCCGAGCCAGAACCCGAGCCCGTGGTCGCGGTCGGTTCTTCTTCTTCGGCCTGCGGGTAGACCTGGACGGCAAGGTTCCAGGACTTCAGCTGGAAGCTCAGGAACGCGGCCCCCGCGTACTGGATCTGGATCGTGTGGCCGCCTTTGCCGAGGACCGTGGTCTGCACCACGGTGTGGTTCAGCGCCGCCACCGGTTCCTTGGTCGTGCCTTCCGAGGTCGCCGGGGCGAAGCCGACTTTGCTCGCCGCGGCCTGGCCGTCGACCAGGATGGTGATCGGGCAGGACTGGGCCACGGTCGGCGCCTTCCCGGGCAGGGAGCAGCTGGCGTTCCCGGAGAAGGTGATCACCGCGTCGGAGGCGTTGGCCTTGGTCGCGAACGAGACGAAGGCGGTCGGGATGTAGCCCGCGGTCGAGGAGTTGACCGAGAACAGCGTGTTGCTGGCCGCGATCGCGACGCTCGGCTGCAGCGGCGCACCTTTTTTCGGCAGGTAGGTGTTGGCCGCCGCCTGCTTGGTCAGGTAGCTCGCATCTTTGGCGTTGGCCTGCTTCTTGGTGACGTAGGTCTGCGCCGCCTTCTTGTTGGTCACGAACCGCTTCGCCGCCGCCTGCGGGGTCAGGAACGACGCCGCGACCGACGGCGCCACCGTCACCGCGAGGGCGACCACGGCCGCCAGCACGATGACGGTCGCCGCTCGAGGGGTTGAGAGCCTCTTCTTCAACAACGTTTCTTCCTCACTTTCTGGGCCGTGCCGGGCGGCCTTCTTGACTATCTACGTCAATAAACTACATAAAGTGATAGCGTAAGGCGACCAAGTTGGTCAAGAAAACGCTCCCAACCCGGCAAGAGAGGAAGCACGCGAATGAGAATCAAGACCCTCGCCATCACGGCCCTGGCCCTCCTCGGGCTCGCCGTGCCGGCGTCGGCCGGCGCTCAGACCCTGATCGGGTCGGGCTCCGTGGCTGCCCAGCCAGTGCTGCAGGCGCTCTTCGCCACGTACACCAAGCAGGTCAATCCGAAGATCAAGTTCGTGTACACGGCAGATGGCGGCAACGCCGGCATCAAAGACGTCCAGAACGGCACCAGCCAGTTCGCCGGGCAGGCGCGGACGCCGCTCCCCAGCGACGCCGGAACCACCTACATCAAGCTGTACCTCGACGGCCTCTGCATGGACGTCAACCCGAAGAACAAGCTCAAGAACGTCACGGTCGAAACGCTGCACAACATCTACCGCGGCCTGATCACCAACTGGAACCAGGTTCCTGGCTCCGGTCTGGAAACGACGATCGACCCGGTCGGCCGCGACACCAACGGAGGGACCTACAACTTCTTCCTCCAGTCGGTGCTGAACAACGAACCGCCCGCCTCGAACGTCAACGCGCTGACCGCCGACGGCCTCGTCGTCAACGCGGTCAAGCAGGACCCGAACGCGATCGGCTACGCCGGCCTCGCCTGGCAGAAAAGCGGCATCAAGCCGGTGAAGGTCAACGGCATCGCCTGCGAACCGAAGAACATCAGCGTCGAACCGCTGAAGTACCCGCTCTCGCGGTACATCTTCATCGTCCTGCCGACGGCCAACCCGAGCCCGGCGGTGCAGAAGTTCGTCGACTGGGCGCGGACCAGCCCGCTCGCCGGTGAAGTGATCAACAAAGCCGGCGGCGTCGCCGCGTTCAACAAGAAGTAAGGGCAGGATTGGAAGAGGAGCTCCAACCCGAGTACGGCCCGAAGTGGTCGGACCAGCGTGTCGAGCGGATGCTCGGCACGCTGGTCGTCTTCATCGTCGGCCTGCTGCTGGCGCTGATCGTCGTCGTCGTGATCAACGGCTGGCCTTCGTTCGCCCACAACGGCCTCTCCTGGTTCGGTCCCGGCGGCAACGTCGACGATCAGCTGAGCGCAATCTCACAGTCGGCCGAAACCGGCGCCGGCTACATCTACACCTTCCACGCCTGGCCGCTGATCTGGTCGACGATCCTGATCTGCGGCGGCGCCGTGGTGCTGGGCCTGGTCACGGCGCTCTTCATCTCGGTCTTCCTTACCGAGTTCGCGCCCGCCTGGATGAGCAACTTGCTGCGGCCGGTGGTGCGCTTCCTGGCCAGCGTGCCCTCGGTGATCTACGGCCTGCTCGGGGTGCTGGTGCTGGTCCCGTTCATCGGCAACCACCTGATCACCGAGCACCAGAAGGCCTCGGTCGCGGGGATCATCTCGCTGACCGGCTACTCGCTGATCGCGGCGGTGATCGTCCTCACGATCATGATCGCGCCGCTGATGGTGTCGATCTTCACCGACGCCCTCAGCTCGGTCAAACCGGGCTGGCTGGAGGGCTCGCTGGCGCTCGGCGTCAACCGCTGGCGGACGATCTGGAAGATCGGCGTGCGGGCGGCGAGGCCCGCGATCGTCGCCGGCACCGTCCTCGCCCTCGCCCGGGCGATCGGCGAGTCGGTGATGCTGGCGATGATCTCCGGCTCGACCGCCTTCGCCCCCAACCCCGCCGACGGCCTGATCTTCATCTACGAGCCCTCGCGCCCGCTGGCGCCGACGATCGTCAAGAGCGTCGACCAGTTGAGCTCCCCGCCGGCCAAAGCGACGCTGTTCGCGATCGCCACCTTCCTGCTCTTCTCCGGGGCGATGTTCTCGCTGGCCGGCGCCCTGACCCGGCGGGCGATGAACAAGTACGGGGCGGCGTGATGGAGTCATCGGTGGTCACGCCGCCGCCCCCCGCGCCGCCGGAGAGCAAGGTGCCGACCAAGGCGGTCGAGGGCAGCGCCACCTGGAGCCTGGTCGACCGCCTCGGCCTTGCCTTCTGCTGGTTCCTCGGCCTGCTCTTCTGCGCGATCGCGGCGGCGATCGTCATCTACCTGCTGATCCAGGGGATCAAGTTCCTGAAGCTCTCCGAGCTGACCACGCCGGCCGCCGCGGGCTTCACCGAAGGCGAATCGGGCGGCTTCTCCGACGCCTTCGTCGGCACCCTGATCCTTGGCGTGATGGGGATCTCGATGGCGCTGCCGATCGGCGTCGCGATCGCGGTCTGGCTGGTCGAGTATGGCCGGCCGCGGGCGCTCGCCCGGATCACCGAGATGACGATCGAGGCGATCGCCGGCATCCCCTCGATCGTGCTCGCCCTGTTCGGCACCGTGATCTTCACCAGCACCGCGCTCGGCTTCCTCAGCCGCTCCAACGAAGGCGTCGTCTTCGGCCGCTCCTTCTTCGCCGCCTCCTCGATGCTGGCGCTGGAGGCGCTGCCGCTGGTCGTCGCCTCGACCCGCGAGGGCCTGAACGCGATCCCCCGCCACGTCCGCGAGGCCTCCTACGCGGTCGGCAAGACCAAGGCGGCGACGACGCGGCGGATCCTGCTGCCGACCGCCCGCCCGCAGATCGCCACCGGCGGGATGCTCGGCCTCGGCCGGATCATCGGCGACACCGCGATCATCGTCGTCCTGCTCGGCGCGACGCAGAACTTCAGCCCGGTCGAAGGGGCGCCGTTCCCGCTCGACTACCTGCGCGGCGCCGGCACCTCGCTGACCAACTTCGTCTACGAGGCGTCGCCGACCGGAAACCTGAACCAGCCGCAGAAAGCCTACGCGGCGGCTTTCGTCCTGCTGCTGATGGTGCTGGCGTTGAACGCGGCCACCGACCTCGTCCATCGCCGCGCCCGCAAGGTGGGAACGTGGAGTCACTAGCGCCTGACACGGCACCAAGCGCCCCGCCGCCGATCCGGCGGCTCGACCCGCAGGATCCGACGCCCGCCCAGGAAGCGGTGCCGACGACGGCAACGAGCTTCGTCGCCGCCAAGCGCTCGATCGCCGCCCCGCAGTTCTCGATCCGGCGGATGGAGGTCGACCGGGTGTCGATCCACTACGGCGCCAAAGCGGCGGTCAAAGGCGTCTCGCTGCCGATCCGCCAGGGCGAGGTGCTGGCGCTGATCGGGCCGTCGGGGTGCGGCAAGACGACGCTCCTGCGCTCGCTCAACCGGCTCACCGAGTTGACCGCGGCGGCCAGGCTCAGCGGGTCGATCCGCCTCGACGACGTCGACATCCGGCTGATCGAGCCGACCCTGCTGCGCCGCCGGGTGACGATGGTCTTCCAGCAGCCGAACCCGTTCCCGATGAGCGTGTTCGACAACATCGCCTACGTGCTGCGCGAGCAGGGCTCGCGGCGGGTGAGAAAGAAGGCGCTGGAGCCGCAGGTGCACTCGGCGCTCGCCCGCGCCGGGCTCTTCGAGGAGGTCAAGGACAACCTCAAGCACCCAGCGCTGAAGCTCTCCGGCGGCCAGCAGCAGCGGCTCTGCATTGCCCGGGCGCTGGCCGCCGAGCCGGAGGTGCTGCTGCTCGACGAGCCCTGCTCGGCGCTCGACCCGCAGTCGACCGCGGTGATCGAGGACTTGATCGTGAGGCTGCGCGACGACGTCGCCGTGGTGATCGTCACCCACAACCTGCAGCAGGCCTACCGGATCGCCGACCACGTCGCCTTCATGTACCTGGGCGACCTGGTCGAGTACAACAGCGCCACGCGCCTCTTCAACTCGCCCACCCAACAGCGGACGGCGGAGTACGTCAGCGGTGCGTTCGGCTAGGCGACTGATCGTGGTCGCGGTCTGCCTCTGCCTGCTCGGCGCGGGTGCGGCGGGCTGCTCGACCACGCAGGAAAAGGCGGCGGCGCAGAAGGCGAAGTCCGAACGGATCCTGAAGCGGCAGGCGAAGGAAAAGAAGGCGAAGAAGGCCGCGCACAAGCATGGCCACGACAAGCAGAAGGGGAAGAAGTGAGCGAGGAGAGCCCGCTGGCGAAGCCGCAGGGGCTGGAGCCCTGCGAAGAGTGCGGGGCGCCGATGGACCCGCAGCAGCGCTACTGCGTCGAATGCGCGGCGCGACGCGGCAACGGCTCGAACCCGGCCTCGCGCTACTTCGCCGCGATGAGCAAAAAATCGCGCCGCCCGCTGATCAAAGGCCAGGCCAAGCAGCAGGGCGGTGGCAGCCGCGCGGCGGCGGTCGGCTTCTTCGCCCTGCTGCCGATCGCGGTGGCGCTCGGGGTGGTGGTCGGCCGCAGCGGCTCGGGCAACTCGAACGAAGAGGCGCTGCTGAGGGCCCTCCACCAGGCGGAAAAGCAGCAGATCGCGGCGGCGCCGGTCGAAGAAGAAGCGGCGCCGACGCCGACCAAAGCCACCAAAAAGGAACCGAAAGGCGCGAGCAAAGGCAAGAAGGCGTCGGCGAAGTCCAACGCGAAGAAGGCCGAAGAAGCCAGCGGCGGCAAGGTGCTGAACAAGACCAAGAACGGCACCGTCCACCAGGTCAGCGGCTACAAGCCGAACAAGGAAACCGAAGAAGCCGACACCAAGCTGGTCGAAGAAAACCCCGAACAGACGGGCGAAAACTACATCAAGGCGCAGCAGAACCTGCCCGACGTGACGGTGGTCGGCGGGGAAGCCGGCGGCTCCACCGAATCCTCGACGCCGGGGGTCGAACCATGAGCGACGAGACGGCCTCGCCGACGGTGAGGCTGCCGCTGGCGCCGCCGGTCGGCCCGCCTCGATTCCCGATCCCCGATCCCAAGCCCCCGACCTCGAACGGCGGCAAGAAGCCGACCGTCGAGGCCAAGGAGGAGGAGAGCGCCGAGCTGATCGCACAGCGCGATCGGCTGCTGGAGAAGTTCACGGTGATGCAGGCCGACCTCGGCGGCGCCTTCTACGAGATGGCGATCCGCGACCACGTGCGGCTCGACGTGCTGACCCGCAAGGCGGCCGAGCTGCAGCGGGTCGACGCCGAGCTGCTCGCGGTCGAGCGGCTGCTCGAACTCGAGCGCGCCGACGCGGCCGGGCTCTGTCCCGGCTGCGGCGCTCCCTACGGCCCCGCAGTCCGCTTCTGCGCCCAGTGCGGGACGCCGCTGGTGCCGACGGAGGCGAGGTCGTGAGCGGCTGGCTGCGGGTGCGGATCCGGGCGGCGCTTGCCGCGGCGGCGACGCTGACCGGCAAGCGCTTCGGCCTCCTGGTCGCCTCCTCGGTCGTCGCGACCTCGGCGATCGTCGCCGCGGCGGCGACCAACCAGCCCGAAGCGAGCCCGCTCGCCTCGATCCTCGGCCACAGCCTGGCCGCCGACCACACGACCCCGGCGGCGGTGAGACCCGCCCCCGAACCGGAACCCGAAGAAGCGGGGCCGGCGGCAGCGGTCGAACGCGAACCGGCCCCGGCGCCGGAACCGAGCGTCGCGCCGGCGCCGGAACCCGAACCGGCGATCGTCCCGGAAGAAACCCCGCCCGCGCCCGAACCAGAACCGGCCCCGGCGGAAGAACCCGCCGAAGAACCGGAAGCGGCGCCCGCGCCGCCGAAGCCCGAAGCGGGCCGGATCAAGCACGTCTTCCTCGTCTCGCTGGTCAGCTCCGGCTACCAGGCCGCCTTCGGCTCGGCGTCCCAGATGCCCTACCTGAGCGGCACGCTCCGTCCCCAGGGCACCCTGCTGGGCAACTACGCTGTGCTCGACAAGGCGATCACGCCGAACGGCGTCGCGGCGATCAGCGGCCAGCCACCCAACAAGATGACGAAGGAAGGGTGCCCGGTCCTCACCGCGTTCCCGTCGACCTCGACCACGACCAAGGCGGGGATCGTGACCGGCGAAGGCTGCGCCTACCCGGTCGAAACGCAGACCCTCGGCGATCAGCTCGAAGCGGCCGGCTTCAGCTGGCGCGCCTACATGGAAGGCATGGCCAGCCCGACCACCGGCGAACCGGAGAACTGCGTCTACCCGGCGACCGAACCGGAAACCGCGGTGACCGGCGGCTACTCCTCCCAGCTCAACCCGTTCGCCCACTTCCACTCGCTGCTCGACCTCGGCGCCTGCGCGACCGACGACGTGCCGATCACCGAGCTGAAGGTGGACCTGAAGAGCGCGGCGAAGACGGCGAACGTCTCCTACATCTCCCCCGACCTCTGCTCGGCGGGCGTCGCCGGGCAGTGCGCGGAAGGCGAACCGACCGGGCCCGCGGCCGCCGACGCCTGGCTCGAAGAAGTGGTGCCGGAGATCGTCGGATCGCCGGCCTTCAAGAAGGACGGCCTCTTGATCATCGCCTTCGGCGGGGTCAACCCACCGTCGCCGCCGGCCGAAGGCCAGCCCGCGCCGCCGGCCCAGCCCAACCCGCTGAGAACCGGCGCCTTGGTGATCTCCCAGTTCGCGACGGCGGGAGCGAGCGACGGCGCGCCCTACGACCCGTACTCGCTGCTGCGCACGACCGAGGAACTCTTCGGCCTCGGCCAACTGGCGAAGGCGGCCGACCCGAAGACGAAGACGCTGGCGCCGCCGCTGCTCGGCGAAAACGGGGGCGCCTGACCGCGGGCCCTGCCTTTCTGACAACCTTCCCGGATGAGTCCCACCAATCAGAGTGCCGGTGGGGAGCCGATCACGGCCGCCGGCATCGAAGAACTGAAAGCCGAGCTCGCCGAGCTCGAAGGACCCCGTCGACAGGAGATGGCGGAGCGCATCCGCGTCGCCCGCGAGCTCGGTGACCTCAAGGAGAACGCCGAGTACCACACCGCCAAAGATGACCAGGCGATGATGGAGACGCGGATCAAGCGCCTCCAGGAACGCCTTCGCAACGCGGTGGTGGTCGAGGCCGCCGACGGCGACGAGGACGCCTTCGCCTTCGGCCGCACCGCCGAGGTGCTCGACGAGGGCAAAGGCGAGACCGTCACCTGGACCCTGGTCGGCTCGACCGAGGCCAACCTCGCCGAAGGCAAGCTTTCCGCCGAGTCGCCGA
Organism: Actinomycetota bacterium; assembly: GCA_018268575.1. GTDB lineage: Bacteria > Actinomycetota > Thermoleophilia > Solirubrobacterales > 70-9 > VAYN01. The sequence continues at coordinate 7,991 of JAFDWF010000074.1, forward strand.
TCGGCCAGGCGCTGATGGACGCCGCGATCGGCGCGACGGTCGAGGTCGAGACCCCGCGCGGCAGCAAGACCTTCAAGGTCGTCAAGCTCCTCGACTGAACCCTTGACGCCGGGCGCGGGCTCAGAATGACCCCGTGCTGCGGCTCCACGCATCCCTCGACGCGCGGCGCGAGCCGGCGTTCGCGGCGCTGCTGCGGGATCTGCAGGGGATCAGGCGGGTGGTGCGCCAGCCGGACGAATCGGCGAGCGCCGGACGGACGGTGTTCGTCGCCGACGTCGAGCCGGCGGCGGCCGACGATCTGGTCGAGGCGATCACCGGAATGGGGATCTCGGTCGACGACTACCTGTTGACCCGGGTCGAGGTGGTGGCGCCCCAGCGTCGGCATCTCAGCGGGGGCCACGGGATCGAAGGGTTCGCCTGGGTCGAGGTGATGGGACAGGCGCGAGCCAACTCACGGCCGCTCGCCCGCTACCTGGCGCTGATCACGGTGGCGGCGGTGATCGCGGCGCTCGGCGTGATCGTCTCCAGCGGCATCCTGATCGTCGGCGCGATGGCGGTCAGCCCCGACCTGCTGCCGATCTGCGCCACCTGCGTCGGCCTCGTCGCCGGGCGGCGGGCGCTCGCCGGGCGAGCCTTCGCGACGCTGATCATCGGCATGGCGCTGGTCGTCGTCGTCGCGATGGTGCTCTCGGCGCTGCTCAAATGGGGCGGCTTCCTCCCCGACGGCTTCCAGGTCGAGCAATCGGGCCTCCACACCCTCGCCCACCTCGACTACTCGACCGTGCTGGTCGCCGCGGCGGCGGGGATCGCGGCGATGCTGTCGTTCGAGAGCGGCGCCGCGGCGGCGGTCGGCGTGGCGATCTCGGTGACGACGATCCCCGCCTCCGCCTACCTCGGCGTCGCCCTCGGCGCGGGCGGGATCGGCAAGGCGGGAGGGGCGGTCGCGGTGCTGGCGGTGAACGTGGTCTTGCTGATCGCGACCGGCAGCCTCACGCTGCTGGTGCAGCGGAATTTGCCGAACCGCTCTGGGGTTCCGATCTAGGGCCCTCGGGAGGAGGCGGCGCGGCGGTCGGCGGCACCTCGGTCGGTGCGGCGACCGGCTCCTCCGGCGGCCCGGCGGCGAGAGGCTCGCCCGGCGCAGCCGCCGGCGGCGCCCCGGACGCGGGATCGGCCAAGGTCGACCACGGGGCCTGCACCGGCCGGCGCTCGTCGTAGATGACTTCGGTGCGGCCCATCCGGTCGGCCCAGTCGCGGCGGGATTCGCCGAAGACGATGCCGAGGAAGCCGATGCCGAAGGTGATCACCGAGAGGCCGAAGCCGATCAGGCGGCGGATCGAGCGGCCCAGCCGCAGCCGCCGTTCGCTCAGCCGGATGCCCATGAAGCGCATTCCCGGCGTCTGCCCGGCCAGCGCCCAGAAGCCGACCAGGTAGGTCCCGACCACACACAGCCAGATGAACGAGCCCGCCGCCAGCGCCCCCCGGGGCAGGCCGTCGCTGTTGCCGCCGAAGAAGGTGACCAGCAGGGTGACCGCCCCGGCCAGCACGGTGAAGAAGAGGTTGACGATCAACGCGTCGATCCCGAAGGCGGCGCCGCGCGTGACCAGGCCCGCCCGGTTGGTCGGCAGCGGCCGCCGGCGGCGGAAGAAGATCTTGCGCAGGATCCGCTCGACCGTCGTGTCGAGGTCGCGCGCCAGCTTGGCGAACTGCCGCGCGATGTCGCCGAGCAGGCCGACGCTCTGCGAGGCGATCGCCGCCCGCACCTCGGGTGCCTCGGCGATCCGCTCGACCATCTGCTGGATCTGCTGCGAGGCGAGCAGGCGCCGCCAGACCTCGTCGACGAGCTCGCTGTCGAGGGTCTCGAGGATCGCCTTCTTGACCGCGGCGCTGTCGAGCGCGCCCTGCACCGCCTCCTCGATCACCGGCCCTTCCAGCACCCTGGCGATCGCCCGCTCGACCGCCTCGCTTTCGACCGCCGAGACGATCGCCTCCTCGGCCGCCATCTCGACCGCCTTGTCGATCCCCGTGGCGCGCCCCACCGCCCCCGCGCCGCGGGCCCCGGCGCCCAGCAACCGCGCCGCCAGTGGCGTGCTCTCGTCGGCCATCTCAGGCCGAGTCTAGCCGCGCGTTCGCACTTACCACCGCATACCGTGGGAAAGTGCGAACGCGGTAGCGAGTCGGTCCACGACGGTGCTCCAGTGGTGGTGAGGGACGCGGCCGCCGCCGGCTGGCGCCCGGACGGGTAAGGGACCCGGCCTTCTCGGAGGCGACCCTGGCAGGCCGTGGCCGCCTCCGAAAAGGCCGAGATTCGAGGGGACGGCGGAGGGTCCTACGCTCCGCTGTTCCTTATGCCGGGATGGTGGGCATGAGGAACGGCGGAGGGAGGGTGCCGCGGATTCCGTCACGACGATGCCGGGAAGTGCGCGGGAGACGTGAGGGAGAAGTCACGGGTTCCACGCTTCCGCCACGGTCACGAAGACGTGACCACGGTTTGCCCGTGCCATGGCACGGGTAAACCACGCAGCGCGAGACGGGGCCTCCGAACCTCCCCGTGAAGGCATACGCCTTCCCTGCGATCGTGGACCCTTCGTCACCGACCGACCATGATCCGGCGGGGATCCCGCCGGATCATGCATCTTCCGGGCGGGACCCGCGCAGATCGCACGGTCTTCGTGGCGTCTTTCCTCGGCCTCGTCACGGAGACGTCGCATCCCTCTGTCCCGTCACGGAGATGCCGGACTCCCCGGATCTCCCCCGCCACGCACCCGTCCCTGCGCCGGGGCCTTCCCCGCGCCGGCCCGTCCCTGCGCCAGCTCCCCCCGCAAGAGCTCCCGTCCCGGGCGTCTCGGAGGCGGCCACAGCCTGCCCGGGTCGCCTCCGAGACGCCCGGGACGCCTGGGCTCCGATCGGTCCGGCCCGAACCCTCACCCGCACCCCGCGGAGCTACTCGCCTACACCTAGCGCGGGGCCGGTCGCCCGAGGCGCTCCAGCAGCCGGTCGAGGAACTCGGCCTGGGCGGGTAGAAGCTTGCGCTTCGCCTCCTCAAGCGCGAACCAGTCGGCGCGGTCGACCTCGGGGAACTCGACCTCGCGGCCGCTGCGCGGCGGCCACTCCATCGCGAATGTGTTGCTGTCGAGGGCGGCGGGGTCGAAGTCGGCCTCCGCCGCCCAGGCGTCGACCACTTTGCCCGCCCGCTGGCGGACCTGGCCGAGCTCGATCAAGTCCTCGGCGGCGAGGTCGGGCGCCGCCGCGCCGAGCTCCTCGTCGAGCTCCCGCAGCGCCGCCGCGCGCGAGTCCTCGTCCTCCTCGATCCCGCCCTTGGGGATCGACCAGGCGCCGTCGTCGCGGCGCGCCCAGTAGGGGCCGCCGGGATGGACGAGCAGGAACTCGGTGGTGCCGTCCTCGCGGTCGCGATAGAGGAGGATGCCGGAGCTGCGCTTGATCGCCACGGCGCCCCTCTACCCGGCCAGCGCGTCTAGCAGCGGCGCGAGCGCCGCCAGCACCTGCTCGCGCGGCGTCGCCGCCAGGGTCTCGAGGGTGCCGTTGGCGCGCGTCATCGCGACGCCGACGGCGAGCGCGACCAGGAGCTCGGCGCGCAGCTCGGGGTCGGCGGTGCCGCGAGCGCGCAGCTCGGCGGCCAGCCCGTCGACGACACGGTCGCCGACCACGGCGCTGATCTGCTCGCGCGCGTCCGGGGTCAGCGCCGGGCTGGCGAGGGCGCGGCTGATCGGGTTGTGGCCGCGTTCGTCCCAGCGCTCGAGCAGGAAGCGGAGCAGCTCCGGCGGGGCGAAGTCGATCTCGCCGTCCTCCGGCGAGGTCGCCGCGATCGCAGCGATGAAGAGGCCTTCTTTGGAGTCGAAGTAGCGCGCGATCAGGGCCGGATCGGCCCCGGCGCGCTCGCCGATCTCGCGCGTCGTCGCGCGGTCGTAGCCGACCTCGTCGAAGACCGCGCGGGCGGCGTCGAGGAGGGCGCGGCGAGACGCCTCGGCGTCGTGGGGACGGCGGGCCGCGGTCGCCTTGTCACCGATCGGTGACATAGGCCGAGGCTACCACTCCAACCCCGTCCTCAGGCAGTTTTAATCTGCGCTTTCAACAATATCGTTACATTCGCGCGCCGATGGAATGGAGCATCCTTCACACCCTCAACGACTTCCTCTACCACCACGACGCGGTGGAGGACCCGTTGCTCTTCTACATCAACGTCTCCGAGGCGCTCTTCGTCGCCACCCTCGTCCTGCTCTTCCTGCTCGCCAACGGTGACCGCTGGCGGCCCTGGCGCCGCACCGCCGTCGCCGCCGGCCTCAGTGCCGGGCTCGCCCTCGCGGTCGGCAAAGTGATCTCCGAACTGGTCGACCGCTCGCGCCCCTTCGTCGTCGACCCGAGCGGCGTCCACCTCTTCTCCGGCCACTCCGCCGACCCCGGCTTCCCCAGCGACCACGCGACCGGCGCCTTTGCCGTGGCGATGGCGATCTGGCTGCGCAACCGCCGCTGGGGCACGGTCGCGCTGATCGCCGCCGCGGTGCTCTCGGTCGGCCGGGTGGCGATCGGCGTCCACTTCCCCAGCGACGTGGTCGCCGGCGCCGCGCTCGGCTGCGGCGCCGCGCTCCTCCTCTACGCCCGCCCCCTGCGTGCCCGCATCGATCAACTCTCCGACCTGCTCGGCGGGGCGTTCGAAGGCGGGTTGCGCCGCCTGCGCCTCCTGCGTCCGGCTCAGCCGCCCAGTCAGTAGGCAAGCGCCTCGCTCAGCCGCCGAGCCGGTAGGCGACCAGCGCCGGGGTCTGGCCTTCGGCGATCGGCAGGCCGGCGGGCACGATCAGGGTGTCGCCGGAGGCGGTCATCCCCGAGTTCGAGCCCGCGGGGAGCGACGCCGACCAGACTTCGCCGCCGGTTTCGGCGTCGAGCCCGTGCAGGGTCCCGTCGTAGGTGGCGAAGAACACCATGTCGTTGACCGCGATCGGCGCGCCGAAGGCCGGCGCTTCGTATTCCTCGCTCCACTTCTCCTTGCCGGTGGCGATGTCGAGGGCGACCATTTCACCGCCGATTTCTTCGCCTTCGCCGATCGTCAGGCCCTTTTCGATAGTCAGCGGGTGGTTGACGACCGGCACGAAGAGGGTCGTCTTCGAGGCGGCCATCGGCGCGATCACGCCGCCCAGGAGGCCCGGGTAGACCGTCGCCTGCTTCGGTAGCTTCGAGAGTTCGCCGCGCATCGCCAGCAGGCCGTCTTCGTCGTGGCCGTTGTGCTTGCCGACCGCCGTCTGCCAGACCAGCTTGCCGGTCTTCGCGTCGAGGGCGACCACCTGGCCCGACTTCCCCGCCCCGATCGCCAGCTGCCTCCCTTCGACCGTGGCCAGGATCGGCGGGTCCTGGAAGTCCCAGTCGTAGACGTCGTGCGGGGTCACCTGGTGATACCACTCGAGCTTGCCGGTCTTCGCGTTCAGCTTCACCAGCGAATCGGTGTAGAGGTTGGGACCGGGACGGCTGGCGCCCCAGGGCAGCCCGGCGGCGCCCGGGAACGGCACCGGGTTGCCGATCCCCACGTACATCCCGCCTTCTTCGTCGAAGGAGGGCGCGTACCAGAGGCCGCCGCCGGCGTTGATCGATTTGTGCTGCTTGGACCAGAGTCCTTTCGGCACGGTGTCGAAGCTCCACTTTTTCGCCCCGGTCTTCGCGTCCAGCGCCCAGAGGATCCCGGCGATGCCGCCGTTATAGGCGGAGGTGACGTCGGTCGGCACGGTCGAGACGTAGACCAGCCCGTCGTGGACGCCCGGTGACATGTCGATCGCTTCCTTCGGCTCCACGGTGAGGTTCGTCGACCACACTTCTTCGCCGGTTTCGGCGTCGAGGGCGAACGCTTCGGTGGCGGTGGCGCCGAAGACCATCCCTTCGCTGACGGTGACCCCGTTCGGCCCCTGGTCCGGTTCTTCCATCTTCGTTTCCCAGAGCGTTTCGCCCGATTCGAGGTCGATCGCGGTGACGTTCGAGTCGAGGTCCTGCATGTAGACGACCCCGTTGGCGACGACCGGCGAGGCGGCGTAGGCCCCGTAGGTGCTGTGCGCTTCGCTCTTCACCTTCCAGGCTTCCTTCAGCTTCGGCGCCGTCGAGCGGTCGATCGGACCGGCGACGAAGCGTGAGTTGGCGAGGTCGACGCCGGGGTAGGCGGCCGCGGTCGCCGCGGGCGCGCCGCCGCCGCTTCCTTCGGCCTTTCCTTCGGTGGCGGCCGGCTTTTCCGAGGTGGCCGAGGAGGAGCCGCCCCCGCCGCAGCCCGCCAGCAGCGCGATCGCCAGCACGGTCAGCATCGCCGCGGCGGCGCCGCGCCTCGCCTTGGTCAGCGCCGGCAAGAGCGGCGCCAGCACCCGGTTGGCGAGCAGGCCGAGGCTGCCCAGGTTGGCGAAGCCGGGGCCCTGGCTCGGGCCCGCGAGCCCCGGGATGTGGAGCCGCGGCTCCATCCCCTCGAGTGCCAGCGAGCGGTCGAAGCGCAGCTCTTCCCCCGGCCGGCGCTCCCAGATCGGTCCCACCCGCCCCTCCAGCTCGGCCCGCACCGGCTCGGCGAAGAGCCCGCGCAGCTGCGCCAGGAGGTCGAAGCCGGTGCAGTTGATGACGTAGTCGTGGTGGGCGATCGCGGGCCCGGCGGAGGTCTCCAGCTTCAGCTCGACCCCCTCCCCCTCGCGCGCCACCGCCGCGTGCACCGCCCGACCGAGCTCGAAGCGGCAGCGCTCCTCCCCCGCCAGCTGCGCGATCACGCCCGCGTCGAAGACACCGCGATCGCAGTGCTTGACGAAGTCCCGCCGCGTCTCGGCGTCGAGCTCCGCCCAGCCGACGTCGTCGGGATCGGCGAAGACGCGGTTCTCGAGGAAGCTCTCGCCGCGGCTCAGCGGCAGCGTCGGCGTGTAGACGGTGATCCGCGCCCCCGGCCGCAGCGTCCGCAGGAAGACCAGCGCCGAGAGCGCGCTCTCCCCTCCCCCGACGATCGCCACGTCGACCTCGCGGTCGGCGGGCAGGCGGGCGAACTCGCCCCGCCGGCTGTCGCAATGGAGCACCCAGGGCTCGGCCGCCGGGTCGTGCGGGAAGGCGCGGTGGACCCCGGGCCCGGTCAAGAGCAGGGCGCGGCCCGCGAGCCGCGTGGGCCCGCCGTCCTCACCGCCCTCGACGTCGATCACCCAGCGCTCGCGCGCCGGGTCGAGGGCGACGGCGACGACCCTCCCGCGGATCGTCGTCACGCCCTGGGTGGCCCGCGCCAGGACCCAGCCGAGGTAGGTCCCGTAGTCGCGGTGGAGGATCGGCGGCGCGCCCGAGTTGACCCAGGGCGCGTACTCGCCGCGTTCGATCGAGTGGCGCTGCCAGCTCAGCGGCAGGAGCGCCGCGTCGAGCTCGTCGCCGACGTCGGGGAACTGGCGCGAGCTGCGGTAGGGGAAGCCGACGTCCTTGATCGGCGGCACCGCCAGCGGCTCCTCGCCCGAGGTCATCCCGTTCAGCCCCAGCCAGGAGGCGGCGGGCTCGGTTTTCTCGACGATCGTCACCGTCAGCCGCGCGTGCCCGAGCCGGTTCAGCGCATCGACCTTGGCGGCGATCGCCGCCGCCTTCGCCCCCGCCCCGACGATCAGAAGATCCGACTCGGGGATCTCGCCCCGCCCACCGTCACCGCTCATCCCGCTACCGCTCATCCCACCATCACCAACCCTTTCTCTCCCGGACTGAAGGAGATCGACGCTTTGCGGACGCGCTCGGCGCGGCCGTCGACAGGCCTCAGGTCGACCGCCGAGAGCACCTCGCGCAGGACCCGCTTCATCTCCAGTTCGGCGTAGCTGGCGGCGAGGCAACGGCGCACGCCGCCGCCGAACGGGATCCAGGTGTAGGTGCCCGCGGGCTGTTCGAGGAAGCGCTCGGGGCGGAAGCGCAGCGGCTCGGGGTAGTGGCGCGGGTCGCGGTGCAGCAGGTGGATGCAAGGGGCGACGACGGTGCCGGTCGGCAGGTCGCGGCCGGCGAGGCGCAGCGGCTCGCGCAGGCGGCGGACGACGACCGGGACCGGCGGGCGCATCCGCAGCGTCTCCTTCACCACCGCGTCGAGGTAGGCGTCGCCGAGGTCCTCGTCGATCTCGCGGCGGGCGCGGGCAAGCGTCTCCGGGTTGTGCAGGAGGCGCTCGAAGGTCCAGGCGAGCGAGGTCGAGGTCGGCCCGTCGGTGAGCAGGGTGAGGAGTTCGTCGCGCAGCTCGCCCTCGCCGAGCGGGGTGCCGTCCTCGCGGCGGGCAGCGATCAGCATCGAGACGATGTCGGGCTTGTCCGGGATCGGCTCGGTGCGGCGGCGGCGGACCTCGGCCAGCGCCTCGTCCTCGACCGGGCCCATCGCCCGGCGGTAGCCGCGGCTGCGCCGCACCCATTCGGGGCCGAAGATCGTCAGCGCGGCAAGGTTGCGCGGCTGGTTCAGGTAATCGGTCAACTCGGTGAGCCGGGTGCGCAGCGGGTCGAGGCGGGGATCGCCGGCGCGCGGGCCGAAGACGGCGCGCATCACCACCTCGAGCGTGATCCGCTGCATCCGCGGCCAGAGCGCGAACGGCTCGCCCGCGGGCCAGGCGGCGATCTCGCGGCGGGTCACCTCGCCGATCGTCTCCGCGTCGTTGGCGATCGCGGCGCCGTGGAAGGCGGGCAGGACGACGCGGCGCCGGCGCATGTGCTCGGGTTCTTCGGAGAGCATCACCGAGCGCGGCCCGAGGACCGGACCGAGCAACGGGTTGGCGAGCGCGACGCCAACCTTGTCGCCGGCGGTGAAGACCGCTTTGACGTCGGCCTCGTCGGCCAGCACCACCCAGTCGCCCCAGTGGCGGATGCGCAGGGTGAAGGCGTCGCCGTAGCGCGCCCGGCAGCGCTCCAGCCAGGGCAGCGAGCGGCGCGCCCAGCCGAGCGCCTGCAAGGCCCGCGGCATCCGCGGCCCGGGCGGCAGGCTCACGCGGCCTCCCCCGCAGGGTGCTCATGTCCTTTGTCACCCACAGGGTTACAAAGGACATGGACCCCCTCCTCGCCGGCGGCGAGGCGGTCCATCAGCTCGTCCTCGGCCTGGCAGGTGGCGGCGATCATCAGGTCGAAGAAGCCCGCCGTGAATTCGCCGGGGAGGTCGACCTCGGCGCCGTGCTGGAGGTAGCGGGCGCGGACGATCTCGACCCGGCCCGGCTGCATCATGTCGATCTGGTTCTCCGACTTGTGGACGGCGACTTCGCGGCAGATCTGGAAGCGCTCGCCGAGCAGGTCGACCAGCTGCGCGTCGATCTCGTCGAGGCGCGCCCGGAACGGCGCCAGGCCGCGGGCGACCTCGCGCTCCGCCGCGGTGAGGCCACGCTCGTCGCCCTCTGCGGTCCGTCGCCCCACCGCGCTCATACCGGGTCCTCCCCGAGCAGGCCGGCGGCGAAGGCGTGGCTGCACGGCGCCAGCGCTTCGAGCGCGTAGCCGCCCTCCTGGACGACGCAGACCGGCAGCTCGGTCGCCGCCAGCAGGCGGCCGATCCCGGCGAAGACCTCGGGGCCGAAGTGCCAGCTGCCGTGCGGGTCGCCCTCGGCGGTGTCGTAGCCGAGCGAGACGACCAGGGCCGCGGAGCTCGCGGCGAGCTCCGCCAGCGAGGCCTCGACCTCGGCCAGGTAGGCGGTCGGGTCGGGGGCGGCGGCGAAGGCGTGGGCACGTTCGCGTGGCGCCCGCGGCAGCTCGGTCCCGGCGGCCACGTTCGTCACCGGCGCCGCGTGCAGCGAGTGCAGGGTCGCGTCGCCGCCCATCCGCTCGACCAGCTCCGAGGTCCCGTTCGGGTAGTGGAGGTCGAGGTCGAGGACGCCGACCGGGGCGAGGCCGCCCTCGCGCAGCGCCTGCACCGCGGCGGCGGCGTTGTTCAGGTAGCAGTAGCCGCCGATGAAGTCGGGGCCGGCGTGGTGGCCGGGCGGCCGGCAGACCGCGTAGGCGTAGCGGTCGCCCTCGAGCAGGCGATCGGCGGCGGAGATCGCAGTGCGGACCGCCTCGCGCGCGGCGGCGACCAGCGCCGCGTTGACCGGGATGTCGGGCTCGAGGCCGGGCGGGGCCAGCTCCGGCATCACCGCCGGCTCCTCGCCGGCCGCCGCGAGCGCCGCCAGATGGCCCGCCCCGTGGAGCGCCACGAGCGCCCGCTCCACCTCCTCGTCGGCGGCGGCGGCGCCGACCGCGCGGACGCCGAAGTGGCGGCGCAGCCCGACCCGCAGCGCCATCAGCCGCGCATCGCAGTCCTGCCCTTCGAGGCGCACGTCGCCTTCGCGGATCCAGACCGAGTTCGCATCGAGCCCGTCGGTGCGCTGCTCGACCATCACCAACTCGGTCATGAGGACGCCCCGGGATCCTGCGGCGCGGTCCGCCCGGAGCCGGTCGGCCGCGCATAGGCCATCTCCGGCGCCTTCACGACACCGCCTTCCACGCCCACGGCCCGGGCACATCGAGCCCCGTCGCTCGCCCCGCGCGTCCTCGGCGCGCTCACGGGACCGCCCTCCGCATCCGCGGTCCGAGCCGTTCGAAGCCGTTGGCGAGGTAGAAGCGTTCGGTCGCCCGCAGGGCGGCGAAGCTTTCGCGCGGCAGCCCGACCTCGACCCGGCCGGCGCCCTCGGCGGCGGCCGCCACGGCGAGCGCCTCGACCAGCGCCGCGCCCACCCCCTGGTCGCGCCACTCGCGCCGCGTCCACAGCACCTCGATCGTCAGCAGGCGCCCGGCGACCTGGATCGCCCGCGCCCAACTCGCCGTCAGCACCCCGACGAGCCCGCCGCCACCGGTGCGTTCGCAGTTCCCCCCAACAGTTGTAGGCAACTGCGAACGCATCGCGGGGGCGGCGACGAGGACGATGCCGAGGCTCGGGTCGGCGATGTGGGCGCGCGCCTCGGCCTCGATCGCGGCGCGCGGCGGCGGCGAGCCGCCCAGCTCGGCGACCAGCGCGGCGACTGCGGCGGCGACCGCGGGTGCGTCCTCCTCGCGCGCCGGGCGAACCTCCCAGCCGAGCGACTCCGGCTGCGCGGCCGGGTGATGCGTCGCCACCTCGTTCACGCGACGCTCGCGCTCCTCACCGGCTCGAGCTCGACGCTCCACGCCCCCTCGTCGGCGCGGCCGGTCACCGTGCGGGCGATCGCCGCCATCGGCGCCCGCGCCTTCAGCAGGATCTCCTCGAACTCCTCCTCCGGGTCGGACTGCATGACGATCGCGCCGCCCGCGCCGATCGTCGTCCGCCCCGGGCGGATCACGATCGTCCGGATCACGATCGAGAGGTCGACCGCGCCGTCGACGCCGAAGTAGCCGATCGCCCCCGAGTAGACGCCGCGCGCCTCGTCCTCGAGCTCGTCGATGATCTCCATCGTCCGCTCCTTCGGCGCCCCGGTCATCGAGCCGCCGGGAAAGCAGTTGCGCACGCACTCGACCGGCGAGCGCCCCGCTTCCAGCTGCCCGGTCACGGTGGAGACGACCTGGTGCACGGTCGCGTAGGGCTCGACCACCATCAGGTCGGGGACGCGGACCGAGTCGACCTCGCTCACCCGGCCGAGGTCGTTGCGCAAGAGGTCGACGATCATCAGGTGCTCGGCGCGGGTCTTTTCGTCGGCGGCCAGCTCGGCGCGGCGGGCGGCGTCCTCGGCCGGGTCCTCGGCGCGTGAGATCGTCCCCTTGATCGGCCGCGCCTGGGCGGCGCCGTCGCGGCCGACGGAGAGGAAGGGCTCCGGTGAGGAGCTGACGATCGCGGTGTCGCCGAAGCGCAGGAAGGCGGCGAACGGCGAGGGGTTGGAGCGACGCAGGCGGCGGTAGAGCGCGAACGGGTCGGGACTCGCGTCGGTGGAGATCTGGTCGGTCAGGCAGACCTCGTAGGACTCGCCCGCCGCCAGTTCGGCCTGCGAGCGTTCGATGTCGGCGAGGTACTGGGTGCGGCCGCGGCCGCAGCGGAAGCTGACCCGGGTGCCGGGCTCGCTCGGCGGATCGAGCGGCCGCTCGGTCGGCGGATCGCAGATCGCCGCCGCCGCCAGCCTCGTCGCCTCCTCCAACCAGGCCTCCTGCGCCGCCAGTTCGTGTTGTCGGGCCGAAAACTCAACCCCTGCTTGAGTTTTCGGCCCGTCAACGTCGTCCCTGACGAGGGCGAAGACGTGGGTGCGCTCGCGGGCGTGGTCAACGGCGACGACGCGGTTGGCGAGCATCAGCGCCGCGTCGGGCAGGTCGGAGCTGTGCACGTTGGGCGAGCCGCAGTCGGCCTTCAGCTCGTAGCCGAGGTAGCCGACGTAGCCACCGACGAGGCCGCGGTCGACGCCGATCGGCGCCTCGGCGGCGATCTCCTCCATCTGGCGCTCGAGCAGGTCGAAGATCGAGCCGTGCCGGACCTCCTCCCCGGCGGGCGTGCGCACGGTGGTCGCGGCGGCGTCGACGTCGTAGGAGAGGTGGCGCTCGCCCGGCCCGGCGCTGGTCCCCATGTAAGAGCACTGAGCGAGCCAGGTCGGCGCGTCGGCGGAGTCGAGCCAGAAGGACGTCTCGGCGTCGCCGAAGAGACGTTCATAGAGATGCTCGGTCGGCGCCGCCCCCTCCAGCGTGCGTGACAGCACCGTCCACCCGCGCGCCACCCCGGCGGTTGACGGGCCGGAAGCTCCAGACACGGTGGAGTTTTCGCCCCGTCGACCAGCGGGGCCCTGGGAACGGCGCGCGGAAGGTTGGACGTAGTGGGACTCGGCGCTCGCGGAGCGCTCGGCGAGCTCGAAGAAGTTGCGGGCGATGCGGTCGCCGAACTCGGTCGCGATCGACTCGGGATGGAACTGGACGCCCCAGATCGGCCGGCTGTCGTGCTCGACCCCCATGACCACGCCGTCGTCGGCCCAGGCGACCACGTGGCCCTCCGGCCCGACCGGGCCGGTGATCGCCAGCGAGTGATAGCGGACGACGGAGAAGTCCTGCGGCACCCCGGCGAAGATCCCGGTCCCCCGGTGGCGGACGTGGCTGAGCCTGCCGTGCATCGGCTCCGGCGCGCTCGCCACGCCGCCCCCGAGCAGGTTGCCGATCCCCTGGTGGCCGAGGCAGATCCCCAGCACCGGCACCTCGCTGTAGCGGAGGATGTCGCGGCAGACGCCGAAGTCGTGCCAGCGTTCCGGTCGGCCGGGGCCTGGGGAGAGCACGTAGGCGTCGAACTTGGCGCGGCCGAGCACGCGCCAGCTGACCGCGTCGTTGTTGACCACCACCGGCTCCTCACCGGAGGCCGCCGCCAGCAGGTGGAAGACGTTATAGGTATAGGAGTCGTGGTTGTCGACCAGCAGGGTGCGCATCACGCCGCCTCCAGCCCGAGCCCGCGGACGCCTTCGTCGAGCACCGCCTGGGCCACGGCCTCGACCCGCGGCGAGCGCTCCCCGGCGCTGTACCAGCGGGCGAAGTGGGAGACGTAGCGGGCAAGCGGCACCGGGTCGAGGTCGGCGACCGCGCTGCGCAGGTGGCGGCGGAAGAGCTCCGCCTGGACGACGGCGAAGCGGTAGTCAGGGTCCGCGGCGCCGCCACCGCCGTCGGGCATACCCGCGCCCACCAGGACCCCCGCCCGGTGCGCCTGGGCGCAGACGACGTCCCAGCCGAGGCTGCGCTCGGGCTCGAACAACAGCTCCGGCTCGAACTCGACCCCCTTCGAGGTCGTCGTCAAGAGGAACCAGGCCATGATCACCCGCGCCGCCACCCGGTCGGGCTGCGGGTGCGCCCGCCGCACCGCCTCCAGCGCCGGGTCGGCGCCGATCGCCTCGTCGACCCACTCGACCATCTCGTCGATCAGGAGCGCTCCCTGCTTGGAGGAGCTGACCGCTTCGTTTCGCCGCGCGACCATCCCGTGGAAGACGTCGTGGGTCGGCGGCCCGCCCGCCCCGTTGCCGTTGGTGACCGGGTTGGCGTGGCCGTTCGGCTTCGCCGCCGCGAGCGCGTCGAGCAGCTGGCGTCGGCAGGTGACGTGGGCGACCCACTCGGTGCCGCAGACCTGCAGCGAGGTGACGTCGTCGAGCTCCGGCGCCGCCGCCCAGTAGGCGAGCGCCCGCATGTGTTGGGTCGGCAGCCCGTCGGAGCGGACCAGCGGCATCTCCTCCAGCTCCTCGCGCTCGGTCGGGTAGAAGACCATCCCGTCCTCGCGCCGGCGCAGCGTCCCTTCGCGCAGGCCGAGGTTGGTCAGCTCGGCCACCTCGGGCAGGAAGTCGGACTCGAAGATCACCTTGTCGAAGGGGACGCCGAGCCGGGCGAGCGTCTTGCGCTGACCGGAGATCACCCAGGCGCGAGTCTTGGACCACAGTTCGAGCGCTCGCTGGTCGCCCGCCAGCACCCGCATCATCAGCTCGTCGGCCTTGTCGTCGTAGAGCGCCGACTCGCGCGCCACCGAGTCCTCGGCGCCGTCGTCGCCGAGACGTGCGCGGCCCGCCTTGACGTAATCGGCGTAGCAGAGGCCGACAAAGTGGTCGGACTTCTCGCCGTTCTCGGCGCCGAGCTCGTCGTCGGCGCGGCCGGAGGCGACGACGCCCGCCATCGCCTCCCCCATGCTGCGACCGACGTCGCAGATCAGGCTGCGGCTTTCGACCTTGGCACCGCCGGTCCGCAGAGCGGCGGCGATCGCGTTGCCGAGCGCCAGGTTGCGCAGGTGGCCGATGTGGAGCGCCTTGGTCGTGTTGGCGCCCCAGAAGTAGACGGCGTAACGCTTTCCGGCGGCGAGGTCGGCATGGGCGGCCGGATCGGCGGCGCCCGACTCGAGCGCCTCGCCGCGCGCCTCGATCCACTCGTCCTCGAGGCGGACCTCGACGCCCTTGGCGTGCTCGCGCACCTCGGCGATGGCCGGGTCGGCGGCGATCCGGTCGAGCGCCGCCCGCGCCCGCGCGTCGGCCGTCCAGTCGCCGCGCACCCGCGGCACCAGCATCAGGTCGCGGTCGCCCTCCGGACGAAACGGCGAGCGCGCCGCCCACGGAGCCGCCCCGTCCCCCGCGGCGACCCCGTCGATGCTGTCGAAAAGATTCCCTGCCATAGCCCGTCCTCCCGGACGCTCCCGATTACGGAATGCACCTGCCGGGGCTCGAACCCGGATCACCGGCTTACAAGTCCGGTCCTTTAACCGATTAAGGCACAGGTGCTGGCTATGCGAATCGGACCTTCCGGGTTCCCTGCCTCATGCATCGAGTTCCCTGAATGCTCGATTCGTGCGGCAGCATAACACGGGTTTTGATTTGCGCAAGCTCTTTGACTAATCGCCTGCAAACGACGCATTCCGCCGCAAAATCCCTCCCCGAACCGATGCGTTCGCACTTATCCTCACCATCTGGGGATTACTGCGAACGCACCGGCGGTCGAGCCGCTGCGCCGTGTACCTTTTGTGAAGAATTGTCATCACGTAATGACAAAGCGCAGCGTTGAGCGTCTACCGCCACATCCTGGTCGCGCTCGACGGCTCAGCCGACTCGAAGACCGCCCTCCGCCACGCGGTCACGCTGGCCCGCGACCAGAACGCGAAGCTGACCCTGACGACGGTCGTGCCCCACACCCCGACCCCGGTCGGGCCCGGCGTCGCGCCACCACCGGAGACCGACGAATCCCACAGCGAGATCATCAAGGAGGCGCTGGCCGAAACCCCCAAGGACGTCGGCGTGACCACCCGCCTCGAGCACGGCGAGATCGCCGACACGATCCTGAAGCTGGTCGCGACCGAGGACTACGACCTCCTGGTAATGGGCTCGCACGGCCACGGCCGCGTCCACCGCGCCCTGCTCGGCTCGGTCTCGGAGCGCGTCCTCCACAAGGCGGCGGTGCCGGTGCTGATGCTGCGGTCGCACTGCCAGGCGTAGGGGCGCGGGGGCGGGAAGCTGGCGCCCGGGTGGGTGCGGGCTGGGGTGGTTCGGGCCTGAGGAATCGGAGCTCGTACGTCCCGGCCGTCTCGGAGGCGACCCGGGCAGGCTGTGGCCGCCTCCGAGACGCCCGGGACGGGAGGTCTTGCGGGGGGAGCCTGCGCAGGGACGGGTGCGTGGCGGGGGAGATCCGGGGAGTCCGGCATCTCCGTGACGGGCCCCGACGAAAGCGATGTCTCCGTGACGGGACAGAGGAATGCGACGCCTTCGTGACGGAGCCGACGAAAGACGCCACGAAGACCGTGCGATCTGCGCGGGTCCCGTCGGGGAGATGCATGATCCGGCGGGATCCCCGCCGGATCATGGTCGGTCC
>JAFDWF010000075.1 GCA_018268575.1 Actinomycetota bacterium
CCCGACCGGTCAGGGACCTGTGTGTGGAGTTTCGGTCGCCGTGGGACCGAAACTCCACACAGACGCCCCTGAGCGATGCACCCGTCCCTGTGCAGGCTTCCCCCCGCAAGACCTCCCGTCCCGGGCGTCCCGGAGGCGGCCACAGCCTGCCCGGGTCGCCTCCGGGACGCCCGGGACGCCTGGGCTCCGATCGGTCCGGCCCGAAGCACATCCGGCCCGCACCCACCCGGGCGCCGGCTAAACCCCGCCCGACCCCGGACCAAACGCGTCGATGATGCGGTTCTGGTGCTCGCTCAGCTCCTCGGGCGCGATGAAGTAGGTCGGCGGCGTGAGGAACAGCCCGTCGGCGCGTTCCGCCGTCGCCTCGACCCGGGCGCGGACCTTGTCGAGCGGGCCGGCGGCGCAGTAGGCCTCGACCATCGCATCGCTGATCGCCGCCGGTACCGCCGCCAGGTCGCCGCGGCGGAAGGCCTCGCCCGCCGCGTTCGCCTGGTCGGAGAAGCCGTGCATCTCCCAGACCGGGGCGTAGGTTTTCACCGTCGCGTAGAAGGAGATCGTGCGGCGGGCGAGGTCAAGGGCATGCGCCTCGTCGTCGTCGATCACGCAACAGACCGTGGGCAGGTAGTCGAAGTCGGCGCGCTCGCGGCCGGAGCGGCGGAGGCCCTCCTCGAAGCCGGGGACGACGACCTCGTCGATCCAGCGCAGGCTCTGGATCGGGTGGCCGATCAGCCCGTCGGCGACGTCGCCCGCCATCCGCGCCATCCCCGCCTGGACGGCGGCGGTGTAGATCGGCGGTGGCGTCTCGCGGGCGGGCGGGTGCGGCCGCACCCAGCCCTTGATGTCGATGTCGTAGTGCTTGCCCTGGTAGCGGATCGGCTCGCCCGCACCGGCCTGGCGCATGATCAGGCGGGTCGCCTCGATCGCCTCCTTCAGGTGCGGCGCCGGGCGACCGTAGGCGGCGTTGTGCCAGGTCTCGTTGAGGCGCTTCACCCCCGCCCCCATGCCGAGTCGGAACCGCCCGCCCGACATCTCGTCGATGTCGAGGGCGGTGATCGCCAGGATGAAGGGGCTGCGGGTGAAGGCCCAGACGATCCCGGTGGCGACGTCGATCTTCGTCGTCTTCGCCGCCAGGTAGGCGGCCTGGGTGTCGGCGGCGCGGAACAGCTCCGGCGCCCAGACGCACTCGACCCCGGCGGCCTCGGCACGCAGCGCCTCCGCCTCGAGGTCGGCGACGGTGTTGCCGATCGCGGCGACCGAGATGCGCTCGAGCGCGCTCACAACTCCCCGACCCCGTTCGCCTGTTCCTTATGCCGGAATAGTGGGCATAAGGAACAGCGGAAGGGAGGGGTCATGCCGGAGGGGTCATGCCGCGGTGGGCGCCAGGACCCGCTTTGCCACCTGCTCGCGGTGCCAGTGCGCGTCGCCGTACATCGAGGCGTTGGCGCGGCCGCGCTTGAGGAAGAAGTGGAGGTCGTGCTCCCAGGTGAAGCCAATCCCGCCGTGGACCTGGATCGAGGCGTCGGGAACGCGCCAACCGACGTCGGAGGCGTAGGCCTTCGCCATCGAGGCGGCGAGCGGCAGCGCGCCGGGGTCGGCGTCGGCGGCCCAGGCGGCGCCGTAGACGGCGGAGCGCGAGTTCTCGGTCTCCAGCAACATCTGCGCGCAACGGTGGGAGACCGCCTGGTAGGCGCCGATCGGGCGGCCGAACTGTTCGCGGTCCTTGGCGTAGGCGACGGCCATGTCGAGGGCGCGCTGGGCGACCCCGGTCGACTCGGCGGCGAGCGCCACGGCGCCGCGCAGGAAGACGCCTTCGAACTCGGCCCCCTGGCCGGGAAGCGTCTGGCCGGCAGGGACGCGGACGTTCGAGAAATTCACCGTGGAGAGTCGCCGCGTGGTGTCGATCGAGATCTCCGGCGCGACGTCGATGCCCTCGGCGTCGGCGGGGACGATGTGGCGACGGCCGTCGGAGGTGGCGACGAGGAAGAAGGCGGCGCCGGCCGCGTCGGCGACCAGCTCCTTCTTGCCATCGAGGACCACCCCGTCGCCGTCGGCCTTCGCCTCCATCGGGTAGGCGCCCGGCGTACCGGTCGAGCCGGCGTCGACCATCGCCTGGGTGCCGCGCGCGGTGCCCTCGGCGAGCGGGCGCAGCCAGCGCTCCTTCTGCTCGTCGGAGCCGCTCTGCGCCAGCGCCAGGCCGACCACGGTGTTGGAGAAGAGCGGCGAGGGGGCGAGCGCGTAGCCCATCTCCTCGAAGAGCACGGCGAGGTCGACGATGCCGAGGCCCTGGCCACCCCACTCCTCCGGCAGCGCCAGCCCGGCCCAGCCGAGCTCCGCCATCTCCGCCCAGCCCTGCTCGTCGGTCCCATCCTCGGACCCGGCGATCTCCCGCATCCGCTCCGATTTGAAGCGCGAGGCGAGGAAGTCGCGGGCGGTCGCGCGGATCGCTTCCTGCTCATCGGTCAGATCGAAGTACATCAGCGCATCCGCGGCAGGCCGAGCACCCGCTCGGCGATGATGTTCTTGAGGATGTCGGTGGTGCCGC
>JAFDWF010000076.1 GCA_018268575.1 Actinomycetota bacterium
CCTCGGCCTCGTCACGGAGACGTCGCAATCGTCTGTCCCGTCACGGAGGCGCCCTGCTGCCGTATGCGCTATCCGCATACGGCAGCGAGTGGCCGATCTCCCCGCCACGCACCCGTCCCTGCGCCGGGTCCTCCCCCCGCGCAGGCCCGTCCCTGCGCCAGCTTCCTCCCGAAACCTCCCGTCCCGGGCGTCTCGGAGGCGGCCACAGCCTGCCCGGGTCGCCTCCGGGACGCCCGGGACGGCGGAGCTCCAACACCCTAGGCCCGAACGACACCCGGGCGCCAGCTCAACCCGCCCCGACGCCCCCACACACCGCTAACCTCGCGCCGATGGCGCTGAGCGAAGCGGACGAGCGGCGGCTGGAAGCGGAGGTGGCGCGGATGGTGGCCGAACTGCGCATTCGGCCGAGTCAGGAAAGGGAGGACCGGATCGGCTTGGAGGTTGCGGTGCTGCCCGCGGAGGAGCGGGCGTTGGTGCCGGCCGTCCTGCTGCGGTTCGTTGCCGCCGAACGTCGGGGTGAGCCGTTGCCCGAGGCGGCCTCGGCTTCTGGCCTACCGCCGAAGCGGCGCATTGCCTGGAGTTTGCGCCCGCCGCGCGGGTGAAAATCTGGCGTCCGGGCGCTTGTATACTAGTATCCACGAGATGGCCGAGCCGATCCCCATCCGTGGCGACAAAGCCCCCGAGAGCGGCCGCCGGCCGCGGCGCGCAGCTGCCGGCCCGTACCTCTATGCGTCGCTTCGTGACCAGATCGTGCGTGCCGAGCTGGCCCCCGGCGAACGCCTCTCGGAGACCGAGCTGGGGGAACGCCTCGGCGTCAGCCGCACGCCGATCCGCGAGGCGCTCGGCCGCTTGCGTGACGACCGCCTGGTCGAAGTGCGTCCCCAGATCGGCACCTTCGTCGCCCGCATCAGCCCCGCCGCGGTCTCCGACGCGCAGTTCATCCGCGAGGCGCTCGAGTGCACCGCGGTGCGCCTCGGCGCCGAACTCGCCGACGAGGAGTCGATGGCGCAGATGGAGGAAAACCTGCGCGCCCAGGAACGCGCCACCGAGCGCATCGACATCGACTCCTGGCAGCTGCTCGACGACACCTTCCACCGGCAGATCTGCGACCTCAGCGGCCACCCGGCGGTCTGGCCGGTCAACGAGCGGGCCAAGTCCCACCTGATCCGACTGCGCCGGCTCAGCCTCTCGATGCCCGACTACCTGCCGACGATGGTCGAAGCCCACCGGGCCATCGCCGAGGCGGTCGAGAGCCACGACCCCGATGGCGCCGAGGAGGCGCTGCGGGAGCACCTGCGGGATGTCCTGCGCGAGGTCCCCCGCATCCGCGAACAACACCCCGACTACTTCGAGGAGCCCTGATGGCCACCATCGACTCGACCGCGCTCCCCGTCGACCCTTCCGTCGGCGACCTCTACGAGCGCTACCGCACGATGTTCCTCATCCGCCGCTTCGAGGAAGCGGCCGAGCGCCAGTACAAGGCGGCGCGGATCGGCGGCTACTGCCACCTCTCCTCCGGACAGGAGGCGGTGACCGTCGGCGCCGTGGCGGCGCTGGAGGCCGACGACCTCCTCGTCACCGGCTACCGCTGCCACGGCTTCGCGCTCGCCCGCGGGGTCCCCGCCGACGCGGTGATGGCGGAGCTCTTCGGCCGCGCGCACGGCTGCGCGCACGGGCGCGGCGGCTCGATGCACCTGCTCGACGTCAGCCGCGGCTACTACGGCGGCTGGGGGATCGTCGGCGGTCAGCTGCCGATCGCGACCGGGATGGCGCTCTCGCTGGTCCGCCGCGGCGCCGAGCAGGCGGTCCTCTGTGAGCTCGGCGACGGCGCCGTCAACATGGGCGCCTGGCACGAGTCGCTGAACCTCGCCGCCGTGTGGGGGCTGCCTGTCGTCTTCCTCGTCATCAACAACCTCTATGGCATGGGCACCAGCGTCGCCCGCGCCTCGGCCGAGACCGACCTCTTCAAGCGCGCCGGCTCCTACCGGATGGAGGGCGAGCGGGTCGACGGCGACGACCTCGAGGAGGTCGAGGCGGCGGCCGGCCGGCTGCTCGCGCAGGCGCGCAAGGAGCGCCGCCCCGCCGTGCTCGAGGCGGTTACCTACCGCTATCGCGGCCACTCGGTCGCCGACGCCGGGCTCGCCTACCGGACCAAGGAGGAGATCGAGGAGCGCCGCCGCAAGGACCCGCTGGTGCGCACCCGCGAGCTGCTCGAGGCGCGCGGCGTCCCCGCCGAGGGACTCGACGCGATCGAGGCCGAGGTCGAAGCCGAGGTAGAGGCGTCGGTCTCCTTCGCCGAGCGGGACGCGCCGCCCGCGGTCGAGCACCTCGCCGCCGGCATGTACATGCCGGGCTCCGAGGAGCAGTTCGAGCGCATGCGCCCCGGAAGCCCGTTCGGCGAGGCCGAGCTCGTCTTCGCCGGGGGACTGGGGGAGTGAGCGGCGTCGCCGCGCCCGCTCCGGCCGCTGCCGGGACGGGCGTCGAGACGATGACCTATCGCGAGGCGCTGCGCCTCGCGATGCGCCAGGAGATGGAGCGCGACGAGCGCGTCTTCGTCATGGGCGAGGAGGTCGGCGTCTTCGACGGCTCCTACAAGGTGACCGCCGGGCTGCTCGACGAATTCGGCCCCGACCGGGTGCGCGACACGCCGATCTCCGAGGAGGGCTTCCTCGGCGCCGGCGTCGGCGCGGCGATGCTCGGCGAGCGGCCGATCGTCGAGGTGATGACGCTGAACTTCGTCCTCGTCGCGATGGACCAGGTCGTCAACCACGCCGCCAAGGTCGGCGCGATGTTCGGCGGCGAGGTCCGCTGCCCGCTCGTGATCCGTACCCCGAACGGGGCCGGCAACCAGCTGACCGCCCAGCACTCGCAGAGCTTCGACGGCTGGTTCGCCGGCACGCCGGGGCTGAAGGTGGTTGCGCCGGCGACGCCCGCCGACGCCAAGGGCCTCCTGAAGGCGGCGATCCGCGACGACGACCCGGTGCTGGTGATCGAGAACCTGCCGATCTACAAAGAGAAGGGCGAGGTCGAGATCGATCCAGACCTGGTGGCGCCGATCGGCCGCGCCGCGATCGCCCGCGAGGGCTCCGACCTGACCATCGTCTCCCACTCCTTCGCCACGGTGCGGGCGCTGCACGTGGCCGAGAGGCTCGCCGCCGACCATGGCGTCGCGGCCGAGGTGATCGACCTGCGCAGCCTGCGGCCGCTCGACGTCGAGACCGTCGCCGCCTCGGTGGCGAAGACCAACCGGGCGCTCTGCGTCGAGGAGGGCTGGCCCAGCTACGGGGTCAGCGCCGAGCTCGCCGCGCGCATCCAGCACGCCTGCTTCGACGACCTCGACGCGCCGGTCGAGCGGGTGGGGATGGCGGAGGTGCCGCTGCCCTACGCGAAGGAGCTCGAGCTGGCCGCGATGCCGAACGAGGACCGGATCGAACGGGCCGCCTTGCGGGTGCTGGACCTCGCCGCCTGATGCCCGAGATCGTCATGCCACGCCTCTCGGACTCGATGGAGGAGGGCACGATCCTGACCTGGATGAAGCAGGTGGGCGAGGAGGTCGCGGTCGGCGAGGAGATCGTCGAGATCGAGACCGACAAGGCCAACATGGCCTACGAGTCAGACGTCGCCGGGACCCTGACCGAGATCCTGGCGAAGGAGGGCGAGACGCTGCCGATCGGCGCGCCGATCGCGGTGGTGGGCGACCCGGGCGAGGCGCCGACGCGGGTGGAGGAGGCTGCCGAGGGTCCGGCGACCGCGGAGGCCCCGGAGGCGGAAACGGTGCATGAAGTGCCGGTGCCCGGCCCGCGACCCGCGACGCCCGCACCGGCCTCGGCCTCCGAGGAGCGGGTCAAGGCCTCCCCCCTGGCCCGGAGGGTCGCGCGGGAGAAGGGCGTGGAGCTCGCCGGCGTCGAGGGCTCGGGCCCCGGCGGCCGGATCGTCAAGGCCGACGTGGAGCGCGCCGGGGCCCCGGCCGCAGCGGCCCCCGCACCCCCGATCGAGGGGACCGCCGCGGCGGGGACCGCCGGCGGCGCCGGTGAGGTGGAGACCGCCAAGGGCCGGACCGAGGTCGTCGAGCTCTCCAGGCTCCAGCAGGTGATCGCCCGGCGGATGGCGGAGTCGAAGGCCACCGCGCCCCACTTCTACCTGGAGACCGAGGTCGACATGTC
>JAFDWF010000077.1 GCA_018268575.1 Actinomycetota bacterium
GAGTTCCTCGCCCGGGTCAGGGCGCTGCTGGAGGAGCCGCTCTCGCTGGCGCTCTGAGCCGCCCCCGTATGCGGATGGCGCATACGGGGGCGGGCGCATGGTCACGGATGTGTGTCAGCAGGTCTGAAAGAAGATTGACTGGACGGGGTCGGGCAGGGTAAGAATCTCCCGTGGCCGAGGGCGCCCTATCCAGTCCCGGGCGGGGGCGTGCGCGGCGCAAAGTGACCTTGCGCGACGTCGCCGAGAGGGCCGGCGTCCACGTCTCGACCGCCTCGCGGGCCCTCGACAGCTCCTCCGCGTCGCGGATCGGCAGCGCCACCGCGGAGCGCGTGCGCAGCGCCGCCGCCGAGCTCGGCTACTCGCGCGACCTGCTCGCCTCGAGCCTCAAGCGGGGGATCACGAAGAGCGTCGGCGTCGTCATCGCCAACCTCGACAACCCCTACAACGCGCGCACGATCCGTGGCATCGCCCGCGTCCTCGAAGCCGACGAATTCGTGCCGCTGGTGGCGGAGACGGGGGAGAGCCGGCCGCGCTTCGAACGTCTGCTCGACCACCTCGTGCAGCGGCGGGTCGACGCGCTGATCACCTCCGCGGTGCGCCTCGACGGGGCCGAGATCCTCGCCCGGGCGCTCGGTGACGAAGTGCCGATCGTGCTCGCCGGCCGCGGCCTGCCCGACACCGACCTGAACACGGTGCGCCACGACGACGTCGCGGGCGGCGCGCTCGCCGCCCGCCACCTGGCCGAGCTCGGCCACGAGCGGGTCGCCCAGCTGGCCGGTCCGGCCGATATCGACGCCTTCATCCGGCGCGCCGAAGGGTTCAGCGACGCGGCCGCGGCGGCCGGGATCGAGGAGGTCGCGGCACCCGCCCCGGGCAGCGTCACGCCGACCTTCGTCGAAGGCCGGCGGCTGATGGGGGCGCTGCTGGAGTCCGGGAACCGCCCGACCGGCGTCTTCGCCCCGTCCGACGTGATGGCGGTGGGGGCCCTCGACGCGATCGCCACGCGCGACCTGCGCTGCCCCGAGGATGTCTCGGTCGTCGGCTACAACGACATCCCGGTCAGCCGCTTCCTCTCGCCGCCGCTGACGACGATCGAGATGCCCGCCGAGGAGCTCGGCGCCGAAGCGGCGCGGATGGCCCTCGGGCTGATCGAGGACCCGACGCCGCGCGGCCAGGCCGTGGTGCTGCCGGCGCGCCTGATCGTCCGTCGCTCCACCGGCGCCCCCGCCTGAACGCGCGATACCAGAGGAGTTCTCAGGCAACTGGTATACAAGTCCCGTATGTGGGGCGAACTGGGTACGGGGGGAGCCTGATGAAGTGGGTCTACGACTTCGCCGAGGGCTCGCGCGAGATGCGCGATCTGCTTGGCGGCAAGGGCGCGAACGTCGCCGAGATGACCCGGATCCTCGGTCCCGAGCGCGTCCCCGCGGGCTTCACGATCACCACCGAGGCCTGCGTCGCCTACATGGGCACCGACGAGTTCCCGGCGGGGCTCGAGGAGCAGGTGGCTGCCGCGCTGGCGCGGCTCGAGGGGCAGGCGGGCAAGCGGCTCGGCGACCCTGAGGACCCGCTGCTGGTCTCGGTTCGCTCCGGCGCTCGCGAGTCGATGCCGGGGATGCTCGACACCGTCCTCAACCTGGGCCTGAACGACGCCTCGGTCGCGGGCCTCGCCGCCCGCACCGGCAACGAGCGCTTCGCCTGGGATTCCTACCGACGCTTCGTGCAGATGTTCGGCAACGTGGTCCTGGGGATCGAGGGACGCCGCTTCGAGGATCTGATCGCGGCGGCGAAGCGCGAGCGCGGCGTGAGCGAGGACACCGACCTCGACGCCGAGGCCCTGCGTGCGCTGACCGCCCGCTTCCAGGAGCTCTACGACTTCCCGGCCGACCCCGCCGACCAGCTGCGCCGCGCGATCGCCGCCGTCTTCGACTCCTGGACCGGCGAGCGCGCGGTGGCCTACCGGCGGATCAACCGGATCCCCGACAGCTGGGGCACGGCGGTGAACGTGCAGCAGATGGTCTTCGGCAACAAGGGCGAGGACTCCGGCTCCGGCGTCGCCTTCAGCCGCGACGAGGTGACCGGCGCGCCCGAGCCCTCCGGCGACTTCCTCGCCAACGCCCAGGGCGAGGACGTCGTCTCCGGCGTCCGCACCCCGCGCGACATCCGCGAGCTGGAGAGCTGGCAGCCGGCGGTCCACGCGCAGCTGATGGAGATCCTGCGGGCCCTGGAGCGCCACTACGGCGACATGCAGGACACCGAGTTCACGGTCGAGGAAGGTCGCCTCTACATGCTGCAGACGCGCAACGCGAAGCGCCCGGCGCAGGCAGCGGTGCGCTTCGCGGTCGACGCGGTGTCGGAGGGCCTCTTGGAGCGCGAGGCGGCGTTGATGACGATCGACGCCGAGGCCCTCGACGCGCTGCTCCACCCGACCTTCGATCCGGGGGCCTCCTACGCGGTCGTGGCCGAGGGCGTCGCCGCCTCGCCGGGTGCCGCCAAGGGCGAGCTGGTCTTCTCCGCCGCGGTCGCGATCCGGGCCGCCGCCGAGGGCCGCGACGTGATCCTCGCCCGTCCCTTCACCGAGGCCGACGACGTCGCCGGCTTCCACGCCGCGGTCGGCATCCTCACCTCGGAGGGCGGCAAGGCCTCGCACGCGGCGCTGGTCGCCCGCGGCATGGGCGTCCCGGCCGTCACCGGCGCCGCCTCGCTGGAGATCGACCCCGACGCGGGCGAGATCCGCCGCGGTGGCGAGGTCGTCCTGCGGGCCGGGGACCGGGTGGCGATCGACGGCAGCGCCGGGGCGCTCACCGGCGACGACGTGCCGCTGGTCGAGCCGGAGGTCGGCGAGGCGTTCGAGACGGTGCTCGCCTGGGCCGACGAGGCGCGCTCGCTCGGTGTCCGCGCCAATGCCGACACCCCCGAGGATGCCCGCAAGGCGCGCGAGTTCGGTGCCGAGGGGATCGGCCTCTGCCGCACCGAGCACATGTTCTTCGGCGTCGAGCGAAGCGAGGCGATCGTCGCGGTGATCCTCGCCGAGACCGACGAGGGGCGCCGGGCCGGACTGCGCAAGCTGCTCCCCCTCCAGCAGGGTGATTTCGAGGCGATCTTCGCGGCGATGGAGGGGCGGCCGGTGACGATCCGGCTGCTCGACCCGCCGCTGCACGAGTTCCTGCCCTCGCTCGCCGACGTCGAGGAGCGCCTGCGCGCCGCCGAGGAGGCGGGCTCGCCCGACGTCGGCACGCTCGAACGCGACCTCGCCCGGGTGCGGACGCTGCAGGAGGTCAACCCGATGCTCGGCACCCGCGGGGTGCGCCTCGGGATCCTCTTCCCGGCGATCTATGAGATGCAGGTGGAGGCGATCTTCGCGGCGCTGAAGGTGACGCGGGACCGGGGCGTCGAGGTGAGCGCCGAGATCATGGTGCCGCTGGTCGACTATCGCCGCGAGCTGGAGATCCTGCGCGAGCAGATCGTCGCGATCGGTGAGCGGGTCGGGGTCGAGCGCGGCCGCGATTACTCGATCGGGACGATGATCGAGCTGCCGCGCGCCTGCCTGCGCGCCGACGAGATCGCCGAGGAGGCCGACTTCTTCTCCTTCGGCACCAACGACCTGACGCAGACCGCGCTCGGCTTCAGCCGTGACGACATCGAGGGCCGGATCCTCGGCCGTTACATCGAGATGAAGGTCTTCGACCGCTCGCCGTTCGAGACCCTCGACACGCCGGGGGTCGGGCAGCTGGTGCGGATGGGCGCCTGGCTGGGTCGTAAGGCCAAAGAGGACCTCAAGCTGGGGATCTGCGGCGAGCACGGCGGCGACCCCGACTCGATCGACTTCTTCCACAACTCGGGGATCGACTACGTGTCATGCTCGCCCTATCGAGTGCCGGTGGCCCGGGTCGCCGCCGCACAGTCCGCGATCAGGGCCAACGGGAAGGAGACGAAGTGAGTGAGGTCGCCGACGGGCTCGAGCGCAAGCTCGAGGGGATGCTGGAGATCGAGAAGTTCGAGCCCTCCGCGGAGTACCGCGACGGGGCGCTGTGGACCGATCCGGCGATCTACGAGGAGGCCGCCGCCGACCCGGTGGCGTGGTGGACGGCGCGCGCCAAGGAGCTGCTCGACTGGGATGTCGAGCCCACGACCGGCCTCGACGATTCGAACCCGCCCTTCTACCGCTGGTTCGAGGACGGGCGGCTGAACGCCTCCCACAACTGCCTCGACCGCCACGTGGCGGCGGGGCTCGGCGACCGCGTCGCCTACCACTGGCGCGGCGAGGAGGGCGAGCGCCGCGACGTCACCTACGCGGAGCTCCTCGACTCGACGCAGAGATTCGCCAACGCCCTGAAGGACCTCGGTGTGAAGAAGGGCGACGTGGTCGGGATCTACCTGCCGATGATCCCCGAGGTCGCCGTGGCGATGCTGGCCTGCGCCCGGATCGGGGCGATCCACAACGTCGTCTTCGGCGGCTTCAGCGCCGAGTCGGTCCGCGAGCGGATGGAGTTCTCCGAGGCGAAGGTTCTGATCACCGTCGACGGCGCCCGCCGCAAGGGCAGGACGGCGCCGATCAAGCAGCAGGTCGACGAGCAGATGGGCGACCTCGGGAGCCTCGGGAAGATCGTCGTCGTCCGTGCGACCGGGACCGCGTGCCCGATGACCGAGGGCCGCGACGTCTTCTACGACGAGGCCTGTGCCGCCGCCGCGGCGGAGTGCCCGGCGGAGCCGATGGAGGCCGAGCACCCGCTCTTCATCCTCTACACGAGCGGCTCGACCGCGAAGCCGAAGGGCATCGTCCATACCACCGGCGGCTACCTGACCGGGGTCACGACCACCCATCGCCACGTCTTCGACCTGAGGCCCGAGGAGGACGTCTGGTGGTGCGCCGCCGATGTCGGCTGGGTCACCGGCCACTCTTACATCGTCTACGGCCCGCTCTCAAACGGCGCGACCTCGGTGATGTGGGAGGGGGCGCCCGACCATCCGCATCAGGGGATCTGGTGGGAGCTGGTGCAGGACCACGGGGTGACGATCCTCTATGCCGCCCCGACCGCGATCCGCACCTTCATCAAGTGGGGCGCCGAGATCCCCGGCCGCTACGACCTCTCCTCGCTGCGCCTGCTGGGCTCGGTCGGCGAGCCGATCAACCCGAAGGCCTGGCTCTGGTACCACCAGGTGATCGGCGGCGGAAGGTGCCCGATCGTCGACACCTGGTGGCAGACCGAGACCGGCGCGATCATGATCACCCCGCTGCCCGGGATCACCGCGACCAAGCCCGGCTCGGCGACGACGCCCTTCCCGGGGGTGTCGGCCGACGTGGTCGACGAGCGCTCCGGCGAGCCGGTCGCCGAAGGCCAGGGCCTCCTGGTCCTGGAGAAGCCCTGGCCCTCGATGCTCCGCACCCTCTACAAGGAGGACGAGCGCTTCGTCGAGACCTACTTCTCCAGGTTCGGGAAGGAGCGCTACCTGGTCGGCGACGCCGCCCGCAAGGACGGCGACGGCTACCTCTGGGTGATCGGGCGGATCGACGACGTCGTCAACGTCTCCGGGCACCGGCTCTCGACCGCCGAGGTGGAGTCGGCGATCGTCGCCCACGAAAGCGTCGCCGAGGCGGCGGTGATCGGCCAGTCCGACCCCGACACCGGCCAGGCGATCTGCGCCTTCGTCACCCTGGCCGGCGGGGTCGAGCCCACCGAGGAGCTGGTCGAGGGGATCCGCGCCGAGGTCGCCACCCGGATCGG
The DNA here is from genome assembly GCA_018268575.1 of Actinomycetota bacterium. Taxonomy (GTDB): domain Bacteria; phylum Actinomycetota; class Thermoleophilia; order Solirubrobacterales; family 70-9; genus VAYN01. Next base: position 5,727 of record JAFDWF010000077.1, read on the forward strand.
CAAATTCGCCCGTCCCAAGCGGGTGATCTGGGCCGACGATCTGCCGAAGACCCGCTCGGGCAAGATCATGCGCCGCCTGCTGCGCGACATCGCCGAGGGGCGGGCGCTCGGCGACGTGACGACGCTGCGGGACCCCGGCGTGATGGCCGAGCTGGAGAGGCAGATCGCGGCGGAGGGGGACGAGGACTGAGGGCGGCGGGGGCGGATGCCCTTATTCGCGCCCGAGGAGGCGCGCTTTCGCGACCGCGAACTCGTCCTCGGTGAGGACGCCTTCGGCGCGGAGGCCGCGCAGGCGCTCGAGGCGATCGACGAGATGGTCGGCGGGCGCGGTAGGGGGGCGCCCGTCGGCGTTCGCCGTCGCGACCTGCCCGGTGAAGCTCAGCTCCGGGTGGCGGCGATCGAGTTGCGCCATGTCGTGATCGCTCAGGCTCGGTGCACTGGGCCCGATGCTGAGAAACCGTTTCTTGGTCATGTCGGAGCGCTGGAGCCGCAGCTCCGCCGATTCGCGTAGCCACCCTTCGCAGTCGGCGTCGGGATCGCCGCTCCCTTCTTCGTGCAGCGAGTAGAGGAGCCGCTGGTAGCACTCGGTCCCGCGCGCGATCAGCCCTTCGCGACCGTCCGGGCCCGCGGTGGGCGAGGCCCGGTTCTTGTCCCAGGCGAGCAGCTCGAGCGCGACGCTGGCGGCGATGAAGTTCCGCTGCCCGAGCTTCCCCGGGATCTCCCGACCACAGCCGCAGACGCATTCCATGCTCGGGAGAGTTACATAACGGTTCCGTAACAAGTCGTTTAATCCTGCGGATATGTTCCGCCCTCAGACTCTTGCCGTGCGGATCGTTGCGCCGAGCCCGGCTGTCGGCCCTCGATCGCGGAACCAGCGAGACGAGATCCACATTTCAGCCGTATGTCAGAGACCGGTTACGGGAGTGATGCCTTTCTGCGCGCATGTCGCATCGATGCGACGTGCCGGGGGATCGTCGGAGCGGGCCCGCGGGCGGCGTGGGGGAGGTGGCGAGCCGGATGGCCAGAGCTGGCCCGGTACCACCGTCGGCTCCCGCTGACCGACCTGCGCCTTACCGCGTCCCCGGCGGGCCGGATGATCGCCCAGCACCTCGCGATCCGCGACGAGGGCCGGTTCCGCTACCGCACCGCCCAGGGCGTCTTGGCGCTGCCCACGGACTTCGCCGACTACATCCGCGGTCGCCACCGCCAGGCCCTCCGGACCAACGTCGGCCATGCCCGTCGGGCCGGACTCACCGTCGTCTCCGTCGCCATCGACGACTGGGCCCCCGGCCTCGACGACTCCCGCCGCGCCGCGATCACGCCCGGGCCGGTGGAGCGCTGGATGGCCTTCAACCCCGATGGCAACTGCGCCGCCGATTCGATCCTCTCCGTCGACCGCGAGGTGGCCCTGCTGCACGGCCTCGTCTCGTTCGCCGACCACGCCCGCTGGCTGGTCCACGCCGCGATAGTCGAGCGGCTCTGCGGAGATTGTGCCGTCCTTCTGACCAACAGCGACGACGCCTACCGTCTCGCCCCAGGGGCCCAGCACTTCCAGCGCCTGCTCGGCTACCAGATCAGCCATCTCCGCGTCTCGGCGTTCCCGGGTGACAGCATCGCCGACCTGCCTCCCCAGCCGGCAGGCCTGTCCTGGCCGCCGGCCCCGCTTTCCTGCGGCATCCCGGCACCCGCCTCCGTCGCCGCCACCGCCTGAGCATGTCGGCCACCGATCCGGTGATGGGCGACGTGTTCGCCAGGGGAATGCGATGAGTGATCTACCGGGTGGCGCTACCCTTGCCGATGTGCCCGATCTTGATCTGACCATCCTCTATGAGAGCGATCCCGACAGCGACTGGGTCGTCGCCTCGATCCCCGAGGTTCAAGGCGTCCACAGTCAGGGGCGAAATCGCGAGGAGGCTCGCGAGATGGTCCTATCGGCACTCAGTGATTGGCTGCGCTTCTACTTCGAGGAACATGCCTCCCCACCGGAGGACGTTCCCGCCGAGGCAGAACGCGAGTCGATCCACCTCACCTTCGCCGCGTGAAGCGTCGCGACCTCGAACGTCATCTCCGCGCTCACGGGTGCTCCGTCGACCGTGAGGGCGCAGAGCATTCATGGTGGGCCGCGAAAGGGGGCAAGCCCCGTACGGCGATCCCTCGTCACCGCGAGATCCGCCATCCGTTGACAAGGAAGATCTGTCGCGATCTGGGTGTACCGCCACCGTCCGGGTCACGCTAAACGTCGGCGCCCATCTTTGCGCACGCCCGGAATTTAGATGTAACAAGAGAGGGACCCGCTGCAATAGACGGATATGAGCGTGCCCACGGAGACGCGAGACGACGCCCAGCTGCTGCGCGCGTCGCGAAGCGACCTCGATGCCTTCGCCGAGCTCTACGACCGCTACGCCGAGCGCCTCCTCGACTACTTCACCCGCCGCGCCTCGAGCGAAGACACCGCGCTCGAACTCTGCGCCGAGACCCTCTCCCGCGCCTGGGTCTCGCGCGAGCGCTTCGAGGACCGGCACGACGGCAGCGCCGCGCCCTGGCTCTACGGGATCGCCCGCAACGTCCTGCTGATGTCGATCCGCCGCGGCGCGGTCGAGCGGGCGACGGCGACACGGCTCGGGGTGCTCGAACGCCTCGACCTTCCAGGCGGTGCGACCGCGATGCCGGAGTCGAGCTGGGCCGACGGCGCCGACGAACTGCTCGAGTCCCTGCCCCCTTCGCTGCGCAGCGCGATCCGGCTGCGGGTCGTCGACGAGCTCGACTACGACGAGGTCGCCGACGCCCTCGGCACCACCGAGTCAGCCGCCCGCGTCCGCGTCCACCGCGGCCTCACCGCCCTGCGCAAGCGCCTCTCGGGATCGAAGGAGAACCCCCGATGACCGACTTCACCACCGACCGCGCCACCCGCCTCGACGACCTGCGCGGCGCCCTGCTCGCCGCCGCGGCCGCCGACCTGGCGGACGCCGATGTCGCGCGCGCCGCGGCGTCGGCGTCCAGCCCCGCCGCCCGTCCGGCGCGCCGCCTGCATCTCGGCACGGCCCGCGCCCGCCTCGCCCTCGCCTTCCTGGTCATCGCCCTCGCCGTCCCCGGCGTCGTCATCGCCACCGGCCTGATCGGCCCCGAACGGGCGGCCGCCAACGGCCTGCCCGCGGGCTCCACGGTGATGACCGCCACCCAGCCGACCTGCGCGGCGATCCGCGCGGGCGTCGAATACGAATGCGCCTTCGCCAAGTCCCCGCGGGTCGGCCGGGTGGTCCGCACCGTCGACGCGAGCGGTCAGGTCGACGGCGGTTGTCGCTCGCAGAACGCGGTCGAGACCTTCTGGATCTGCTACTTCGGCGCGGCCGCGGTCCACCACCAGGTCGTCGCCCAGGAAGTCCTTTGAGATGAGCGCCCGCAAGGATCGCGAGGAGCGCCGGGCCGAGCGGGTCGCGGCCGAGTCCGAGGCGGCGGCCTCCGAGCGCCGCCACCGGGCACTTCAGCTTGCCGCCGGGGCTGGCTTCCTCGCCGTGCTCGCGGTAGTCGTCGTCGTGATCATCGCCGGATCCGGCTCGGCCGCGGGCGGCGACCCGACCCAGATCGTCGAAGCGGGCGTCGTCGACGCGCTCCTCGCCAACTCTCCGCAGCAGCGCCTGACGATCGGCCGGGCCGATGCCCCGGTCCACCTCTTCGAGTACGGCGACCTCCAGTGTCCCTACTGCAAAGCCTTCTCCGAAACCGAGATCCCGGCGGTGATCGAAGGCCCGGTCGACGCCGGCAAGGCGAAGATCACCTTCCGCAACCTGCTGATCATCGGCCCCGACTCCCTCCCTGCTGGCGCCGCCGCGATCGCCGCGGGCGAAGGGGGGCGCGGCTGGAACTACATCGAGACCTTCTACCGCAACCAGGGGGAGGAGAACTCCGGCTACGTCACTGAAGACTTCCTCGAAGCCGTCGCCCGCGCCGCCGGCGTCAAGGACATGGCGACTTGGAACGCGCGGCGCAAGAGCAAAGCCGTCCGCGAAGAGGCGGCGAAGACGACGGAATTGGCGGAGGGCAAGCTCGGCTTCCACGCGACCCCCTCCTTCGCGATCGAAGGGCCCAAGACCGAAGGCCTCGAACTTCTCGGCACCCCGGAAAGCACCGGACAGCTCGAAGAAGCCATCGCCCGAGCCGGCTGAGCCGCCCGCGCGCCTCCTCCGCGTTCGGCCCTCCGGGGCCCCGCACAACAGAAGCGCCCCGGCTTGGAGACCGGAGCGCTTCTGGGGCTACTAGCGCGAGGGGAGAAGTCCAGAGCGCTCGTCCGGAAACCCGAATTTCGCCTACAGAGCCAATCCATGCTCGGCAGATACGGCTTAAACCCGGTTGTTTCCGGGTCCTCCTTGCGGTTATGGGCGTCGAACACCCACAGCCTCTCGATCTGCTTGATGGTGTTCGGAACGTGTTGAGGCACGTCACCTAGGGAGTCGAGATCTCCGCTCTGAACCCAGGGCTCGTCCCGATAGCCTCTGCCGTGACTTCCACGGCGCGATGCCCGCAGTCTGCATAGACCACCGAGGTCTTCCCGCCGGAGGTAGGAGGTGCCTCCGTCAGGACTTCGCCGGTGGAAGGATCGGAGACGATGATCCGGTAGCGACCTGCTTCGAGCCCCTGCAGACGGATGCCGATCCTCCCGTCGTAGGGCATCGCGACCACCCGATGGAAGGAGGCGTCGTCGACGGGCAAGGCATCGGCGATCGCCGGTCCGTCGTCCTTAGGCGATCCGACCTGCCAGATCGACATCCGCGGCCTGACCGGATCGCGCACGTCTTCGCGGATCTTCCGGAGGGCCGTCGGATCGGGAGCCAGAAGAGGCGTGTAGGGCCACGGGGTCGCCGGTTCGACCAGGGTCGCGTATGACTGGGCGAAGGCCTCGCCCGGGTTTTCCCAGTAGTGAGAGCCCTCGTTGCCGGGGTAGAGAAGGCCTTTGCGCGTCCTCTCGCAGACCTGCTCGTAGGTGCTCCAACGGAGGGTCCCCTGGTCGAACGCCGGCCAGATGCCGCCTTCGCGATTGTTGGCGATGTGATGCCCGTACTCATGGGCCACCACCGAGATCAGTGGCTCGGCCTCGACGAGGCCGGGTTCGCCGTCGACGACCATTTCCTCGGCGCGGGGGTCGTAGCAGGCCATGGTTTCTTCCCCGCACCGGTTCTCGACTTCGACACTCCTACCCACCTCGAGGTCAAGGTTGGTCAGCTCGGATCCGTGGGGGAAGGAATCGATCATCGCCACGGTCGGCGCGACCTGTTCGCGGTCGAACGCTGCGGCGGTCACGTGAAGGGCGCTTCCGTCGGCCAGGCGGAAGAGCAGTTCGTTCCCGGCGGCAGACGACCTGGATGCGCCGACGAGGTCGAGGAGGAATGCGAGGAGCACCACGGCCAGGAGGTATCGCGTCTGTTTGCCCGTGATGGCCACGGAATGTCGATCGGTCCCGGCGGCGACCAGCGGCAGGCATCTGGACTTCTATCGACGGATATTCGGTACGACTGCTGACGAAAACCGAAATCGGGCTCCTTTTCGGCCCGTCCGTCCGTTGACACGCGGACAGGCGGCCGGCAGATTGCACCGCCGGAAATCAACAGATAAAGATCGGATCTTTCATTCCGATCCTTGAGCTTCGCAACCGGATTTGGACGTTTGTTCGATAGGTGGGGTCCAGCGCTCGCGGTGACCCGCGGCGTTGGGTGTGCGCGGCTCGGAAGACCGAGGAGGAAAAGATGAGGTACGCGAAAATCGTCGCCGCCGCGGTGGCGATCCTGCTGCTGGTGGTGGCGACCGGTGCCCTTGCCGCGCAGAAGCATCGCGCCAAGGAGTGCCCGACCGGCAAGCATCGCAACGGGACCAAGTGCGTGAAGAACAAGACCGCCGCCGCCCGCAACCTTGGCAGCCGGGGGTCACAGAACCAGCAGGGCGACCAGGGCCAGCAGGGCAACGACGGCAAGCCCGGTCCGGAAGGCAAGCCCGGCCCGGAAGGAAAACCCGGCCCGGAAGGAAAACCGGGCCCAAGCAACGTCAAGCAGGTGACCACGCTCGACGGTTCCCAGGGTTGGTTCGCCACCGCCGGTGACGAAGCGGAAGTACAAGACCCCGTCCCGACGCTGACCTCCGATGGGGTCCGCACCGTCTTCAGCACTGGCACGCAGTACGCCAGCATCCGCAGCAATGTGCTCGATGGCAAGACGTTCGGTGAATTGAGCCGGGTCGACTACAGCGCCGGCTACACCCAGGTGCCCGACCAGCATGGTGGGACGCCCTACTTCCGCGTCTTCTTCGACGGTGACTATGCCTGTGGCGGCACCGAAGAACACCGCGTCATTTTCTCCGCCAACACCCAACGGGTCAACGGCGTCTATGCCAACCTGTCGAACAGCGGTGACTACCGGGCGTTCGATGTGACCGCCGGGTCCATCCGTCTGAACGACGACGCGGGCGCAGAAGAAGCTACCTCGACCTACGGTTGGGACGCTGCACAGGCCGCCTTCGGTGACGAAGTGATCTGCCAAATCGCGGTCTCCATGGGGGATGGTGGCGCCTACACCGCGGGTGCCACTACCGACGTGGGATCGGTGGAGTTGGAAGCCCAAGGCTTCCCTCTCACCATCTACAACTTCGGCTTCTGATCTAGCCGGAGTTCCTCGGGCGCTCTCCGTTGAGTCGGAGGGCGCCCCTTGCTTGCCCTCGCAGCCGGTCGCAAAGCCACGGATGAGGACGGCGACGATCTGATCGGGCGTCAGAAGCCGACCCGAAGCCCTCGATGCCGACTCATAGCGTTCTTCAGTGCCACCGGCAGCGCCAAGACGCCCTGGGCGGTGCGATAGCGGTGACGGCTCGCGCGTAGGCGACGATGGCGCCGGTCGCCGCGCGGCGCCGACCAGATGCCTTGCGGCGAGACGGCATGGGCTCGAAACGGGGTCTCAGCTAGTGCATTTCAGGGACTTTATTGACCGCGGCTTCGACCAATCGTGAAGTTCGGATTGCCACCGCTGATCGTGGTCGAGCAGGTCAAATGGCTCGCGTCGGCTACGGCGACGTCCCGCCGGCCCGAGCGTGCGCCCCGACGTCAGGGGACGCAATCTGCGCGCGATGCCGATTGGGATTGAGATGAGGGCAAGGAGACTTCAGAGAAAAGCCGCAGGGGATCTGCGTGACCGTGGCACCAACTGTGGCACCGGACCCAGGAGCCGCTGATCGATCCTGGCAACGACGCCTTCTGAGGCCCAATTCTTAGATCTGCGAAGTCGATTCAACAGAAAACGCCCCGGCGGGGAGCCGGGGCGCTTCTGGGGTTACTACAGGGAGGAGAGATATGTATCTCTATATATGTGGATCCGTGGGAGGTAGGTGAGCCCAGTTGAGTCGTGGGCGCCAGATGTGGGAAGCATCTAGGGCCATATGTACGACGCGGGACTCGACCAAAAAGTTCTCTGTTTTCTTCCTATCGGTTGCTCCGACTGAATCCTTGAACAGCATACGAACGTACGTGCGATTTGTGTGTGAGGGGGGTCACAGAGATCGCCATTTGGGGGGTCGTTTTCCCTGCTCTGGTGCGGATTTGGCTCTGGGGGCCGAATAGGAGGCCTTCCTTGTATACCAGGATCGCCGCCTCGCTCCCGGGAGGGCGTTAAAAGTCCGTGAACGGGTCCGCAGGTCGTTGCAGGCGGTGCAATCCGGGGGCGCGGATCGGGCCTCCTTGTAGCTTTCGAGCATGAAAAAGGCGCGGATCGACGCCGTCCTCGCCGAGCGGGGACTTTTTCCCTCCCGATCGGCTGCCGCGGGCGCCATCCGGGCGGGCGAGGTGCGGGTCGGGACCGACGGGCCGATCGCCCTGCGACCGAGCCAGCTGGTCGAGCCGGAGGCCGAATTCGTGCTTGCCGCGCGGCCTCGCTTCGTCTCCCGCGGCGGGATCAAGCTGGAGAACGCGCTCGAGGCCCTCGGGATCGAGGTCGACGGCCGCGACTGCGCCGACATCGGCGCCTCGACCGGCGGCTTCACCGACTGCCTGCTGCAGCGGGGCGCCGCGCGGGTGGCGGCGGTCGACGTCGCCTACGGCCAGATCGACTCGCGCCTGCGCAAGGACTCCCGCGTCACCGTGGTCGAGCGCCAGAACGCTCGTGCCCTGGCCCCCGCCGACCTGCCGTTCCTGGCCTCGCTGGCGACGATCGACGTCTCCTTCATCTCGCTGACCAAGGTCCTGCCCGCGGTCGCCGCCTGCCTCGTGCCGGGAGGCGAGGTGCTGGCGATGGTGAAGCCGCAGTTCGAGCTCGGTCGCGACCGGGTCGGCCGCGGCGTCGTCCACGATCCCGCCGCGCGCCGGGAGGCGGTCCTGACCGTGGCGCTCGCCGCCCGCGAGACCGGCCTGCCGGTCCGCGGGATTGCCTCCTCCGGGCTGCCGGGGCCGAAGGGGAATCGCGAGACCTTCGTCTGGTGCGGCGGGGAGGGGGCGGAGCTCGAGGGCCTCGAGGGCGCGATCGCCGCCGCCGATGCGGCGAGCCTGCCGGCCGACGGCGCCGCGGAGGGTGGCGACGCGCTCGACGGCGAGGCCGAGGAGGCAGGCCGGTGAAGACCGCCGCGCTGATCACCCACTCTCACCCGCCCGCCGCGACCGAGGCGGTGCCGGTGGCCGTGGCCGCCGCCCGTGCCGCGGGCTGGCGCCTCGTCGCCGACCAGGGCGAGCTCGACAAGCACGGCTCCGCGGCCGCCGGGATCGAGCTGGAGCAGCCCGGCGAATCGCCTGACCTCTGCCTCGTCCTCGGCGGTGACGGCACGATCCTCCATTCGCTCCGCCGCTTCGCTGGCACAAACGTGTCGGTGTTCGGCGTGAACTTCGGCACGGTCGGCTTCCTCGCGGCGGTCGAGCGCGACGACGCCGAGGCGGGCATCGCGCGCGCCTTCGCGGGCGAGGTGGAGACGATCGAGCTCCCTGCCCTGCGGGTCGAGGCGAACGGCAAGGGTGGGCTCGGCTTCAACGACGTGACCCTCTCGCGGCGCCCGCGCGACCGGGTCGCCGAGCTGAGTTACCGGATCGCCTCCGAAGAGGTCGGCCACGTTCGCTGCGACGGCCTCGTCACCGCGACCCCGGTCGGCTCGACCGGCTACAACCTCGCCAACCAGGGACCGATCCTCGCCTGGGGCGTGAAGGGGTACGCGGTCAGCTACATCGCCCCGCACTCGCTCACGGCGCGCGCCCTCGTCGTCGCCCCGGCCGACGTCCTCACCGTCGCCAACGCGCCCGATCGCGAGCCGGTGGAGATCGCCCTCGACGGGGTCGAGTTCGGCGAGCTGGCGCCGGGCGCGGACCTGGAGATCCACTTCGTCGATTCGGCCGGCAGCCTTGCCCAGCTCCCCGGCACGAGCTTCTACGGGCGCATCCGCGACAAGTTCGGTCACCTCGCCGTTTAGAAGCTGATCTAGGGTCCGCACTTATGGAACGTAAGTGGTGGACGCTCGTCCTCGTCTCCGTGGCAACTTTCATGCTGCTTCTCGACGTGACGATCGTCAACGTCGCGCTGCCCGACATCCAGCGCTCGCTGCACGCCAGCCTCTCGAGCCTGCAGTGGGTGGTCGACGCCTACTCGCTGATGCTCGCCTCGTTCCTGCTCACCGCGGGCAGCCTCGGAGATCGCCTCGGCCGTCGGCGCGTCTTCACGATCGGCTTCGCGATCTTCACCGCCGCTTCCTTCCTCTGCGGGATCAGCGAGGACCCGACGTTGCTGAACATCTGCCGCGGGCTGCAGGGGGTCGGCGGCGCGGGCATGTTCGCCACCTCGCTGGCGCTGATCGGCCAGGAGTTCCAGGGCAGGGACCGGGCGACGGCGTTCGGGGTCTGGGGCGCGACGATCGGCGGCGCGGCGGCGATCGGCCCGCTGATCGGCGGCGTGATCACCGAGAGCTTCGGCTGGGAATGGATCTTCTTCGTCAACGTCCCGATCGGCATCGTCGCGATAGTGCTGACGGAGCAGAAGGTCCGCAACGTCTTCGGCAAGGAACCCGAACCGCTGGACATCCCGGGGCTGGTCACCTTCTCCGCCTCGCTCTTCCTCCTCATCTTCGCCCTGATCCGCGGCAACCCGGAAGGGTGGGGGAGCGCGACGATCCTCGCCTGCCTGATCGGCGCCGCCGTCCTGATGGCGGTCTTCGTCGCGATCCAGCTGCGCACGCGATACCCGATGCTCGACCTGACGCTGTTCCGCAACCCCGCCTTCAACGGGGTCTCGGCGGTCGCCTTCTGCCTCTCGGCGGGGATGTTCGCGCTCTTCCTCTACATCACGATCTACCTGCAGGGCGTGCTCGACTACTCACCGCTCGAGGCCGGCCTGCGCTTCTTGCCGTTGACCGTCCTCGGTTTCGTCGCATCGCCGGTCTCGGGAGTGCTCTCCCACCGGGTCGCGATCCGGGTGCTGCTCGGGCTCGGCCTCGCCCTGACCGGGATCGGACTCCTCTTCATGCACGGCATCGCGCCCGACTCGACCTGGACGACGCTCCTGGTCGGCTTCCTGATCGCCGGCGTCGGCGTCGGCATCACCAACCCGGCGATCGGCCAGGCGGCGATCGCGGTCGTCCCGGTGGAGAAGTCGGGGATGGGATCGGGGATCAACTCGACCTTCCGCCAGGTCGGCGTCGCCACCGGCGTGGCGGGGCTCGGCGCGATCTTCCAGTCCCAGGTCAACTCGAAGCTCGCCGAGATCCTGCCCCAGGCGCCGAAGGGGCTCGGCGAAATCGTCGCCTCGAGCGGTTCGCGCGGCGTCGCCGCGCTGCCCCTGCCGCCCGCGCTCCACGTCAAGGCCGTGGCCGCCGCCGATGTCGCCTTCGTCGGCGCCCTCAACTCGATCATCCTGATCGCCGCGATCCTCTCCTTCGTCGGCGCGATCGCGGGCTTCGCCCTGACCCGCTCCTCCTCGTTCGTCCAACCGACCGGGGCGTGAACGACGCAAATAGCGCGTGCGGGGGCCGAGGCTCCGCCGCGAGCGCTGCTAAACCCGATGCGTGCTGCGTGAGTTGCGGATCGAGAACCTGCTGCTGATCGAGCGGGCCGAGCTGCGGCTCGGTGCCGGGCTCAATGCGATCACCGGTGAGACCGGCGCGGGGAAGACCGTGCTCGCCCACTCGCTCGACCTGCTGATGGGCGGCAAGGCGAAGTCGGGGATCGTCCGGCCGGGCGCCGAGGAGGCCTGGGTCGAGGGCGTCTTCGACCTGCCGCCGGGACTGCTCGACGCCCCGGAGTTGGCGGAGCTCGCCGAGCGACTGCCCGTCGGCGCCGAGGAGGTGGTGCTGGGACGGCGGGTGTCGGCGGGCGGGCGGACCAGCGCCTTCGTCGCCGGGCGCGCCGCCACCGCGGCCGACCTGAGGGTGCTGGGCGGCCGGTTGGTCGCCTTCTTCGGCCAGCACGAGCACCGCAAGCTGACGATCGCCTCGGCCCAGATGGAGGTGCTCGACGGGTTCGCCGGGGCGGAGCACCTGGCGTTGCGCGAGGAATATCGCCAGGCCCACCGCGAGGTCGGCCGCCTGGAGGCGGAGCTGGCCGAGCTGCGCGAGCGTGAGGGATCGCGGGAGCGCGACCTCGACCTCTACCGCTACGAGCTCTCCGAGATCGAGGAGGTCGAACCGGATCCGGAGGAGCGCGCCGCGCTGGCCACCGACCGCGAGCGGCTGCGCCACGCCGAGGGCTTGAGCGAGGCGGCCGCCGGTGCCCACGCCGCGCTGGCCGGGGCCGACCTCGAGGGTGGCGGTGCGGCCGGGCTTCTGGCCCTGGCCGAATCGCGGCTCTCCGCGGCGAGCGGGCTCGACCCGGCGCTCGACCCGATCGCCGAGCGGGTCGCGGCGCTGAACGTCGAGGTCGGCGACGCCGCCGCCGAGCTCCGCGACTACGCCGAGGTCCTCGCCGCCGACCCGGGCGGGCTGCTCGCGATCGAGGAACGGCTGGAGGCGATCGACCGGCTCGAACGCAAGCACGGCGGCAGCGTCGAGTCCGTGCTCGCCCACGCCGAGCGCTGCCGGGCCGAGATCGCACGGCTCGAGGGCGCAGAGGTTCGGGGCGCCGAGGCAGCCGCGGCGCTGGCCGAGGCGGAGGCGCGCCAGGCCACGCTGGGCGCGAAGCTGAGCGCCGGGCGCGAGGCGGCCGCGGCGCCGTTGGAGAAGCGGGTCGCCGAGGAGCTGGCGCACCTGGCGATGGACGGCGCGCGGCTGCAGGTCGTGCTCGAGCCGCACCCCGAGGAGTACGGCGCCTCCGGCCGCGAGACGGTCGAGCTCCGCGTCGCCCCCAACCCCGGGATCGCGCCCGCGCCGCTCCGCGACGCCGCCTCCGGCGGCGAGCTCTCCCGCGTGATGCTGGCGCTCAGCGGGCTCGGGCCGCGGGCGGGCGCCGGGACGCTGGTCTTCGACGAGATCGACGCCGGGGTCGGCGGCAACACCGCCCGGATGGTCGGCGAGCGGCTGCGGGCGCTCGGCGGCGAGCATCAGGTCCTCTGCATCACCCACCTGCCGCAGGTCGCCTCGCTCGCCGACGTCCACTTCCGGCTCGAGAAGGGCCTCGCCGGGAAGGCCGCCGTGGCAACCGTGGAGCGGCTCGACGGCGAGGCCGTGGTCGAGGAGATCCGCCGCATGCTCGGCGGCGAGCAATCCGACGCGGCGGCGACCCAGCACGCCAGAGAGCTGATCCAGGCCGCCTGAGCAAGCAGAGCAAGGACGCACCGAGCGCAGTGTGCTCTGCACATAAGCGAGGGAGGACGCCGCTATGCGCCGCTCAGGCGGCCTGGATCAAATAATCTGGGGCCGTGGCAACCACCAGTCGTCGTCGCCTGCCCGGTCTGCTCGGGCGTCGCGGCGGAACGCGGGCCAGCTCCGTGCCGATCGTCGGCACGGCGCGCCTCGGTGCCCGCACCAAGCACCTGGTGAAACGCCTGCGCCCCGGCGACGTCGCGGTGATCGACCACGTAAACGTCGACCGGATCGCCGCCGAGGAGCTGATCGCCTGCGGCGTCTCCGGCGTCGTCAACGCCGCGCCCTCCAGCGACGGCAAGTACCCGAACGCCGGCCCGCTGATGCTGGCCCGCGCCGGGATCCGCCTGATCGACGCGCCCGACGTCCCCGTCTTCGAGCTGGTCCGCGACGGCCAGCAGCTGACCCTGGACGGCGACGGGCGCGTGCTCGCCGGCGAGGACGAGGTGCTGCGCGGCCGCGTGCTCACCGTCCCCGACCTGGAAGCCCAGCTCGCCGCCCAGCGCGAGCGGATCGACGAGGTGCTGGCCGAGTTCGCCGAGAACACGGTCGAGCACGTCCGCCAGGAGACCGACATCCTCACCGGCTCGATCGACTTTCCGCCGACCCGGGTCTCCTTTCGCGACCGGCACGTCCTGATCGTCGTCCGCGGCGAAGGCCACCGCCGCGACCTGAAAGCGCTGCGCAGCTATATCCGCGACGTGCGGCCGTTGATCGTCGCCGTCGACGGTGGCGCCGACGGTGCGCTCGAAGCGGGGCTGAAGCCGGACCTGATCCTCGGCGACATGGACTCGGCCTCAGACGCGGCGCTCGGCTGCGGCGCCGAGCTGATCGTCCACGCCTATCCCGACGGGCGCGCCCCCGGCGAGGCCCGCCTGCGGGAGATGGGCCTGCCGCACAAGGTCGTCCCCGCCGCCGGCACCAGCGAGGACGTCGCGATGCTGATGGCGCACGAGAAGGGGGCGGACCTGATCGTCAGCGTCGGCGCCCACTTCAACCTGATCGAGTTCCTCGACCGCAAGCGCGGCGGGATGTCGTCGACCTTCCTCACCCGGCTGCGGATCGGCGAGAAACTGGTCGATGCGAAGGGCGTCAGCCGCCTCTACCGGCCGAGCTCGACCCTGATGCCGCTGATCTTCTTCGCCATCGCCTTCCTCGTCCTGGTGACGATCCTGATCATCACCTCGCCGGCCTTGAACGACGTGTTCGAGCTGTTCTGGCTGAAGGTGCGGATCTGGCTGGAAATCTGATCGCCCCCGCGGGTGTCGTCAACATCTAGCCTTTGCAGGTTGAATGGGCTACAGCGCGCGCTACCACGCAACCTCACTGATCGCGGTCTTCCTCGCCCTCGCGGTGGGGATCCTGATCGGCGCCGAGTTCGGCGGCCGCGCGCTGACCGAAACGCGCAAGAACCTCGAGCAGAGCCTGGTCGGCAACCTGCAGGACGCACGCTCGCACGCCGAAGACCTGAACAGCGAACTCGGCCGCGCCAACGAATTCGACGAAAAGGTCTACCCGGTGCTGACCCGTGACCGACTGCAGGGCAAGCGGGTCGCGGTGATCGCCCTCGGCGGCCTGTCGAGCGAAATCACCTCGGCGGTCGAGGACGCGCTCGGTCCGACCGGGGCGAAGCTGGTTGGCGTCGGCGTGGTTCGTGAGCCCGTTAACACCGCGGGCCTCGCCTCCGAACTCTCCAAGACCCGCTTCGCCAACCTGCAGGAAGAAACCGAAGAGCTGACCGAACTCGGGGTCGGCGTCGGTCGCCAGATCGTGATCGGCGGCACCCTGCCGGAACTGGTCCGCGGCCAGCTCTTCTCCCGCGCCAGCGGCGAATTCGGCGCGCTCGACGCGGTGATCATCGTCCGCGGCCAACCGGAAGGGATGGGCCCGGCCCAGCGCTCCACCGCGAATCAGCTGGAGACGGCGCTGCTGAAGGGCATCACGGCGACGCGCGTGCCGGTGGTCGGGGTCGAGGCGACCTCGACCGAACCGTCCTCGATCGCCTTCTTCCAGTCGAACGGCCTCTCGACCGTCGACGACATCGACCACACCGCGGGGGAGGTGGCCATGGTCTCCGCGCTGCACGGTGCCGAGGGCAACTTCGGCGTCAAGGGCACCGCCGAACGCCTGCTGCCCGACCTGCTGACGCCGGGGGGCTGAGCCCTGTACTGGGTCGGGTTCCCGCTCGCGATCGCGCTGGCGGTGCCGATGCTGCCGGCCGGAGCGCGGGGCCTGCGCGAGGCGGGCCTGGTGCGCACGAACTATCGCGGCGCGGCGCTCGCCTTCCCGCTGGGGGCGATCCTGGCGACCGTGTCGCTGGTCGCGCTCGCCCCGCTGGCGGTGCTGAACGACCGCGCCGGCCTCGACCTGTTGTCCCCCGAGCTGCGCCGCTGGCTGCCCTACCTGCTGGGGATCGCCTTCCTCGGCTTCCTCGACGACGCGCTCGGCCAGGGCGAGGCGGCGGCGACGCCGCGCGGCTGGCGCGGCCACTGGGCGGCGCTCCGCGAAGGGCGCCTCTCGACCGGCGCGATCAAGGCGATCGGCGCGGTGGCGCTCGCCGCCTACGTCGTCTCCGGCCAGGGCCTCGCGACCTGGCGCTACGTCGCCGACGTCGTCCTCCTCGTCCTCGCCACCAACCTCTTCAACCTGCTTGACCTGCGGCCGGGGCGGGCGGAGAAGGCGCTGGCCCTGCTCGGCGCGGCGCTCTGCCTCTGCGCCTGGACGCTGGTGCCGATCGAACTGCTGGGGATCTTCGTCGGTCCGGTCCTGGTCGGCGCCTGGCTGACGCTCGGCGAGCGGGCGATGCTCGGCGACACCGGCTCGAATCTCGTCGGCGCGATCGCCGGCGTCTGGCTGCTCACGGTCCTCTCGGGGGACGCACAGCTGATCGCCCTCGGCGTCGTCCTCGTTTTGACGGTCTATGGGGAGTTACGCTCGATCTCGGCGACGATCGAACGGGTTCCGCCCCTGCGCTGGCTAGACTCGCTCGGCAGAGCATGAGCCCATCCACCCACGGCGACACCCGTTTCATCTTCGTTACCGGAGGTGTCGTCTCGGCCCTTGGCAAGGGCATTACCGCATCCTCGATCGGACGCCTGCTTGTCTCCCGTGGCTACCGGGTCCAGCTGCAGAAGTTCGACCCCTACATCAACGTCGATCCGGGGACGATGAGCCCGTTCCAGCACGGCGAGGTGTTCGTCACCGAGGACGGCGCCGAGACCGATCTCGACCTCGGCCACTACGAGCGCTTCACCGACGAAAACACCTCGCGGGCGTCGAACGTCACCGCGGGCGGCGTCTACAACTCGGTGATCCGGCGCGAGCGCCGCGGCGATTACCTCGGCGCCACGGTCCAGGTGATCCCGCACATCACCAACGAGATCAAGCAGAAAATCCTGATCGTCGCCGAGTCCCAGGCGGTCGATTTCGTGATCACCGAGATCGGCGGCACGGTCGGCGATATCGAGTCGCTGCCCTTCCTCGAGGCGATCCGCCAACTGTTCACCGACCTCGGCCCGAAGCGGGCGATGTTCGTCCACCTGACCTTGGTCCCCTACATCGGCCACGCGGGCGAGCTGAAGACGAAGCCGACCCAGCACTCCGTCAACGAGCTGCGGCGGATCGGGATCCAGCCGCACGCGCTGGTCTGCCGCTCGGAAAACCGCCTCGACCGCGAGATCCGCGAGAAGATTGCGCTCTTCGCCAGCCTCCCGGTCGAAGCCGTCGTCTCCGCCCACGACGTCGACAACATCTACAAGATCCCGCTGGTCTTCCGGGCCGAGGGCGTCGACGACCTGGTCCTCGACCACTTCAACATGGAGGCGCCCTCGCCGGACCTGACCGAGTGGGAGGCGATGGTTCGCCGCGCCGACGCCGCCGCCGGCGAGGTCAGGATCGCGATCGTCGGCAAGTACGTCGCCCTCGCCGACGCCTACAAGTCGGTGATCGAGGCGGTCGAGCACGGCGGGATCCACCACGGCGTCGAGACCTCGATCGAGCTGGTGGACTCGGAGAACTTCGATCCCGAGGCGCTCGAGGGCATGGACGGGATCCTGATCCCCGGCGGCTTCGGCGAGCGCGGGATCGAGGGCAAGATCGCCGCCGCCAGGATCGCCCGCGAGCGCAAGATCCCCTACCTCGGGATCTGCCTCGGGATGCAGATCGCGGTGGTCGAGTTCGCCCGCCACGTGGTCGGCATGGAGGGCGCCAACTCCTCCGAGTTCGACCCGGAGACGCCGTACCCGGTGGTCGACCTGCTGCCGGAGCAGAAGGACGTCTCCGACATGGGCGGGACGATGCGCCTCGGCGCCGACCCGGTGCGGCTCTACGAGGGCACGCGGGCGTTCGATATCTTCGGCGAGGGCGTCATCTACAAGCGCCACCGCCACCGCTACGAGGTGAATCTGCAGCTGCGGCGCCGGCTCGAAGACGAGGGCCTGGTCGCCGGTGGCACCTCGCCCGACGGGCGTCTGGTCGAGATGATCGAGTTGCCCGACCACCCGTTCTTCGTCGCCTCCCAGTTTCACCCGGAGTTCAACTCGCGGCCGAACCGGCCGGAGCCGCTATTCCGCGAGTTCGTCGGCGCGGCGGCAAAGCACGCGGGCGAAGAGCCCGCCGACGGCGGCGAGATCGGCGAACCCGAGCCGGACCCGGAGGGCGAGGGCATGGACATCGGCATCACCCGCTCCTCTGAGCACCGCTAGCGCCCGCCGCGCGCCGCGCCGCCACGATGTCTAGCCTTCCCCCGGTGACGGGGAACGCGAGGCTCTACGACACCTTCGCCCGGCTCTGCGAGATCCGCTCGCCGACCGGGGAGGAGCGCGAGGTGGTCGACACGCTGGCCGCCGAACTGCGGGCCATGGGGCTCGAGGTGGAGGAGGACGACGCCGCCGGGCCGGCGGAAGCGGGGGCGGGAAACCTGCTGGCGCGGGTTGCGGGGGAGCGCGACGAGTACGTGATGTTCTGCGCGCACGTCGACACGGTTCCGCACCAGGGCCGGGTCGAGGTCGTCGACGACGAAGGCGTCTTTCGCAGCGCCGGCGACACGATCCTCGGCGCCGACAACAAGGCGGCGGTGGCGGTCTTCATGGAGCTGGTCCGGCGCGGGGTGGAGAAGACGCCGCCGGTCGGCATCGAGCTGCTGCTGACGGTCGCCGAGGAGCAGGGCCTGCGCGGCGCAAAGGCCTTCGAGATCGAGAAGCTGCGGGCCCCGGTCGGCTTCGTCCTCGACCACGCCGGGCCGGTCGGCGAGGTGATCACGGCGACCCCGACCCAGCAGAAGATCCTCGCCGACTTCGTCGGGGTCGAGGCGCACGCCGGGGTGCGGCCGGAGGACGGCTCGAGCGCGATCGAGGCCGCCGCGGCGGCGATCGGGCGGATGAGCCTGGGGCGCCTCGACGAGGGCACCACCGCCAACGTCGGGATCATCAGCGGCGGCACCTCCGGCAACGTCGTCGCGGGGCACTGCGGCATCCACGCCGAGGCCCGCAGCCTCGACGCGGCGCGGGCGGCGGAGGTCGCCGGGCAGATCGCCGACGCTTGCGCCTGGGGCGCGAGCGAGTTCGGCTGCGACGTCGACGTGCGGGTCTCGGAGCTCTTCCGCGGCTACAAGGTGCCGTCGAGCTCGCCTGCGCTCGGCCTCGCCGAGGAGAGCCTGCGTGCGGCGGGGGTCGAGCCGCGCCGCGAATCGATCGGCGGCGGCAGCGATGCCAACGTCTTCCGCCTCGCCGGCTTCGACAGCGTGCTGCTGGCGAACGGTCCCGACGGCGTCCACACGGCGGACGAGCACGTCGCCGCCGCCGACCTCGACAAGATGCTCGAGGTCTGCGAGGGCATCCTCGCGCGAGCGTGAGCGCCGAGCCGTGAGCGGGCGGCTCGACCTGCGGCGCGGCGTCGTCGTCTCCGAGGCCCCGCTGGTCGTCGAGGTCGACGGCGAGCGCCGGCCGGCCTGGGCGGACGAGGTCCTGCTCGGCCCGATGCGCGAGGGCGACGAGGTGGTCGTCAACTGCGCGGCGCTCGATCTCGGCCTCGGCTCCGGCGGCTTCGACGTCGTCCACGTCAACCTCACCCGCGGCCTCGGCGGTGGGGTCGAGGGCGACGCCCACGTGATCAAGCTGAACTACACCTCGCTCCAGCACCCGGTCGAGCCGGTGGAGGGCAGGAAGCAGTCGCTCTGCGCCCGAAATATTCCCCAGGCGCCTTTGATCGGTTCGGGCCCGGGGGTGGAGGCCGGGTCGACGGTGGGCGCGTCGGCCGGCGACGGCTCGTTGCCGGCGAAGGTCCAGGTCGCGGTGCTGCCGCTGCACGGCCATCTGGCGCCGGCGGCTTGGGCGGCAGCCCAAGCGCGGCCGGGGATCCGGGTCGGCTACGTCCAGACCGCCGGCGGTGCGCTGCCGGGCTCGTTGTCCCGCGACGTTGCCGAGCTGCGCGACCGTGGCCTCCTCTGCGGCCACATCACCGCAGCGCCTGCCTACGGCGGCGAGCACGAGGCGCTGAGCACGGTCGGCGCCCTCGACGCGGCCGCCACGGCCCTCGGCTGGGACGCGGTCCTGGTCGGTCCCGGCCCGGGGATCATCGGCTCCGACACCGATTTCGGCCACGGCGGCATGGCCGCCCTCGACAGCGCCCACGCCGCCCTGTCCCTGCGCCTGCCGACGATCATCAGCCCGCGCCTGTCCTCCGCCGACCCCCGCGAGCGCCACCGCGGCCTCAGCCACCACACCGCAACGATCCTGGACCTTCTCCTGGCCCCGGTCACCGTCGCGATCCCCGAGGGCGCCTCGAACCTGGCGTCCCAGATCGACGCCACGGGCGCCAGCCGCCATCTCCTGCAAGAGGTGCCGGTCGACCTAGATGCCTACGCAGCTTCCGGCCTCCCCGCGCGAACCATGGGGCGCCAGCTTGCCGACGATCCACTCTTCTTCGAATCCCCCCTCGCGGCCGGGACCCTTTTGGCATCTCCGGCGGGTGGCGCCGTAGGGGGAACCGTCCCGAGGAAGCTTTAGCTACCGGAGGGATGGTGGGCGCCTGCGGCGACAGGACCCGCCGGCCGCAGCGCATGGTCCCTTGCGCCAAGAGGTTTCACCGCAAACGGCCCGAACACCCGCCCATGGCCATCGCCGTCAAGCACGACGCCCCCGCGGCGCCCGCCGACTCCGGCGCCGAGGCTCGCTTCCGCTCGCTGACGCTCGACTTCCTCTCCTACCTGGAGCTGGAGCGGGGCCTCTCGCGCAACACGCTGAACGCCTACCGGACCGACCTCTTGCAGTACGGCGAGTACCTCTCCGCCCACCACATCGACGCGCTGAAGGCGCGGCCCGCCGAGGTCGGTGAGTTCCTCGCCGAGCTGGCGACCGGCAGCCCGGAGCGGCCGCCGTGCTCCTCGGCGACGATCCACCGCAAGGCCGCCTGCCTGCGCTCCTTCTACAAGCACCTGCGCCGTGACGAGCTGATCGGCGACGACCCGACCGCCAGCCTCGCCGCCCCGCGGCGGTCGAAGAAGCTGCCGCACGTCCTCAACTACCCCGAGGTGCAGAAGCTGCTGGCGGCGCCGCAGGGCGCCGAGCCGACCGCGCTGCGCGACCGGGCGCTGCTCGAGGTGATGTACGCGTGCGGGCTGCGGGCCTCGGAGGTGATCGGCCTCGAGATGGCCGATGTCGACCTGCACGAGGGCTTCGTCCGCGCCCGCGGCAAGGGGTCGAAGGAACGGCTGGTGCCGCTCGGCCGCCAGGCGATCGCGGCGATCCGCGCCTACCTGCGCGGCGGGCGCCCCGAGCTGCTGCACGGTCGCGAAGAGCCGCGCCTCTTCCTCAACTTCCGCGGTGGCCCGCTGACCCGGCAGGGCCTCTACAAGATCGTCCAGCGCCACGCGCGCGCGGTCGGGCTCGACGGCAAGATGAGCCCGCACACCCTGCGGCACAGCTTCGCCACCCATCTGCTCTCGAACGGCTGCGACCTGCGCGCGGTCCAGGAGATGCTCGGCCACGCCGACATCGCCACCACCCAGATGTACACGCACCTCTCGGGCGACCGCCTGAAGCAGGTGTACTACGACGCGCACCCGCGGGCCAAGGACGAATGAGCGCGTTCGCAGTTAGCCACACTATGTGTGGCTAACTGCGAACGCACGCCGGCTCGGGTAGAACTTCGGGCGTGCCGGAGCTGCCCGAGGTCGAGACCGTCGCCCGTCAGCTCGAGCCGGAGCTGGAAGGCCACGCGATCGAGCAGCTGGAGGTGCTCGACGCTCGCTGGTCGCGGCCGGTGCCGCCGAAGCGGCTCGGCAAGCAGGTCGGCGGGCGGATGATCGAAGGACTCGGCCGCCGCGGCAAGTACCTGCTGCTCGCACTGGATGGCGACCAGACCTTGGTCATGCACCTGCGGATGACCGGCAACCTGGTCCTGCGCGAGGACGACGGCGAGATCCTCGACCCGGCCGAGGGCCGCATCCTCTACCAGGGCGAGCGCACCACCGAGGAGCGCCACCTGCGCGCCCGCTTCCTGCTCGACGACGGCCGCGAGGTCTGGTTCACCGATCCGCGCCGCTTCGGTGAGGCCTTCCTGATCGACGACGCGAAGCTGCCGGAGCGCTTCTCCCGACTCGGAGTCGAGCCGCTCTCACCGGAGTTCACGGCGGAGAAGCTGGGGGAGATCGCGGCGGGCAAGAAGGCGCCGCTGAAGTCGTTCCTGCTCGACCAGTCGGGGATCGCCGGCGTTGGCAATATCTACGCCGACGAGGCCCTCTACCGGGCGCACCTGCCCCCGCTCTCACCCGCCGGCTCGATTAAGCCGGAGCACTGGGAGGCGCGCCGCGACGGCGTGGTCGCGGCGCTGGA
>JAFDWF010000078.1 GCA_018268575.1 Actinomycetota bacterium
CCGGGCGGGACCCGCGCAGATCTCACGGTCTTCGTGGCGTCTTTCGTCGGCCTCGTCACGGAGACGTCGCAATCGTCTGTCCCGTCACGGAGGCGCCCTGCTGCCGTATGCGCTATCCGCATACGGCAGCGAGTGGCCGACCTCCCCGCCACGCACCCGTCCCTGCGCCGGGGCTCCCCCCGCGCCGGCCGGTCCCTGCGCAAGCTCCCCCCGCAAACTCGTCGTCCCGGGCGTCTCGGAGGCGGCCACAGCCTGCCCGGGTCGCCTCCGAGACGCCCGGGACGCCTGAGCTCGGATCGGTCCGGCCCGAACCACCTCAGGCCCGAGCCCCGATCCGCCCCGGGCGCCAGCCCGCCCGGCCCCGCCACCCTCGCCTCTTAGTCCCCGCCGTCGCCGCCAGGTACTCGCACCGCCAGGATGCCGGCCGCGCAGAAGGCCCGCCGCTAGCGGTCGGCTGCACCTCCGTCCCCCCGCACCCCGGCCATCCGGGCGCTCGCCATGCCGCTGTCGGCGCCGCAGCGGTAGGGCGGCTTGGCGGCCAGGGCGGCCAACATGGGCAGCCGCGGGCGCATCTCGTTGGCGATCAGCGTCCGGTCTCCGAGTCGGGCAGGCCAACGTGGACGTGGGGGCCCCGAGGAGGGCGTCTGGAGCAGGTTCGCGAGGTCCTCCTCGACCACGTCGTAGTGCGGCTTTCTTGACCAGGCTCGCCTGGGCTTTCGAAGCCGGCGCGCGGACCAGCTCGCGCGTCGACCGGCAATCGGCGTACGCAACTGTTTGTCTGCGCCATACTGGGTGCACAAGTCAATCCAACATTTCTCACAAATCGGTGATCAGTGATGCCAGCCCGCGCGGCAACCCAAGTGAAAGAGCCCGCATTCCCGTCGAATCCCGGCGAAGTTGTGACAAAAACTTTAAGCCTTGATGGAGACCCTGTACGGACGCCTTCGTACGCGGACAAAACATTTCAATTGCTCTATGCTGCCGCCCCGATGGCCGGGGAGGATCACACCGACGACAACGAACTGCTGATCGCGCTGCGTCACCCGCTGCGCCGGCAGATCCTCCGCGCGATGGCCGAGCAGGACCCGATCAGCCCGCGCCAGATCTCCGACGAGCTGCGTCAGCCGCTCTCCAACGTCAGCTACCACGTGCGGGTGCTCGCCGACTGCGGCGCGGTCACCCTGGT
Organism: Actinomycetota bacterium; assembly: GCA_018268575.1. Lineage (GTDB taxonomy): Bacteria > Actinomycetota > Thermoleophilia > Solirubrobacterales > 70-9 > VAYN01. Next base: position 1,187 of record JAFDWF010000078.1, read on the forward strand.
CGACACGGCGCCGGTGCGCGGCTCGATGCAGCACTTCTACTCACCCGCGATCGAGGAGCCCTGGGCACTCGCAGTTCTCGGACTGAGCGAGAACGACGGCGACGTCGCGGGGGGAGAAGACGAGGACCCGGCGGCTTAGGCTCGGCATGGCGATGCACGCGCACGAGGAGAATCCGACCAACCAGACCGAGGATGCTCGGGTCGAATCAGCCCTGCTGCAACGGGTGCTAGACCTCCACCCCACCCGGGTCACCGCGGCCGAGCTGGTTCGCGACCTGGCCGGCGAGGACGCCGACTTCGGCGCCCGCGACGCGGTTCTACGGGCGATCCGCGAACTGGCCGGGGCCGGCCTCCTGCACGGCACCGAGGATGGGCTGGTCACGCCGACCCGTGCCGCCGTGCACTTCGGCGAGCTACTGGGCCTCTGAGCGCCGCAACAGCGCGGGTCGTGTAGCGCGGGCCGTGACGCCCCGGGCGCCCGGCCGGCGCCTTGGGCCGTCGCGCCAGGCAAGCCGGCGCCTCGCGGCCGAGGGGCGACCCTGACAGGCTGTGGTCGCCCCTCGGCCGCCCGAGCGCCGGGAGGTCACGGAGAGGCGTGTGTCGAGGCACGAAGGCGCGAGGGTCGATGCGCGCCGGGTCACGCTCGAGGCCCCGCACGCAGGCGACACCCGTGCGCCTTCCGTGACCGTTCCTCCGCAGACGTGCGCCTTCCACGACGCCTCCGTGTCGAGAGCGGCGGAGAAAGCGCACGGAACCGTGTCTCGCCGTCCCTCTCCTCCCCTCCGGGCTCCCGCCGATGCCGGGCCGACCTCAGCCAGCCCGGGTCGGACCGGCATCCGCGGCTCTCGGTGCACGGATCAACTGTCTAACCGCTCGCCACCGGGCCGTCCGCCCCGACATCGCCCGGCTCCGGCCGATCCTCCACCACCAGCCGCCGGAAGCCCGTTCGCAGCCGAGTCGCCAACTCGGCCGCGGCAGCGGCCGCGTGGGGGTCCTCCTCGTCGGTGGCGGTCACCAGGATCACCTCGGTGGCGGCGAAGGTGCCGACCTGGTCCTCGACCGCCTGGACGATGTCCTCGTCGCCGACCCGCGCCTCGGCGACGACGCCGACCTTGGCCAGCGAGGCAACCGAGATCACCAGCGTCTCCTGCGCCTCGCGTCGCGCCGGCTCGAGGTCGGAGGCCCAGCGGTCGAGGAAGCCGATCCGGGCGGGCGCCAGGATCATCACCTCGGCCAGGTCGCGCCTGCCGTCGATGCCCGCCTCGCCGGCGATCGTCGCGGTCGTCCGCGGATCCTCCACCGGCCGACTGACCACCACCAGCAGGCGCCGGCGCAGCTGCGGGTCGGGCGCCTCGCCGATCCCGCCGCGTGGTCGCATCCGCGCCGCCCAGTAGATCAGCACCACCGCCGCCAGCGCCCCGATCGCCACCCCGACCCCGGGACCGCCGAGCAGGAAGGCGCCGACGATCGAGACGACGATCGCCAAGACGAGCAGCGGCAGCTTCCAAGGCGCCACCGAACAAGCCTGCCATGGCGACCGTCGTCCCGCTCCTACATCAGGAGCCCTTCGTGATAGCCGCAGGCGCCACCGGTGCCCGCGTAGTGCCCATCCGCACTGTCGCCACCTCCGTATCCGAACCGCATTTCCCTCCGCCCCAAACTCGGCGGAAGAGTTGTTTTACTCCACGCGTTTACAGCAATCAAGTTGCAACCGGTAAAACCGAACAAATAAACGAGGTTTTAAGATCAGTTCTGGATTTCTTGACCCACGGCGGCTACCCTTTGCAAATCGGCGTGCCACCCCTTGCAAACGACCGAAGGAAGCCCCCTTGCCGAAAACCAAGAAGAAGGACGGCGTCGAACAGATCGTCGCCAAAGCCTTCGCTCACCCCCTGCGCGTACAGATCCTGATCATTCTGAACGAGCGCGTAGCCAGCCCCAATCTGCTGGCCCAGGAGCTCGACCAGAGTCTGAATCTCGTCGCCTACCACGTCCGCGTGCTCGAGAAATACGACTGCATCGAGCTCGTCGACACCAAGCAACGACGCGGCGCCACCGAGCACTTCTACCGTGCGACGCGACGCCAGTTCCTCAGCGACAGCGAATGGTCGCGGATGCCGCAGAGCCTCCGCCCCGGTCTCTCCGGCGCGATGCTCAAATCGGTGTTCGACGACATCGAGGAGGCCGTCAAGAGCGGCACCCTCGACGAGGCCGAGGATCGCCACCTCAGCCGCACCCCGATGGTCGTCGACCAGCAGGGGTGGGACGAAGTGTCGAAGCTCCTCTCGGAGACGCTCGATCGCGTCCTCGAGATCCAGAGCGAGTCCTCCGAGCGACTCACCTCGTCGGGCAAGGAAGGGATGCTCTCGAAGGTCGAGATGCTCCACTTCCGCTCGCCCGACCCCAAGTAACTCCCTGCCCCCCGAAGCCCCGACGCTTGCCGCCCCCAAGGCGGCAAGCGTCGGCCTGCGCGCTAGATGAGCGGCGCCGCGGCCTCGGGGGTCGCGACGACGAAGGAGAAGCTCTCCTCCAGGTAGAGGTGCACCGCGTCGGCGTCGTGGCGGTCGTAGCCGATCGAGAGGTCCTGGCCCGATTCGAGCAGGAAGTCGCCGCCGCGCAAGCTCATCACGATCGCGCCGCGCAGGCCGGGCGCCCAGACGATCGGCCCGCCGTCGAGGATCTGCGACAGGTGGTCGAGCAAGGGGTAGCCGCCGTGCTCGGCGGTCTCGATCACCTTGATGAACTCGTCGGGGCCGAGCGCCAGGCCGTAGGGCCCGACGACGCCCGCCTCGCGCAGCGCCTCGACCGCCCGCGCCACCGCCCGCGGGTAGCCGTCGGCTTTCGACCCCAGCCGCTCGGGCTTGAACGGCGAGGCCTCGATCACGCCGCTGATCCCGGCTTTCGCCCAGCCGTTGAAGACGGCACTGTTCTCGGCGACCGCGATCTGGTGGGCGGCGGCGTCGAGCGCGGTAAGGTCCACGTCGAGCGCGCCGCGGTCGTCGTCGCGCATCTCGGCCCGGGAGACGGCGAAGTCGACCCGCACCTCGACCAGCGGCAGGACCCGCCGCCGGCGGGCGCTGATGCCCTCCTCGTTGCCGGGCACCGACTCGGTGCGGCCGAGGTTGGTCGCCGAGTGCTCCCAGCCCCGCGGGCCGACGAAGTCGACCAGTCGGCGCGCCGCCAGCGGCCCCGCGAGGCGCTCGCGCGCCTCCTCGTCGAGCAGCTTCCAGTTCGAATCGGTAAGCGGCGCGTGGCCGCGCAGCAGGTGGTTCATCGTCCCCGTCCTTTCAGGCCGCCGATCCCCAGCGAGCCGTCGCCGCCCGCCATCGATGCGACCGCCGCTTCGTTGTCGCCGTCGTCCTCGGAGGCCGCCTCGGCCGCCTCGCCGTGGTCGACGATGTCGTCCTCCTGAAAGAGCACCCCGGCGGCGATCTCACGCCAGCGCGGCGTCTTGCGCAGGAGGAACTCGAGGTCCATCGAGAAGTGCTTGAACTCCTCCCCTTGGGCGTCGTGCATGATCGCCCGCGCGTCGGCGTCGGGCTCGACCGCGAGGCGCTGCTGGTACCAGCCGATCGCCTGGCACTCCTCTTCCAGCGAGGCACAGAGGCGGGCGAACGTCCGCGTCTCGGCCGGCAGCTCCTCCGGCGGCTCGTGGTACTGGTCGAATCCCATCAAGGCCTCCTTCGACGTGGGGGGCGCTCCGCGGCGCACCGCGAGATTAGTGCCTCCCACTCAGCTCGATCCCTGCGGCAGCGGGTCGCACGGTTCCCAGGGCCGGGAGAACAGGTCGACGCTCTTGCGGATCGCCGCGAAGTCGAGCGCTTCCGCCCGCGGGCAGAACCGCGCGGTCGGCAGTTCGTACTCGGCCTCGAAGACCGCCTTGCCAGCTTCGATAAACGGCTTGTAGTAGCCGCATTCTTGGTACTGGAAGCACTCCTCGACGATCGCGAAGTCGAAGTCGCCGACCAGCCGGCGCGCCTGCCGCGGGTCGTTCTTCAGCGCCACCGCCATCCCTCGCCGGTGGACCTGGGCGGCGATCCAGCGGTTGTAGCGGAGCTGCTCGGCGCGGGTGAGCGGGAAGCCGGTGTCGTTTTCCCAGCCCGCGATGTTGTCGGGCTCGACCGCGTCGAAGCGCTTGTGCGCGCACATCTCGATCCGCCTTTCCATGATCGGGGCGAACTCGTGGAAATGGGCGATGTCGAGCCAGCGCTCTTCCGGGAAGCCTTCGTAGCGCTCCCCCAGCACCGATTTCGGGAACTGCGAGGCGTCGGGCCGATATTCCTCCCAGCTGCCGACGTCGAGGTAGCAGATCGCCTTGCGGTGGTGGCGGTGGATCGCCCGCACGTCGGCGAGCGTCGATTCGAAGCCGTCGATGTCGTAGACAGAGGCGCCCGCGGTGAGCCGGAACTTGCCCTGCAGCTGCCACTGCCAGGCGGCCGTGGTAGGGCGGGGATGCCAGTGGCCCTTGGTCGGGAAGCCGCCGACCGCGCCCGCCGCCGGGGGCAGCGCCAAGAGCGCCGCGAAGACGATCGGGAGCACGGTCCGTCTCACCACCGACGCCTACCCGTGGGGCTGGTTGGCCAACCTCCGCAGCTACCCTCGGCGTGGCGGTTCCCCCCGATGGCAGCGAACAGCGGAGAGATACGACCAGTTCCCGACGGCGCGCCGACCGGGCCGGGCGAGGGCCTCGCCGCCGAGGCGCTGCTCTGGAAGCGCCTGCGCGACCAGCGCGATCCCGCCGCGCGCGAGGAGCTCGTCCACCGCTACCTGCCCTTCGCGAAAAACCTGGCGCTCCGCTACCGCGGCGCCAGCGAGTCCTTCGACGACCTGCTGCAGGTGGCGAACCTCGGCCTGGTCAACGCGGTCGACCGCTTCGACCCGGCCCGCGGCACCCCCTTCGCCGCCTTCGCCTCGCCCACCATCCTCGGCGAACTGAAGCGCCACTTCCGCGACCGGGTCTGGACCGTGCGGGTTCCGCGCGGCCTGCACGACCGGATGGCCGAGGTGGAGAAAGCGACGGCCTCGCTGACGGTCGAGCTGCAGCGCTCGCCCTCGGTCGGCGAGATCGCGGCGAAACTGGAGATCGACCCCGGCGACGTGCTCGAGGTGCTGGAGGCCAACCACAACCGTCGGCCGCTCTCGCTCGACCGGCCGGTCGGCGGCGAGGAGGACGAATCGCCCGCCTCCGAGTGGGTCGGCGACGAGGACGAAGGCTACGAGCTGATCGACGACAAACTGGCGCTGGAGAGGGTGTTGCCGCAGCTCGACGAGCGCGAGCGGATGATCCTGCGGCTGCGCTTCGTCGAGGACATGACCCAGTCGCAGATCGCCGCGCAGATCGGCCACTCGCAGATGCACGTCTCGCGGATCCTGCGGCGGACCCTGGAGCGGATCCGCGAGCAGGTCGCCGACCAGGACGAAGGGCGTTCGCAGTAACCCACAACCAGTGTGGGGAAGTGCGAACGCACCGGGCGGGGTTGGCGAGCGCGGCTAGCTGGCGGTCGCGGCGATGCCGAGGACCAGGTACTCGCCGTCGCCGTCGGCCTCGGTGCGGACCTCGTCGGCCAGCGTTTCCAGCGAGCCGCCGAGGTCGGGCAGCGCCAGGCTGTCGCGCAGGCCGACGGCGGCGTCGGAGGCCATCGGGCCGACCTTCAGCTCGACCCCCTCGGGACGGTCGACGATGCTGAGCTTGACCTGGCCGTCCTCGAAGCCCGCCGGCGCCGCGGCCGAGATCGCGTCGGCGAGCAGCATCGCGTCGGAGATCCGGTCGACGGTGATCTCGTGGCGGGCGGCGAGGGCGGTCAGCGCCCGGCTCAGCACCGGACCAAGCAGCTCCGGCGAGCCGACCTGCAACTCGGTCGCCTCCGGGACCGGCGGGCTCTCCGGTCCCGGCGGCGCGCCGTCATCGGAGGTCGGCCGCGAGCGCAGCGGCAGGTGCATGCGGATCTCGGTCCCCCGCTCGGTGCCGCCGCGGATCTCGAAGCTGGAGGAGAGCGCCGCGATCAGCGCCAGGCCGATCCGCAGGCTGGGCCGGTCGACCCCGGGCCGCGGGCTGATCCCGCCACCGAAGTCACGGACCGAGACGGTGAGCCCGCCGAGGTCGGGCACCGCCTCGACCTTGAGCAGGCCGACCTCGCCCTCCGGGTAGGCGTGGACGACGACGTTCATGCAGGCCTCGGTGACCACCGTCTTCAAGTCGGCGATGGCCGCTTCGTCCATGCCAATCCGCTCCGCCAGGCCAGCGATCGCGTGGCGCACGACCGCGACGTTCTCCGCCCGCGCCGGGAGGGACATCTGCAGCCCTGATGGATCGACGTTGGTGCTCAAGTTCCTCTGTCCCCGGCTGATCGACGCCCGAGCCTGCCGCGCCGCGGGAAAGCTACCGGCCCCGCGTTCGCCCTGATACCCAGACGTACCTCCTGCAAACTAGGAGGGGACGCCCGTCGAGCTCCCGGCACTGCTCGTCTCTCCGCTGCGCTAGCATCGCGCCCAGTGGGTCCTGCGCCGTTTCAAGCATCCGCCTCCGACCTGGAGGGCGGCGTCCGACTGTTGGAGGTCCACGGGGAGCTCGACCTCTCGACCGCGACTCGACTGGAAGAGCCGCTCGATGACGCGATCCGTGCCACGGACGCGGCCGTGCTGATCGACCTCGCCGGCTGCCAGTTCATCGACTCGACCGGGATCGCGCTGATCGTCCGCGCCTGGCAGCGGGTCGACGCGGCGGCGGGCAACGGCGGCGAAGGCGGGCTCGTCCTCTGCTGCCAGAACGAGCAGGTCCGGCGCGTCCTCGAGGTGACCGGCCTGGAGCACTCGCTGCGCGTCTTCGAGACGCGCGACGAAGCGGTCGCCGCCCTGCGCAGGTGACATTCGTCACCCAGCCGTCCGCCGCGATTAACGCCAAGTCGACCGGGTAGCGGCCACTGATGCCTACCCCGAGACGACCGCGATTGCCGCGCGAGCTGTTCGAGACGCGCACCCATGCCTGGACCTCGCTCGGCCTCGGCGAGGAGATCGAGACGCGCGGCGTCTCCAAGCGTGCGATCGTCGGCTTCGTCGTCGCCCTGCTCGTCCTGATCGCGACCCTGGTCGTCTATTCGCACCGGCGCCAGATCGCCCCCGGCTACGGCGAATGGGTCCGGGTCGGGACGGTGATCGTGCTGGTATTCGTCGGCAGCGCCGCGGTGCACTGGTTCACCCGCTCGCTCTCGCCCCGCCTCTACCGCCGGCTCGACCCCGCCACCGCGGGCACCGCGGGCTTCGTCTTCCGCCTGCTGGCGATGCTCGCCGTGGTCGTGGTGGCGCTGCGGATCGCCGGCGTCCAGGCCTCCACCCTCGCCGTCGGCGGTGCCTTCACCGCGGTGCTGCTCGGCCTTGCCGCCCAGCAGAGCCTCGGCGCGATCTTCGCCGGGGTCGTCCTGCAGACCACCCGGCCCTTCCGGGTCGGCGAACGGGTCCGCCTGGTCGGCGGCGCCGTGGCCGGATCGGTCGAGGGCACCGTCACCTCGCTAGGCCTCTTCTACACCACCTTCAGCCAGGGGGCCGACCGACTGCAGATCCCCAACAACGTGCTGCTGATGCTGGCGGTGGTGCCGCTGCGCGAGCCGGAGAAAGTCGACGTCAGAGTGCGCTTCCCCCGCCATGCCAGCCCGCGCGAAGTCGAGCAACAGCTGCTGCGCACGATCACCGTGCCGACCCGCTACCGACCGAGCGTCTCGCTCGAGGAGATCGAGCCCGACAGCGTCATCCTCCGCATCGATGCGACGCCCCTGCGCGCCGAGGACGGCTCGCAACTGGCCGAAGAGGTGCTCGAGGCACTGGCCCGGCACGACACCGCCGAACAGGAAGCGGCGAACGCGTCCTAGCCGCGTTGTGCGGCGTCGCGGGGGCGGGCGCCGCCGGCTGGCGCCCGGGCGCCAAGGGACCCGGCCTTCCCGGAGGCGACCCGGGCAGGCTGTGGCCGCCTCCGGGAAGGCCGGGTCACGGGGGACGGCCGAGGGTCGGGCGGGCGGCGGGGATCGTCACGGGTCCCCGGCAGGAGGAGCGCCGGGGACGGAGGACGTCACGGTTCCTTGCGGATCTCCAACGCTCAGGAATCTGCGTGGTTCGAAATCCCCGCCATAGGTGGATAAGGAACCACGCAGCTTCCTGACCGTCCGAGGACGTGGCATCTCCGTGACGACGCCCCGTCCCCCACGTCGACGGATCCCGCAGACGTGCCGTCCCTGTGACAGGTCCTCTCGCAGACTCCCCGTCCCGGGCGTCCCGGAGGCGGCCACGGCCTGCCCGGGTCGCCTCCGGGACGCCCGGGACGTATGAGCTCCGATCGGTCCGGCCCGGGCCCTTCCGCGGGCGACAGCCGCCAGCCCTAAGTGAGGCAGCCCTAAGTGAGGATCAGGATCAGCGCGTTGACGACGATCGCCGTCGGGGTGCCGATCATCGAGAGGTCGCGGAAGAACTTGGCGAAGCCACCGCGGTAGCGGACGCTCTCCATCAGCAGCAGTCCGACGACGTGGGCCATGTTGATCAGGCCCACCGCGATCGCGACGCCGATCGCCACCGCGCGCCAGCCGGTATCCGTGCCGCCGGTCGCGGCGACGGCGGCGAGGATGATGACGATGATCGTGCCGACGATGCCGAAGGTCATCCCGGCGAGGTCGCCGCGGGTGAGCCCTGGCATGTAGGCCGAGCCGACCTCGTGGCCGGCGTCGGTGTTGGCATAGCCGCGGGCCGAGGTCTCGGTGTCGACGACGTGTTCGTTGGAGTCCGGGCCGCCATCGAGGACGATCAGCTTCAGCGGCGGCTCGAGCGAGTCCTCGGCGTGCTTCCAGAGGTCGCCCTCGTACCAGTCCTTGGCGTTGTCGGCGTGGGCGAAGATCAAGATCTCGTCGGCCGCTTTCTCGAACAGCGCGTCCTGGGCGGCCTGCACCGGATCGGAGTCGCCGACCTCCGCCGTGGCGACCTCGACGCCGCCGGCCTTCGCCGCCGCCAGCGCCTCATCGAGCCGTTTCCTCGCCCTCACCCGCGGCTCGTCAATGTCGCCGAGGGTGTGGTGCAGCGGGTTGGTCTCGATCGCCGGGGAGACGAGGCGGACCTCCGCCCCGGCCCCTTGCGCCGCCTCTTCCTTCAGCGCCTCGACCGACTCCCGTGACCCGAAGGCGGGGGTGACGATGGCGATCAGGCTGCGGCGGGCCATCCGGATTACCCGTTCTCGTCCAGGGGGATGGGCTCGTCGGGCTCGCCGTACTCGTCTGGGCCCTGTGGCTCCTCCGGCTGCGCCATGCCGTCGGGGAAGCGATGCTGATCGCCGTGCTCGGCGATGTCCTCGAGGTCCTTCTCGGCCAGCTCGAAGCCCTCCGACTCGCCCTCGCCGCCCTCGATCAACGGCTGCTGCGCCGGGTCGTCGGTGTCGGCAGGGACGCTGCCGCCGATCCCGGCGGCTTCGCGGCCGGCCTCCGCCTCTTCCTCCTCGACGAACTCCTCGTCGCGCTCGTCCGGCGCTGCGTTCACGGGACGGCTCCGGTCCCCGAGGCCCGCTCGGTCGAGTTGGTGTTCACCTTGGGCGACGACGGCGCCTGGGCAACCGGGTCGAGCGTGGCGACCTCACCGCCGGAGCGGCCGACCAGCCAACCGACCAGGCCGCCGAGCGCGGCGCCGATCGCCAGCAGGGTGAGCGAGCGGAACGGCTTGTGGGTGAATTTCGACGTGGTGCCGCGGGCGGTGTATCTCGCGGTCGTCGTGACCGCCTTGCGGGCGAGCTTGGTCTTGACTGACATGACGACAAGTTACCCCCGCCTCCCGCCCATTAACAGGGGTCGGTCGGCTGCTCCTTTCGCCCGCCATTGCGGAGCAAGGACTCATGCCTCCTGATATGTATGGGTACGGAGTTGCCAGCTCTCACAAAACGCGTATCACCGGTGGGAAAATCTGGCTTTAAAAGTCAGGTTGCGTTTTGGCCGACGGGCCGCTGGGATGGCGAACCTATGCCACCGGAGACCAACTCCCACGACCGGGAGACCATCGACCAGAACCTCGTCCGCGCCCTCGCCCACCCGATGCGCGTGCGGATCCTCGAAGCGCTGCAGGGACGCACGGCAAGCCCGACCGAACTGACGCGCGAATTCGGCGACAGCCTCGGAGTCGTGTCCTACCACACGAATGCGCTGCTCGACGTCGGCTGCATCGAGCAGGTGCGCACGCGGCCCAAGCGCGGCACGATCGAGCATTTCTACACGGCGACGCCACGCTCGTTCATCGGCCACCAGGACTGGCGCCGGGCACCCCTCTCGGCCCGCGCCGGGGTGACCGAGGAAGCGGTGCGGACGTTCGTCGCCAAGGTCGGTGCCGCGATCGACGCCGACACGATCGACCGCCGCGAAGACACCACCCTGAACTGGATGCCGATCACCGTCGACGAGCAGGGATGGCGGGAGGCCGCCGAGGTCCTCGACAAGGCGCTGCGCGAGCTGATGGCGGTCTCCGCCAGGAGCCGTGAGCGGCTCGGCGAGGCCGACGGCATCCCGGTGGTGACCGGGCTGGCCGCCTTCGAGGCGGCGCCCTAGCCCGCGCCCGCCTCTTTGGACGCGCCTGGGGTTCCCGCTCCGGGGTCGCCCAGCAACGGGCGCGGCCAGAGCTTGCGGGCGCGCACGACGTTGACCTCGGCGCCGAGGACGACGAAGGTCGCGCCCAGGTGGATCCAGGCCAGCAGGCCGATGACGAGGGCGAAGGTGCCGTAGACGGCGGAGGCGTTCTTCACCGCGTGCGCGATGTACCAACCGCCGGCGATCTGCAGGATCTCCCAACCGACCGTGGCGACGACGACGCCAGGGAGGAGCGCCCGGGTCTCCACCGCGTCGGTGGTGAGCAGGCGGAAGACGGCGCCGAAGACGACCAGGTTCAGCAGCGTCGCGATGATCAGACCGGCGACCTCACCGCTGCCGCCGAGGAAGTGGGCGCCACCTGCGGCGAGGCCCGAGACGGCGGTGGCGACGACCGCGAGGCCACCGAGCACGAGCAGCAGGCCGATCGCCCGCAGCCGCGAGCCGACGAAGCCGCGCTCCGCCGACTTCGGCACGCCCCAGCAGCGGTTGAAGGTCTGCTCGGTCTCCAGCACGACGCCGAGCCCGGCGAGCAGCGAGCCGACGATGCCGACCGCGAGCGCGATGCCGGAGCCCTGCAAGGTGCCGCCCTTCAGCTGGTCGCCGATGATCGGGAACTGCGAGAGGGTCGAGCTGACGACTTCCTTGCGCAGTTCTTCGTTCCCGGCCAAGACGTAGCCGAGGATCGTCGTCATCAGCAGGAGCAGCGGGAAGAGCGAGAAGAAGGCGCGGTAGGCGATCAACGAGACCATGCCGCCGCCTTCGTCCTCGCCGAACTTCTTGAAGACGCCCAGCGGCAGGGCGAGGGCTGGCTTCGTCTGCTGGAACCGGTCGAAGCGGCGCAGCGGCGCTTTGAAGTCCATCGCCAAATCCTTACCGACGCGCCGCCGGCGGGCGCCGGACGACTAAGGGCTTATCCCGGTAGGAGGGTGCCACTGGGACGGTTCAGGACCAAGCGGGGCGGTGACGGCACGGGTTCCGCATGGCGGCGCCATGTGGGATCCGCGACGGGGCCGCATCCCGCGCCGTGTCCTGGGCCGTGTCCAGGGGTGCCGTCCCTACCGGGAGAGGTCCTAAAAAGGTCCGATGCCTTCGACCGCGGCGACCTCGGCAAGCCACTCGTAGAGGGTTCCACCGATCGATCGAAAGGCGGACGGGGCGAAGATCAGCGCCGCGGCGACGAAGAGGAAGAGGATCGGCTGGGAGATGCTTTCGGCGGGCACGTTCGCGGCCTCGACCGCGCGCCGTATTTCCGCCTGTGAGACGCCGAGCACGCCCGCGAGGCGGGCCTGGACAGACGGGTCTCGGAGATCGATTCCCACCTCGGCCAGCCCCGCGGAGAGCCGGCGCTCGAGTTCCGCGCGCTGCGCCGCCGAGAGCCCGTTGACGTCGCGTTCGAGCTGGGATTCCTGGCCGGCCGTGTCCGCGGCCACGGCAACTCCCGCCGCGCCGATCGGCCCGGCGAGGAGGATCGCGGCCGTCGCCGTCAGGGCGAGGGCGGACCGGAAGAGGCGCGCCATTGCACCATCATCGTCACCGGGCGGCGGGGGCTTGAGCTCAGCCCTCGACCTTGCCAGGGGCCGCTGCGCTCGGCAGCTCGCGGACGACTTCGCCGGCCCGCTTGTCGTCGCGCAGGCCGAGGTAGCGCGGGTGGCGCAACTTGCCGTCGCGGGTCCACTCGCTGAAGCCGAACTGGCCGACCAGCTCGGGCCGGATCCAGGTGGCGTCGCGGGGCAGGCCGGAGCCGGCGGTGAACGGCGCCGTCGGCCGGCGCAGCGCCTCCATCTTGTCGCCGAGGTCGACCAGCGTGCGGTGGTCGAAGCCGGTCCCGACCTTGCCCGCGTAGCGAAGCTCCCCGCCTTCGTGGTAGCCGACGAGCAGGGCGCCGAAGCGCTCGCGCGAGCCTTTCGGCGGGGTGAAGCCGCCGATCACCAGCTCCTGCTCGAAGGAGCACTTCAGCTTCAGCCAGTCGTTCGAGCGGGCGTGCTGGTAGGTCGAGTCGGCGCGCTTGGCGATCAACCCCTCCCAGCCTTTGCGGCAGGCTTCCAGGAAGAGCTTCTCCCCCTGCTCGTTGCGGTGCGGCGTGTAGCGGACCGGGCCGTGGAATTCGAGACTCGCCTTGAGCAGCGCCTTGCGCTCGCGCAGCGGCAGCCCGGTGAGGTCGCGGCCTTCCAGCTCGAGCAGGTCGAAGACGTAGATGAAAACCTCGATCCCGGTCAGCCGGGCGAGCCGCGGCTCGGCGATCCCGAGCCGGCCCTGCAGCTTCTCGAAGCTGGTGCGGGCGCCCTCGAAGGCGACGACCTCGCCGTCGGCGACGAAATCCCGCGCCGACTCGGCCTCCAGCGCCTCGATCAGCTCCGGGTAGTTCTGCATCCGCCGGCCGGTGCGCGAGGTCAGCGTCGCCCCCTGCGGCGTGCGGCGGACGGTGGCGCGGACGCCGTCGAGCTTGCGCTCGAAGACCCAGCCCGGGTCGGAGAACGGGCGCGCGGTGAGCTTCGCCTTCATCGGCTCACCCTTGACTGCCATGGCCGGGAGCGTACCCGCGGCAGGTCGGGTTATGCTCGCGGTGTGTCAGACGAGCCCTCAGCCTTCGAAGATCCGGCCGAGACCGAAGCGGCGGAAGCCGAGGCGAACGCCGACCCCGGCTTCAAGGAGGGCGACGAGGTCTGGGTGGAGGACGCCGACGGCAACCGCCACCCCGGCGTCTTCGTCGGGATGAACGAAGCCTCCGGCTGGTTCGGCGGCGGCCCGAGCGCCTACGTGATCCACCCCGAAGCCCACCAGGCCGAGGTCGTCTCGATCTTCCGCATCACCCCGCGCAGCTGATCAGCAGCTGGCGCCTTTGGAGTTTTCGGGCAGTTTCGGCACCAGCCCGCCGAGCAGGGCGCCGAGGGCGCCGGTGATTTCGCTCACCGCGCCGGTCAGTTTGTTGGCCTGCGTCGAGACTTCGTTGATCGCCGCGCACTGATTGGTGACCTTGCCCGCCAGGGTGGTCACGGTTCCCGCCGTTTCGGTTGCTTTTTTGCTCGCCGCGGCAGCGGTCTGTTCGGCCGTATCGGCGATGCCATGGACGGTCCCAAGGCCACTTTCGAGGCTGGTGATCGAGCCGAGCGCACCGGTGACGGTGGTGCCGAGGCCGCTGACGGTGCCTTCGAGGGTCCCGAGGCCGTTGGCGGTGTGGGTCAGGGTCTGTTCGAGGCCGCCGACCGTCGTGCCGAGACCACCGACGGTGGTGCCGAGCCCGCCGACGGTGCCTTCGACGCCGTGCAGGGTCGATTCCAGGCTCACCACTTCGCCGGCCAACCCGACGACCTTGTTGGACAGTTTTTCGATTTCTTTGGTCTGGGCGTCGAGTTCCGCGGTCTGGGTGTCGATCACCTTCTTCAGTTCGCTTTCGACGGTCGCGGCGGAACCGGCTTCGCCGCGCGTGCCCTGAGCCCCGGCTTCTCCGCTCTTCCCCGCCGGCCCCTGCGGTCCCGGCGCCCCGGGGCTCCCTTCGGCGCCCGCCGCCTGCTCGGCGCCCGCCGGGCCGAGCAGGCTCCAGGTGAGGGCCTTTTCGCCCTTCTTGCGGCGGCATTCCTTGGCGGAGTTGACGATCCGGATCGTGCCGAGCGCCTTCTTCTTGCCCTTGGTCGCCATGCAGGCGTGGACGACGCCGCCATCCAGGCGCGGGGTGGCCGCCGACGCGGGCGAGGCGACGACGAGCAGCACGGCGCAGACGGCCAGGAGGACGGACGAGACGATGGTGGCGGCAGTCGATCTGGATCTCATGTCCCCGGTTGTCGGCCGGTCAGATCGGATTGACGGATGACCAGCGTATGAACGGCGTATGCGGACGCGGGTACCAGTGCGGCTGAGGAAAACTGGGGTGCCGTCAGCCGCGTGAGGCGCCCGCGCCGGCCCCGCTGCCGTTCGGATGGCCGCCGTTCGAACGGTCCTCCTTGACCAGGCGCGGCCGGTAACGGTAGCCGACACCGCGCACCGTCTCCACCGGATCGACGTCGGCGGCGCCGCCGAGCTTGCGGCGCAGGTAGGAGACGTAGAGCTTCACCTCGTCGCGCTCGCGGATGCGGTCGCCCCAGACCAACTCGAGCAGCTGCCCGTGGCCGAGGACGCGGCCGGGGTTTTCGGCGAAGGTCGCGAGCATGCGGAACTCGATCGGGGTCAGCGCCACCTCGTTGCCGAGCACCGAGACGCGGTGGCGAATGCGATCGATCTCGACGAATTCGTCGGTGAGGACCACCGGGCGGAGGTCGCCCTGGCGCGGGCGCCGCAGCAGCGCGTCCATCCGCGCCTCCATTTCGGCGTCGGGCGGCGGCTTGCTGACGCAGTCGTCGGCGCCCGCCCGCAGCGCCGCGATCCGCTCCTCTTCGCCCCCGCCGGCAAGGGCGATCAGCGGCACGTCGCTCAGCGCCCTGATCGTGGCGATGATCTCGAGGCCGTCGGAGTCGGCCAGCTCGAGGTCGAGCACGACGAGGTCCGGCCGGCGCTCGTAGAACGCGCGCAGGCCGTCGTTTCCGTTCTCGGCACGGACCAGCTCGGCCCTGGCTCCATCCGAGAGCCCTCGTAGTGCACTGCGCTCCCCGAGGTCCCGCCCGATCGCCAGTACCTTGCGCCTACCGTCGCCAGGTCCTCTCGATAGCGATTCCAATTTGTAAAGCGATTTTCACCTTAATCAGCCCAAGTTGTCAAGGCGCTCAGGAAACGGCGTCGTTTTTGACGTCGTCTGTTCGTCGCCCGTATGACAGGGTCGATTGCACGACGAGCATCGGCCCGAACTCGGATAGGAGATGTACCAAATGAGATTCATGATGTTTATGTATCCGCAGATCGAGGATGCCGACTGGAGCCCCTCGGCGGAGGCGGTGGCGGAGATGGGTCGCTACAACCTCGAGCTCCGCGACGCGGGGATGCTGCTGTCGCTGGACGGGCTGCAGCCGCCGTCGGAGGGCGCCTCGGTCGTCTTCGAGGGGCGCGGCGAGGTCCGCGTCCTCGACGGCCCCTTCGCCGAGGCCAAGGAGGTGGTCGGCGGCTACTGGCTGATCCAGGCGCGCTCGATCGAGGAGGCGATCGAGTGGGTGAAACGGTGCCCGGGTGAGCACTGTCGGATCGAAGTCCGCCGGATCCCCGAGCTGGAGGACTTCCCGCCCGACATCCGGGAAGCGATCCCCTACGACCCCAGCCTCCACCTCGGCGTCGAGGATGCCTCCGCGCCGGAGGCCGGCGCGAGCTGATGGGGGCGGCGCCGGCCGAGGCCAGGGCGGCGGTCGAGGCGGTCTGGCGGATCGAGTCCGCCCGCCTCGTCGCCGGCCTGGCGCGGCTGGTCCGCGACGTCGGGCTGGCCGAGGACCTGGCCCAGGACGCGTTGGTCGCCGCGCTCGAGGCCTGGCCGCGCATCGGCATCCCCGTCAACCCCGGCGCCTGGCTGATGGCGACGGCGAAGAACCGGGCGATCGACCTCGCGCGGCGTGCGTCGACCTACGAGCGCAAGCGCGAAGAGGTCGCGCACGAGCTGGGGATGATGCTGGCGATGGACCGCGCCGACCTGGCGGCCGAGGCCGACGACGAGGTCGGCGACGACCTGCTGGCGCTGATGTTCACCTGCTGCCATCCCTCGCTGGCGACCGAGGCGCGGGTGGCGCTCACCCTGCGCCTGCTCGGCGGCCTCACCACCGCCGAGATCGCCCGCGCCTTCCTGGTCGCCGAGCCGACCATCGCCCAGCGGCTGACGCGGGCGAAGCGCACCCTGCGCGAGGCGCGCGCCGACTTCGCGGTGCCGGCCGGCTCGGCCCTGCGGGCGCGCCTTGCCGACGTGCTCGAGGTCGTCTACCTGATCTTCAACGAGGGCTACGCGGCGAGCTCGGGCGAGCGCTGGATGCGCACCGAGCTCTGCGAGGAAGCGCTGCGCCTGGGCCGGATCCTGGCCGGGCTGGAGCCGGCCGAGCCGGAGGCGCACGGGCTGATCGCGTTGCTCGAGATCCAGGCCTCGCGGCTGGGGGCGCGGCTCGGACCCGACGGCGAGCCGGTGCTGCTGCTCGACCAGGATCGCTCGCGCTGGGACCCGCTCTTGATCGTCCGCGGCGTCGCGGCGCTGAAGCGGGCCGAAGAGCTGCCTGCCCCGCTTGGCCCCTACGGCCTGCAGGCGGCGATCGCGGCCTGTCACGCGCGGGCGCTCCGGCCCGAGGACACCGACTGGGTGCGGATCGCGGCGCTGTATGAGGCGCTCGGCGCCCTCTCCCCCTCGCCGGTGGTCGAGCTGAACCGCGCCGTCGCCGTCGGCATGGCCTTCGGCCCCGAGGTCGGCCTGGCCCTGCTCGAACGGATCGCCAAGGAGCCCGCCCTGCGCGATTACCACCTGCTGCCGAGCGTCCGCGCCGACCTGCTCGCCCGCCTCGGCCGTGGCGAGGAGGCGGCGGCCGAGTTCCGCCGCGCCGCCGAGCTGACCGAGAACGCCTCCGAGCGGGCGTTGCTGCTGCGGCGGGCGGGGGAGGCGGGTTAGAGGCGCAGCCGTCGCCGGCTAGCGCCCGAGGAAGGGACCCGGCCTTCTCGGAGGCGACCCTGGCAGGCTGTGGCCGCCTCCGAGAAGGCCGAGATTTGAGGAGACGGCGGAGGGTCCTACGCTCCGCTGTTCCTTATGGCCCCGTGGGGGCCATAAGGAACAGCGGAGGGCGGTGCCGTGGGGTCCGTGACGAAGACGCCGGGAACTGCGCGGGAGACGTGAGGGAGACGTCACGGGTTCCACGCCTCCTCCACGGTCCAGGACGCGCCGGGTGAGTTCTCCACCGTATGGCGTGGAGAATTCACTCAGCGCGGGACGGGGCCCTCGGACCTCCCCGTGAAGGCATGCGCCTTCCCTGCGATCCCGGCGTCCCCGTGACGTCCCCGGCGTCTTCGTGACGGCGGGGCG
>JAFDWF010000079.1 GCA_018268575.1 Actinomycetota bacterium
GTGACGGACCCCGCGGCACCCTCCCTCCGCTGTTCCTTATGCCCACCATCCCGGCATAAGGAACAGCGGAGCGTAGGACCCTCTGCCGTCTCCTCAAATCTCGGCCTTTTCGGAGGCGGCCACAACCTGCCAGGGCCGCCTCCGAAAAGGCCGCGTCCCTTTCGCCTCCGGGCGCCAGCCGGCGACGCCCCCGTCCCTTATGCGTCCCCCACCGCCCCCGAATCAATTATCCAGCGGAGCTCGCACCGGAACCCCCGGCCGCGCTTCCCGCGCGATCCGGGCGATGGCGGTAGTACTCCTGGGGCAGCGGCGCGAGCGGCGTGTTGCCGCGGATCAGGTCCGCCGCTTTCTCGGCCAGCATCACCACGGCGGCGTAGATGTTGGCGTTGGTGATGTAGGGCATCGCCGAGGCGTCGACCACGCGGAGGCCCTCGATGCCGTGGACCCGCATCGTGGCCGGATCGACCACGGCGTCCTCGCCGACTCCCATCTTCGCCGTGCAGGACGGATGCAGGCCGGTCTCCGCGTCACGCGCGACCCAGTCGATGATCTCCTCGTCGGTCTCGACCGCCGGGCCCGGGGCCAGCTCGCCGCCGTCGTAGGGCTCGAAGGCGGGCTGGGTGAGGATGTCGCGGGCGCAACGGATCGCCTCCACCCACTCGCGCCGGTCCTGCTCGGTCGAGAGGTAGTTGAACCTCAACGCCGGGTGCACCCGCGGGTCGGTGGACCTGATCTTGACCGAGCCCCGGGCATCGGAGTACATCGGGCCGATGTGCCCCTGGTATCCGTGACCGGGCGGCCGCGAGCCGTCGACCCGGATCGCCAGCGGCAGGAAGTGGAACATCAGGTTCGGGTACTCGACCTCCTCGTTGCTACGGATGAAGCCGCCCGACTCGAAGTGGTTGGTCGCCCCCGGACCACGACGGAGAAGGAGCCATTCGGCGCCGACCCGGGGGCGGTTCCGCAGGTCCATCGCCGGGGCCTTGGAGACCGGGAGCTTCGAGCGGTACTGGACGTAGGTCTCGAGGTGATCCTGCAGGTTCTCGCCGACGCCGGGCAGGTCGTGGAGCGGACGGACCCCGACCCGCTGGAGCTCGGAGGCGTTGCCGATCCCGGAGAGCTGCAGGAGCTGGGGCGTGTTGATCGCCCCACCGCAGAGGATCACCTCGCGGGCCCGGATCGTCTCCGCGCGCCGATGCCTGACCACCTCCACGCCGCGTGCCCGGCCCGCCTCCACCAGGAGTCGGGTGACCATGGTCCGACAGCGCACCTCGAGGTTCGGCCTCCGCCTGACCGGGTGCAGGTAGGCGCGGGAGGCGCTCAGGCGGCGGCCGCGGTAGATGTTGCGGTCGAACCCCGAGAAGCCCTCCTGGCGGTAGCCGTTGACGTCCGTGGTCAGCCAGTAGCCGGCTTCCTGGACGGCGTCGAACATCGCCCTGGCGAGGACGTTGTCCGCGGGCCCGCGCTCGACCTTCAGCGGGCCGCTGCCGCCGCGCCACGCGTCGGCGCCCTCCATGCAGGTCTCCATCAGCTTGAAGTAGGGCAGGCAGTCGGCAAAGCTCCACGACTCCATCCCGGGGTCCGCGGCCCAGCGTTCGTAGTCGAGCGGGTTGCCGCGCTGGAAGTTCATCGCGTTGATCGAGCTCGAGCCGCCGAGCAGCTTCCCGCGGGCGTGGGCGATCCGCCGCCCGTGCATGAACGGCTCCGGCTCGGACTCGTACCTCCAGTCGTAGAAGCGGCTGCCGATCATGAAGGCGAACCCCGCGGGCATCTGGACGAAGACGTCCCAGAAGCGGTCGGGGCGCCCGGCCTCCAGCACCAGCACCCGCGTCGAGGGGTCCTCGCTCAGGCGGGCGGCGAGGACGCAGCCCGCCGCGCCGCCGCCGGCGATCACGTAGTCGAATTCCCCCATCGGACTCAACCTGCGGGACGGCGCTGCACGATCAGCACGTCGAGGTTGTAGAGGACGTCCTCGCCGCGCTGGTTGACCGCCCGCTGGTCCATCTTGACCAGGCCCCAGCCGGCGTCCTTGTCGGCGCACTCGACGATCTCCATCTCGGCATGGATGGTGTCGCCGACGTAGACCGGCCTCAGGTACCTGATCTTGTCGTGCCCGTAGTGCATCGAGGCGGCCATGAAGCGGCTCACGGAGGAGGTGGTCGCGGCGTCGAGCAGTCCCAGGGTGAGGATCCCGGGAGCGCAGACGCCCTCCAGGACCGGATGGCGGCGGCAGTACTCCTCGTCGCAGTGATTGGGGTGGTCGGTCCCCGTCGCCCCCATATATAGGCGGATGTCGGCGTTGGTCAGCGTCCGACCGCCGGTGACGAAGCGCTGGCCGACGCGGTAATCCTCGAAGTAGCGGTCGGCGCCCGGGCTCAGGGTCGGGTCGGTGATCGTCATCGGATCACCCCCTCGCCGCGCAGCGCCGCGACCCGATCCTCGTCGTAGCCGAGCGATTCGAGCACCTCGTCGGTATGTTCGCCGAGATCGGGCGGGACGCGGGTGACCTCCGCGGCGCCGGAGCTGAACCGGAGCGGCAGGCCCGGGACGCGGACCTGGCCCGCCTCCTCGTGGGCGAACTCGGCGAACGGGCTCAGGTGCATCACCGCCGGGTCCGCGATCGCGTCCTCGAAGGAGTTGACGGGCGCACACCAGACGCCGTGTTCGCGCAGCAGGGACACCAGCTCCTCCTTCGAGTAGTCCGCCACCAGCGGGCTGAGGGCGTCGTAGATCGCGGCCCGCTCGGAGAACCGCAACGCCGGATCGAGATAGGGCTCGAGCTGCTCGGGATCGCCGAGCGCCTCGCTGATCAGCGCCAGTGGCGAGATCGACAGCGCCACGTAGCCGTCCGTCACCTCGTAGAAGCCGTAGGGCGCCTCGTGGAAGGTGGTCGCCAGGCCGTGGTCGGGCCGGCGCAGATCGTTGCCGTTCATCTGGTAGGTGTAGGCCTCGGCCTGCAGGTCGATCGCCGACTGGGCCATCGTCACCTCGACCCGCTGGCCCTCGCCGGTGAGCGCCCGGTGGAAGAGCGCGGCGAGGACGCCCATCGCCAGGAGCGCCGCGGCGTGCTGGTCGACGACCGCCGACCCGGCCGCCACCGGCGGCCCGTCGGTGCCGGTGCTCGCCGCCATCCCCATCATCGCCTGCAGGAGCAGGTCCTGGCCGGGCAGGTCGCGGTAGGGACTGTCGGATCCGTAGCCGGTCGCACAGGCGTAGACCAGCGAGGGGTTCTCGGCGCGGAGCGACTCGTAGTCGAGCCCCAGCCTCTCCATCACCGGCGGGCGGAAGTTGGTGATCACCGCATCGGCGCGGCGGCAGAGGTCGATCGCGATGGCGCGCCCCTCCTCGGTCTTCAGGTCGACCGCGACCGACCGCACGTTGCGGTTGCTCATCAGGAAGAAGGCGCTGACCCCGTTCAGGTAGGTGTCGGCACCGGACCAGTGGCGCTCGTGGGGCCCGCGGCTCGGCTCCTCGACTTTGACCACGTCGGCCCCCATGTCGGCCAGGTACTGGGCCGCGGCGGGACCGATCAAGAAGGCCGAGAGCGAGACGATCTTGACGCCGTCGAGCAGCTTCAGGCGGCCGTTCTGGAAACCGTCACTCATGCGACCACCGCCTTGTTGAAGCCGAGCAAGGCGTCGATCTCGGCGGCGGCGGTGCGCAGCGGCTCGAGGTACTCCTCGACCCGCTCGTCGGTCAACCTGCCGGCCGGGCCGGCAAGCGTCAGCGATGCCACCGGCAGCGTCGTGTGGTCGCGCAACGGGACCGCGATCGAGCAGAGGCCGAGCTCGCGCTCCTGCCAGCAGGTCGCGAACCCCTGCTCGCGGATCTCCTCGAGCTGGGACTCGAGCTCGGCGCGGTCGGTGACCGTGTTCGGGGTGAAGCCCTCCAGGGGATGGCCGAGGTAATCCTCGACCTTCTCCTCGTCCGCGTAGGCCAGGAGCAGCTTGCCCGATGCGGTCGCGTGGAGCGGCGAGCGGCCCCCGGCGGCGGCGATCATGTGGAAGCCCCGCGGTGCGTCCCCGCGGGCCAGGTAGAGCACCGAGTCCTCGTCCATCACGCCGAGCAGCACCGATTCGCCGGTCTCCGCCGCGAGGCGGTCGAGGAACGGCCGCGCCACCCGCGAGACCTCGCTGCTCTCCGCCACGCCCGAGCCGAGTTCGTAGAGGGCCCAGCCGAGCCGATAGGTCGGCGAGTCCGGTTCGCGCATCACCAGGCGACGGTCCTCCAGGGTCGCGAGCAGGTGGTAGACCGTCGCTTTGCTCAGATCGGTCTGCCGGGCGATCTCGCTGACCCCCACCGCACCGCTCGAGCGCGCCAGGCACTCCAGCACGTCGATCGCATGGTCAACCGCCTGGATCCGCCGTTTGCGCGGCGTCGCGTCTTGCTGTCTGGCGTCCGTGGCCATACAAACCCCTCTCCTGCCGGCATCCCGACGTTTGGCATCACCAACCTATACTTGGCAGAGACATAAGACTAGCTCTACCCCAACGGCTCTGTCAAGGCGATCCCGGGTGAGGGTCAGCCGAAATAGGGGTCACGCTTGCCGATCGCGATGTAGCAGCTCTTCAGCTCGGTGAAGGCCTCGAAGCCGGCGCGGCCCATCTCGCGACCGTGGCCCGAGGCCTTGAATCCCCCGAAGGGCATCTGCGGAGCCGTGTCGAGGCTGGTGTTGACCCAGACGGAACCCGAGCGCAGCCGCTTGGCCATCGAGAGCGCGGTGTCGACGTTCTTCGTCCAGACGGTGTTGCCGAGGCCGTAGGGGGTGTCGTTCGCCAGGGCAACCGCGCCCTCTACGCCTTCGAAGCGCGCGGCGCTCAGCACCGGCCCGAAGATCTCCTCGCGGAAGATCCGCATCTGCGGCGTCACCCCGTCGAAGATCGTCGGTTCGACGAAGAGGCCGCCGTCGACCTGCGCGCCGCCGGTCAGCAGGCGGGCGCCTTCCTCCTTGCCCGAGGCGACGTAGGACATCACCTTCTCGAGGTGGTCGGGGCTGATCAGCGCCCCCACCTGGGCGTCGTCGGCGAGCGGATCGCCCACCGTGAGCTCGCCCGCGCGCCTCGCCAGGCGATCCAGGAACTCGTCGGCGATCGCCTCCTCGACCAGCAGCCGGGTGCCGGCGACGCAGCACTCCCCCGCGTTGTAGAAGACCGAGAAGAGGCTGCCGTCGACCGCGTCGTCGAGATCGGCGTCGGCGAAGACGATGTTCGCCGACTTGCCGCCCAGCTCGAGCGCGATCCGCTTGTGCGAGCCGGCCGCGGCCGCCGCGATCCGCTGCCCGGTGGCGGTCGAGCCGGTGAAGGAGACAAAGTCGACGTCGGGGCTCTCGACCAGGGCCTGGCCGACCGGGTCGCCGTAGCCGGTGACGACGTTGAACGCGCCTGCCGGGACCCCCGCCTCGGTGATCAGGCGGGCGATCTCCACGGCGCTGCCGGAGGTCAGCTCGGAGGGCTTGGCGACGACGGTGCAGCCGGCGGCGAGGGCGTAGGGAGCCTTCTGGCCGAAGATCCCGGCGGGGAAGTTCCAGGGGATGATCAGGGCCGCGACCCCGGCCGGCTCGCGGAAGACGAAGCCCATCCGCCCGTTCTCGAGATCGGTGAAGGTTTCCCCGTGGATGTCCTGGGCGAGGGCCGCCGCGTACTCGAAGTGGCCGATCGCCCCGGCGACGTCGCCGCGCGCCTGGCGCAGGGGCTTGCCGACCTCGAGCGCGTCGATCATCGCGATCTCCTCGGCGCGCTCATGCAGGGCGGCGACGCAGTCGAGCAGGACCCGGGCCCGCTCGGCGCCCGAGAGGCGCGGCCACGGGCCCCGGTCGAAGGCGCGGCGGGCCGCGCTCACCGCGGCCTCCACGTCGGTGGCGGTGCCGGCGGCGAAGCGCGCCACCAGCTCCCCGGTGGCGGGCCCCAGCCGATCGATCTGCCCGGTCGCGGCGACTTCCTCGCCGTCGATGAAGTGGCCGTACTCACGCACCGTCAACTCGACACTGCTCATCTCACTCCTCGCTCTCGCCTCATCGTTCGAGCATCCCCGCGGTGACCAGCGCCGCGCGCAGCTCGTCTCGTTCTCTGTCGTCGATGCCGATCAGCGGCGGCCGGACCGCCACCTCCTCGATCAGCCCAAGCATCCGCAGGCCCTCCTTGATCCGGGTGCGGGAGTTCCGCATCGGCCGGTCGAAGAGGACCTCCGCCAACGGCTGCATCCGCTCGCGCCCCAACTGCCGCGCCTCGGCGTGCCGTCCGTCCTGCACCGCCTCGAGCACCTCCCGGGTCAGCGCCGGCGCCAGGCCCGCGTAGCCGAGCAGCGCGCCGTCGGCGCCCAGCTCGAAGGACTCATAGATGAAGTTGTCGCAGCCGGAGAGAAAGGCGATGTCGGGGGCTGCGGCGCGGATCGCGTCGCGGCTGCGGACGTAGGAGACCGCGTCGAAGGAGGCCTCCTTGATCGCCTCGAGCGGCGCCAGGTCGGCGAGCCTGGCGATCGCCTCCGGGTCGAGGACGACGCCGCCGAGCGACGGGGTGAGGCTGAAGCCGATCAGCGGCAGGCCGACCTCGCCGACCCTCGCGTAGTAGCTGTAGACCATCTCGGGCGGCAGCGGCAGGCCGTTGAAGGCCGGGATCGAGAAGACGAGGAGGGCATCGGCGCCGGCTGAGCGCAGCATCCCCGCCAGCTCGACCGCCTGCTCGTCGTAGGCCGCGATCAGCCCGGAGACGACGCGGACGTCGTCCCCCAGCTCCTCCTTCACGGCGGCGACCACGGCCACCCGCTCGGCGGCGCTCAGGTGCGCACCCTCGCCGGTGTCGGCGTTGACCGTGACCGCGATCGCCCCTTGGTCGGCGACCCAGCGCGCATAGCGACGCATCGCCGCGAGGTCAGGCTCGAAGGAGGCGTTCATCGGCAGCGCCAGCGAGGCGTTGACCCCCGCGTAGCGGGCGATCCGGCGGCCCGGGACGAGCGCGGCGGCGGGCGGTCGGCTCACCAACTCGACCACCCCCCGTCGACGACGATGATCTGGCCGGTCAGGTAGTCCGAGGCGGGGGCGGCGAGAAAGACGAACGTCCCCTCGACGTCGGCGGGGCTGCCGAAGCGTCCGAGGAGGATCCGCTCGAGCATCCGCTTGCGCCGCTCGCCGTCGCCGTCGAGCCAATCCCCGGACATGGTCGTCTGGATGTAGCCGGGGGCGATCGCGTTGACGCAGACGCCGTGGCGACCGAGGTCGACCGCGAGGCTCTGGGTGTAGCGGGCGACGGCTCCCTTCGTCGCGGCGTAGGCCGCGCGCTGCTCGAGGCCGAGGACCGATCCGAGCGAGCCGACGTTGATGATCTTGCCGCCGTCGCCGTCGACGAGCTGGGGCAAGAGCGCCTGCGTGACCACGTAGAGGCCGCGCATGTTGACCTCCCAGAGCGTGTCGAGATCCTTCACGGTCGCCTCGCTGGTGCGCGCCCTGCCGATCACGCCGGCGCAATTGACGAGGATGTCGAGCCCGCCGGTCCCCGCCGTGATCTCGGTCAGGCGCTGAACATCCTCGACGGAGCGCACGTCCATGTTCACCGGGGCGGCCGCTACGCCGTTGCGGCCGAGCTCCTTCACGGTGTCGGCGAGGATGTCGCCCTGGGAGTCGGCGAGGAGGAGCTCGGCCCCATGGCGCCCGAGCGCGGTCGCCGCGGCGCAGCCGATCCCGCGCGCCGCACCGGTCACCACGACCCGCTTCCCTGAAAGGTCGAAGGCGTCCCAGCCCAGGGTCGACCGTCGATCGAGGACCGACATCTACGCCCCCCCATCAGGGCTACCCGCCCCCGTCCGCCCTGCCGACGACGTCCAAGACCCGACCACCAACCCTGCCCTCCTCTCATCAAGATGTTTGGCAGTGCCAACCATCGGTTACAAGATGTCTGGAAGGTATCGGCCCGACGGTGGCCTGTCAATCCAGGCGGCCGAAGGAAGCAGGCGCTCAGCGGGCGGTCGCGTCGAGCGCGGGCCCCTTCAGGTGCCGCAGCCCGGCGTCGAGGTAATGACGTCGCTGGCGGAAGATCACCGGCGGCAGCTCGCCGTTGATCAGCAGGCCTTCGCCGGCCCCGGTCCGCTGCAGGGCCTGGGCGGTCATCACGTCGGCGCGGCCCCCTCCCGAGGGGAAGTCGCCGCGCTGGCGGTGGCCGAGCAGGCCGACGATCTCCTCGCGGGTGAACTGGTCGGTGATCGAGCCCATGAAGACCTTGGCCTGGGAGAGGGCGAGGATCTCGGCGGCGGCGTCGACGCCGAACACGCGGCGGATCTGGGCGACCGAATGCCAGACCGTCATGAAACGGACGCCGGAGCCGAGCGAGGTCGCGAGGATCTGGGGTAGGTCCTCGATCGGGGCGATCGAGGCGGTCTCGTCGAGGGCGAAGAGGGCCGGCGGGGAGAGCCCGACGCCGGTGCGGTTCTCGCGCTCGCCGAGCCAGAAGAGCAGCGAGGACAGCATCGTCACCACCAGCGGCGCGAGGAGCTGCTGGTGCTCGCGGCCGGCGACGATGTAGAGGGTGTTGGGGCCTTCGAACAGGGCTTCCGGCGTCAGCCCCTCGCCGCGCCTCGCGGTCCGCGCCGCCGCCGGGTGCCCGTAGGCCTTCAGCTGCACCGCGGCGGTGCCGATGACGCCGTCGCGCTGGCGCTCGGTGTAGGAGTAGACCGCTTTCAGCCGCGCGCGGGCATCCTCGGCGCCGACATCGGCCAGGATCGAGTCGGCGGTGCGGTCGTCGCGATCGAGGATCCACTGGTAGACGTCGGCTGCGGTGACGCTCTCGCTCAGCGCCGCGGCGTGCAGGTAGGGAGCGATCAGCCCCTCGGCCTCCTGGTCGAAGTAGTCCTGGTTGATCCCCTCGCCCGCCTTGCGGGCGTGGCCCAGCCAGCGGGCGACCAGCAGCGCGTGCTCCCAGTTCTCGCAGCCCTGGAGCAGGTCCCAGACGTCGCTGTGGGGCCCGAACGGGTCCCAGACGAAGACCCGACCGAGGCGCCGGCGGCGGCCCAGGGTGTGCTCGACGATGTCGGTGCGGACCGAGGTGGTCACCGCTGGGCCCTCGTGCTCGAGCAGCGACGGGATCACCAGCCCGGAGCTCTTACCGGTCCGCGGCGCCGCCAGCACCGCCATCTGCACCGAGCTGGTGATCGCCAGCGGCGCCCGCGGCCGGCCGAAGTGGCCGACGATCACCCGGTCCGGCGACGAGCCAGGAACGATCAGCTCCGGCACCGTGCGATAGCGACCGAACTCGTGCGGGCGCAGGCCGCGGAGCTGCCACCAGCGACGGTCGGGTGCCGGTCGGCTCATGCGGACCTCGATCTCGCGGGCGAGCCCGGCGAGCATCGCCGTCCAGCCGACCGCGAGCAGGCCCGCGACCAGCCAGAACCCGCGCGCTCCGGGCATCCTCGCCGCGATCCGGGCCGGATAGGCGGAGGCGGGGTCGGCGCCGAGGATGCGGCCGTCGCCGAGGGCACGGATCGCCTCGACCGGATCCGGGCCCGAGAGGCGCCCGGAGTGGGCCCAGGCCGCCAGCACCGGCGCTCCGCAGGCGAGGACGAGGGCGCTCACCACGAGGCCGATCGCCAGGCCCACGGCGACGGGGTCGACGGGGCGTTGCTGACCTCGCATAGCCGGGCTTGATTCGAACAGCGCCATCGCCTATGACCTTGCTCGGTGAGCGTGAGCGTGGGAGTGGGCGAGGTGCGCCGGCGCGGTCACCGGGCGCCGGTCGAAACCGGGCCCCCAACCGCCGATCGCCAGCAAGCTCACGACCAGCAGCAGGCCGAGCGCGACGCCGGCGCTGAAGCGCAGGCGCGTTGCCGCCATGGCAGCTGCCACCAAGGCGGCGAGGAGCATCAGTCGCCAGCCGTCGGCGATGGCGACGATGACGAGCGCTCCGGCCACCGCCGCGGGCAGCGGCGCGAGCGCCGAGCGGGCCAGGCGGCGCGGCATCCGGAGCGGACGGCCGCCAGGCCCTCCGGGGGCCCTCATCGCCGCCTCGCCCGGAGGGTGCGTCCATGGGACGGCGGGCCGGCGACTGCGGGCCATCTCGACCGCGCCTGATCGTCGGGTCGGACCGCAAGCATCTCCAGGGCCGCGACGACGAAGCAGGCAGCGACGAGGAGGGTGAAGCGGTGCGCGCGGATCAGCCCGATCGGCCGTCTCCGCCTCCGCCCGGCGCGCTCGGACCGACCCGCCGCGCCGACCGGCCGGTCCGGGATGCCCTCGACGTCCGCCGGGTCCGGCTCGGGCACCGAGTCCCACTCGGGCACCGGCACCGCGGCGCCCCAAGGGTCCGGCTCGCCGTGGTCGCAATCTGGTGCCATCGCAACCTCGATTGACCTCCGAGGTTCTGCCGCGCCATCCGAGACGCGGCGGATCAGGCCAGCGCGCGCAGGTCGACGAACCAGACGCCGTCGCGCAGGCTTCTCTCTCCGAGCTCGACCTCGACCGGCTCGCGAAAGATCGGGCCGTCGACGACGAAGGTGTGGTACTCGCCGTTCTCTCCGCAGGCATCGGCTCCCGTCGCCTCGATCTCGGCAAGGACGCCGGCGTCGAGCGTGCGACCGAGCAGGGAGGGCGGCAGGACGCCGTCGCGGACGGCGACGATCACCGCCTCGAACCCGGAGGCGAGAAGCTGGTCGGTCACGGCGCGACGATCACGCTGCCAAAGCGGCAGCACCGCCTCCGTCCCGACCTCGGCGCAGACGCCCTCCTCCCACTCGCGGTGCTCGTCCATGTCGATGTCGCCGAAGACTCCCGCGCGGGCACCGGTGGCTTCGATGCCCTCGGCCACCACCCGCACGAGCTCCTCTCGATAACCGCGCCAGGTCGCGGCGCCAAAGCGGATCGGCACCCCGACCGCCGCCGCCTGGGCGACCAGCAGCTCCCGCGCGAGGCCGTGGGAGCGCGAGCGCTCGCCGCCCTCGGTCAACATCGAGACGAGGAAGCGCGGTTCGGCGCCCGCCCGGATCGCCTCGTGCAGCGCCAGCGCAGAGTCCTTGCCGCCGCTCCAGGAGCAGTAGACCGGTAGAGAGGGGCTCATGCCAAGGCTCAGCGGACGCGGCCGCCGGTGAAGCTGACGTAGCTGTGCCAGGACGGGCGCGGCTTGAAGCCCTGCCGGAAGAGGCCGCTGCCGTCGCAGAAGTTGCAGGTGTGCGGGTTGTCGTCGACCGAGAACCAGAAGACCTGGCGCAGGCGCCAGCGGCGGGCATTGTTGCGCAGCAGCCGGAAGGCGCCGCGGAGCTGGGCCGCCTGGCCGCGGACCCCTTTGGCGAAGGCGTCGCGGCGCGAGGGCGGTTCGGCGCTCCAGCCGATCTCGGTCAGCCAGAGGCCCTTGTTGGCGGCGCCGCGGGCGCGTAACAGTCGCCGCACTTCTTCGATATCCCCGGGGATCGAGCGGTAGGAGGTCGTGTAGGGATGCAGGGCGACGCCGTCGAAGGCGGCCTTGACCCCCGGCGTCCGCTTGAACATCAGTTCGAGGAATTCGACCGCCGTGTAGGCACGGGGCGGGCGGAACCTGCCCGCTTCTCCGGGCCGGGCGAAGAGGCCGCCGAGCAGCACCTTGGCGCCGAGGTCGACGGCATGGATCGCCCGCGCCGAGCGCTTCACCAGCCGCCCGTATTCGCCCGGGTTCGGCCGCGCCACGAAGTATTTGAAGTTCGGCTCGTTCCAGATCTGCCAGGTGCGGATCGGATCGCGCGGGACTTCCGGATGTTCGCTCCAGAAGCGGCCGCGGGGGCCGTAGCGTTCGACCGCCGCGCGCACGAACCTGGCCCAGCCCGTGCCCGCCCTACCATAGACCGGCAGCCGCGCGGGCGCCTTGGCGTCGCCGCCGGTGCCGGGGACGGGCACCGCGTGGACCGCCCAGCGCGGCGCCCCGTAGAGGAACGGCAGAACTTCGATGTGGGCCCGCGCGTAGGCTTCGACCGTCGCGTCGACATCGCCCCACTGGATTTCCGCCCGTGGCGAGCTCTGCATCCCGCTCCAGTCGACGAGGACGCGGAGACTGTCGACGCCGCCCCGCCTGAGGCGTTCGAGCTGGGGAACCGTGAGCGGGTTCTGCGGCACCGCTCCCCAGAAGTTCCTCGGCACGGCGGCGGTCGCGGGGGCGGCGGGCAAGCCGAAGGCGAGCACGGCCGCGGTCAGCACCGGCAGCGCCGCGAAGGCGGCGCGGCTTGTCCCCAATCGGCCCGGGCGCATATGGATGAGTGTTCCACTATGGCGCTCCGGGGGACGCTCGAGGGACGGGGCCGTCGCCGGCTGGCGCCCGGGTGAGGGACCCGGCCTTTTCGGAGGCGACCCTGGCAGGCTGTGGCCGCCTCCGAAAAGGCCGGGTCTTGGGAGGACGGCGCAGGTCCTACGGAGGGAGGGTGCCGCGGGGTCCGTCACGAAGACGCCGGGAAGTGCGCGGGAGACGTGAGGGAGACGTCACCGGTCCCACCCTTCCTCCACGGTCACGAAGACGCTGCGTAGTTTGACCCTGCCATGGCAGGGTCAAAC
>JAFDWF010000007.1 GCA_018268575.1 Actinomycetota bacterium
GAGAAGAAAACCCGGGTCATGTCGGAGAAGGAGCGGCTCGTCACCGCCTACCACGAGGTCGGCCACGCGATCGTCGGGCAGCTGCTCGAGCACACCGACCCGGTCCACAAGATCTCGATCATCAGCCGCGGCCAGGCGCTCGGCTACACGATCAGCCTGCCTACCGAGGACAAGTTCCTCACCACCCGCATGGAGCTCACCGACACGATGGCGATGACCCTGGGCGGCCGCGCCGCCGAGGAGATCGTCTTCGGCGAAATCACCACCGGCGCCTCCAACGACCTCGAAAAGGTCACCGAGTCGGCGAAGCAGATGGTGATGCGGTTCGGGATGAGCGAGCGGCTCGGTCCGCGCGTCTTCGGCCACGACCGGGGGCAGCCGTTCCTCGGCCGCGAGTTCTCCTCCGAGCCCGATTACTCCGACGAGATCGCGCGCGAGATCGACGACGAGATCCGCCGCATCGTCGAGAGCGCCCACCAGACCGCCAAGGGCCTCCTGAACGACAACTCCGAGCAGCTGGAGCGGATCTCGAAGCTGCTGCTGGTGCGGGAGACGATCGAGGCCGACGAGTTCGTCGCCTTGCTCGAAGGCAAGCCGGAGGATGAGGTCTTCCACGACGACGAGGAGTCGACGCCGCCGGCGGAGCCGACTCCGGAGCTCGAAAAGGCGCAGCGCGAGGGTGCGCGTCCACTTCCGCGCCCGCGTCCGGGTTTCGCCGGCGGCGACGCGTCCTGACCGGCACCGCCTGATCGGCGCCTGGCGGCGTCCTCGGTCGCTCATGTGCAGAGCACACTTCGCTCCCTGCGTCCTTGCCATGCTTGGTCAGTCGATGCCGGGGCCGTCGCAATGAACACCAGACTGATGGGGGTCGTGAACGTCACCCCCGACTCGTTTTCAGATGGGGGCTTGTACCTGGACCCCGATGCCGCGATCGCGCACGGGGAGGAACTCGCTGCGGACGGGGCGGCGATCCTCGATGTCGGTGGGGAGTCGACGCGGCCGGGGGCGGAACCCGTTTCTGCCGAGGAGGAGTTGCGGAGGGTTCGGCCGGTGGTCGAAGGGCTGGCGCCTCTCGGCGTAGCGATCTCCGTCGACACCTCGAAGGCGACGGTCGCCGCGGCGGCGCTCGACGGCGGGGCGAGGGTCGTCAACGACGTCACCGCGCTGCGCGGCGACCCGCAGATGGCGGCGCTGGTCGCCGACCGCGGCGCCGGGGTGATCCTCATGCACATGGCGGGTGAGCCGCGGACGATGCAGGTCGACCCCCACTACGAGGACGTGGTGGCCGAGGTGCGCGAGTTCCTCGCCGCGCGCCTCGCCGTCGCGGTGGCCGCCGGGATCGACGAGGAGAGGATCTGGCTCGACCCCGGGATCGGCTTCGGCAAGACCGACGAGCACAACTTCGAACTGCTGCGTGGCCTCGGCGAGCTCGCCTCGCTCGGTCGCCCGCTGGTCGTCGGCACCTCGCGCAAGAGCTTCATCGGCCGCGCCGACGGCTCCGGGACCGACGACCGCCTCGGTGGCACGATCGCCACCTCGGTCCTCGCTGCCGCGGCGGGCGCGGCGGTCCTCCGGGTCCACGACGTGCGCGAGCTGGCCGAGGCCCTCGACGTGGTGAACGCGGTGCTTGGATAGGTTCCACGGGTGTGGCTGGTGGTGAGCAGCAACCGATGAACCCCGACGGCAGCAACGGCGGCGTCGAGTCGAGCGCCGAAGTCGAGCTCCGCGGGCTCTCGATCTACACCCACCACGGGGTGAGCGAGGCTGAGCAGGAGGTCGGGCAGCGGCTCGAGTTCGACATCTCCTTCGACGTCCCCGACTGCGACGCGATGTTCACCGACCGCCTCGAGGACACGGTCGACTACGCCGAGGTCTGCGACATCGTCGCCTTCGTCGCCACCGAGCGCAGCTACCGCACCCTGGAGCGCCTCGCCCACGTGGTCGGCGAGCGGCTGATCGAGCGCTACGGCTGCGAGTCGGTGCGCGTGCGCGCCGCCAAGCCGGAGCCGCCGCTGCCGCTGGCGATCCAGGAGGTCGCCGTCGAGATCACCCAGGAGCGGGCGGTCGACGACGACGCCTCCGAGGACTGAGGCTGTGCTCGACCGTGCCTGAGCGGACCGGCTACCTGGGCCTCGGCTCCAACGTCGGCGATTCCGAAGGCCACCTCCGCGCGGCCCTGCAGCTTCTCCCGACCCACGGCGTCATCGTGATCGCCGTCTCCTCCACCTACGTCACCGAGCCGGTCGGGGAGATCCTCGACCAGCCCGACTTCCTGAACGCCGCGGTGCGGGTGCGCACCGAGCTCGAGCCGGAGGAGCTGCTCGATGCCTGCAAGGCGGTCGAGGCCGAGCGCGGCCGCCAGTTCGACCTGCCCCGCCACAGCCCCCGGCCGCTGGACGTCGACCTGCTCCTCCTCGACCAGATCGAGCTGCAGACCGACCGCCTCACCCTGCCGCACCCCCAGGTCCGCAACCGCCGCTTCGTCCTCGCCCCGCTCTTGGAGCTCGACCCCGGGCTGACCCTCCCTGACGGCACTGTGCTCGCCGACGCCCTCGCCGCCCTCCCCGAGGACGAGCAGCGCGCCGAGCGCCGCGGCCCGCTCGCCTAGGCCGCGGCAGGCGGCGCGGGCAGCCAGGCCGGGGGGAGGATCGGTGGGGTGTGGCCGGGGTAGTTCGGGACGATCCGGTGGGCGAGGGTCGCCGCGGGGCGGGGTTCGATCAGCGGCTTCAGATCGTCGAGGGTGAGCGCCAGGCCGATCGAGGTGGCGATCTGGAAGTCGGCAGCGTTGGGCTTCTCGCCGCCGATCGTGCCGTCGGCGACGTAGGCATCCACCCGGTCGAGCAGGCCGGGCAGGGCCGCCAGGGCGGCGCGGGCAGTGGCGTCGTTGGCTTCGTTGAAGCGGGCCGAGAGGGCGACCAGCGGGCCGCCGGTCTTGATCGCGAGGCCGATCGGGACGCCCAGCTTCGCCCCCGCCGAGTAGCCGCGCAGGTTCTCCTTGTCGTGCTTGAAGCCCCACCAGAGGAGCTGGCGGATCGGGTGCTGGAGCTCCTCGTCGCCGAAGCGCTCGGCGTCTTCGACCGCGGCCCGCTTCTCCGGGTCGGCGGGGAAGAGGGGTGGGTCGGGCTTGATCTGGTCCAGCGCCCGAGCGATCTCCCGCGAGCCCTGCACCTTCTCGCCCTCGATCTTCAGCGCCGGCACCGTCACCCGCGGGAACCCGACCGTCCGCAGGACACCCTTGGAGACCACCGGCATCAGGTCGGTGCGCTTGAACGGGATGCCCTTGAAGTCGAGCATCAGCGCCGCGGTCGTGGCCGGATGCGAAGCCGGGATGACGTAAAGGCGGGCCGCCATGACACGATCTTATGCACAAGTCGCCAGGGCCGCACAAGTTGCCCGGCCCGCGATAATGCCGCGACGATGCTGCTCGCCGTCGACATCGGCAACACCCAAACTCACCTCGGCTCATTCGAAGGCGAGGAGCTGGTCGAGCACTGGCGCTTCCAGACCCGCTCGGGGGCGACCGGCGACGAGCTCGGCGAGCGCATCGCCGGCTTCTTCAACCTCAGCGAGATGAACTTTGGCGACGTCGACGCGGTAGTCGTCTCCTCGGTGGTGCCGCCGCTCGGCAGCCAGTTCGAGCGGATGACCGAGCGCTACCTCGAAGCCGACTGCCTGACGATCGGGCCCGGGGTGAAGAGCGGCATGCCGATCCGGATCGACAACCCGCTCGAGGTCGGTGCCGACCGCCTGGTCAACGCGATCGCCGCCCACGAGCGCTTCGGCGAGGCGTGTATCTCGGTCGACTTCGGCACCGGGATCAACATCGACGCGGTCTCCGCCGACGGCGAGTACCTCGGCGGCGCGATCGGTCCCGGCCTGGCGCCGTCGCTGAGCGCCCTGATCGAACGCGCGGCGCGGATCACGCGCATGGACCTGGAGGAACCGCAGGAAGCGATCGGCCGGTCGACCCGGGCGGCGATCAACTCGGGCTTCATCTACGGGTTCGCCGGGTTGATCGACGGCATCGTCCGCCGCATGGAAGACGAACTTCCGAACCCGCACGTGCTCGCCACGGGCGGCTACGCCGGCGCGGTCGTCCCCTTCTGCGAGACGATCGAGGAGGTCGACGATCTGCTCACGCTGAAGGGGCTGCGGCTGATCCATGAGCGGAATCAATAAGCCGGCGCTCACCGACCCGTTCGAGATCGGCGGCGTCCCGATCGCCAACCGGGTGCTGCTGGCGCCGCTGGCCGGGATCGGCAACTGGTTCGTGCGCCTGCAGGCCAAGCGCCACGGGGCCGGCCTCGCGGTCTCTGAGATGGTCTCCAGCTTCGCCCTCCACTACCGCAACGAGCGCACCCTGCGCGAGCTTTTGGTCCTGCACCCCGAGGAGCACCCGGTCTCGATCCAGCTCTTCGGCCACGACGCCGAGGTGATGCGCTCCGGCGCTGCGATCGCCGCCGCCGCGGGCGCCGACCTGATCGACATCAACATGGGCTGCCCGGTGCCGAAGGTGCGCAAGACCGGGGCGGGGGCGCAGCTGCTGCGCGAGCCCGAGCTCGCCCTGGCGCTCGCCCGCGCCGCCCGCGAGGGCAGCGGCCTGCCGGTGACGGTGAAGCTGCGCTCAGGGATCGAGGCGGGCGACCGCTCCGGCTTCGAGCTCGCGATCCGGCTCGCCGAGGAGGCCGGCGTCGCCGCGATCGGCTTCCACCCGCGCGCCGCCACCAAGGGCCACAAGGGCAGGCCGGATTACGCGCTGACCCGCGAGCTGGTCGAGCGGCTCGAGGTGCCGGTAATCGTCTCCGGCGGCCTCGCCGGCGCTGCTGCCGCCCGGCGCGCCTACGAGGAGTCGGGCGCCGACGCGGTGATGATCGCCCGCGGCAGCCTCGGCAACCCCTGGGTCTTCGAGGAACTGACCGGCCGCCGAGCCGTGCCGCCGAGCCGGGCCGAGATCGCCGCCGAGCTGCTCTGGGTGCTCGACCGCGCCGAGGAGCACCTCGGGACCGAGCGCGCCCAGCGCTATCTGCGCAAGTTCTACCCTTGGTACTTCGACGGTATCGGTGCTTCCAAGCGGGTCCGCGACGAGCTCCAGCGGACCGCCGATCTGGCTCGCGCCCGGGCGCTGATCGAGGCCGCGCGGACGCCCGTCCCGGCCGCCTAGCAGCCCCATCTGGCAGGTTTAACGGCCTCGCTATACTCCCGCGCTCCCTGATCCGGGGACGGCCCGCCAGGAGGGCTGTTTTCCGGGGGTTTTTTTCGGTTTCGGTTTTCGGTCTCGGAGTCCCTCTCGAGGGGCTCTTTCCACACAAAGTGAGGTTGTACAAGTGAGTCGTCAAGCTGTCATCACCCCCGAGGGGCTCGAGAAGCTGAAGGAGGAAATCGAGTTCCTCTCGACGACCAAACGCCGTGAGGTCGCGGCGCGGATCAAAGAGGCGCGTGAATTCGGCGACATCTCCGAGAACGCCGAATACGACGACGCGAAGAACGAACAGGCCCTGCTCGAGGGCCGGATCGCGCAGCTCGAAGAGCGCCTCCGCCGCACCACCGTGATCGACGAGGATGCGATCGGCACCGACGAGGTCGGCTTCGGCTCGATCGTCCACGTAAAAGACCAGAGAAGCGGCGACTCGCAGAAATTCCAGATCGTCGGCTCGACCGAGGCGAACCCGGTCGAGCACAAACTCTCGAACGAGTCGCCGATCGGCAAGGCGCTCCTGGGCAAGAAGCGGAACGACATCGTCACGGTCGAGCCGCCGCGTGGGGCGAAGAAAAAATTTAAAATTACGAAGATCGAGAAGGCCTGAGAGGCCGCGATAGCGGCGCATCTCGGGGTCTTCGCTCCTCGCCACTCGCTCACGTATTGAAATACGCTCGCTCGCGGCTGCGGGCTGCATCCCCCGACCTGCTTGCTCTCGCGGCCTCTCAAACGTGAGCGAAGAGCCCAAACTGTCCGATGTACTGAAGGATCGGCGCGAGAAGCTCGGGCGGATCCGTGACGCCGGGATCGAGCCGTTCCCGCACGAGTTCTCCGCGCGGGAGGAGATCGCCGCGGTGCGGGCCGAGCACGAGGGGCTGGCGCCGGGGGCCGAAACGGACTCGCGCCACCGGGTGGCGGGGCGGATCGCGGCGCGGCGCGGCCACGGCAAGAACGCCTTCATCGACCTCCGCGACGGCAGCGGCCAGATCCAGCTGCACGCCCGCGAGGACCTGCTCGGGCCGGAGGCCTACGCGCTCCTGGTCGACCTCGACATCGGCGACATCGTCGGGGTCGAGGGCACCGCGATGGCGACCCGGCGCGGCGGCGAGCTGTCGCTGGCGATCGACCACTGGCGCCTGCTGGCGAAGAGCCTCCGCCCGCCGCCCGACAAGGTCCACGGCCTGCAGGACACCGAGACGCGCTTCCGCCGCCGCGAGCTCGACCTGATCGCCAACGAGGAGAGCCGGCGGATCGTCCAGGTCCGCGCCCGCACGATCACCGAGATCCGCCGCTTCCTCGACGAGCACGGCTTCGTCGAGGTCGAGACGCCGGTCCTGCAGCCGCTCTACGGCGGCGCGCTCGCCCGTCCCTTCACCACCCACCACAACCAGCTCGACCGCGACTTCTACCTGCGGATCGCCACCGAGCTCTACCTGAAGCGGCTTATCGTCGGCGGCCTCGACCGCGTCTACGAGCTGGGCAAGGACTTCCGCAACGAGGGCGTCTCGCACAAGCATAACCCCGAGTTCACGATGCTCGAGTGGTACGAGGCCTACGCCGACTACGAGGGCACCGCCCACTACCTCGAGCGGATGGTCGCCCACGTCGCCGAGCGCGTCCTCGGCACCACCAAGGTGCGGCGCGACGAGGTGGAGATCGACTTCGCCCCGCCCTGGCGGCGGATCACCCTGCGCCAGGCGATCCTCGAGCGCTCCGGCGTCGACATCGCCGAGCACCCGACCCGCGAGGCGCTCGCCCAGGCGATGGGGACCGAGCCCGACCCGGGCGAGGGCTGGGGCAAGCTGGTCGACGGGCTGCTCTCGCGCGACGTCGAGCCGGGGCTGATCCAGCCGACCTTCATCGTCGACTATCCGGTCGAGCTCTCACCCTTGGCCAAGGCGCACCGGAGCGAGCCCGGGGTGGTCGAGCGCTGGGAGGCCTTCGTCGGCGGGATCGAGATCGCCAACTCCTACTCCGAGCTGAACGACCCCGACGAGCAGCGTCGCCGCTTCGAGCAGCAGGCGGCCGAGATCGCCCGCGGCGACGACGAGGCGCAGCCCTACGACGAGGTCTTCGTCGAGGCGCTGGAACAAGGGATGCCGCCGACCGCCGGCGCCGGCCTCGGGATCGATCGCCTAGTGATGATGCTCACTGGGGCGCAGAGCCTGCGCGAGGTGCTGCTGTTCCCGGCGATGCGCAGTTAGGCGTTGATGGGCCGGCGCTCGCGCGATCCTCGCCCGCCAGCTGCTCGAGGTAGGTGTCGAGGTCCTTGGCGGTGAGGCCCTGCGGTTCGGCTTCGAGCTCCGATTCGGCGATCGGGCCGGCCGGGCCGATCACCACCGCGACCCGGTCGGTGCGCTTGGAGCCGTCGCCGTGGACGCAGAACGAGCCTTCGCCGCCGCCCGGCAGCGGCCCGACGATGACCCGGTCGGGGCGGAAGGGCAGCTTCGCGTCGGCGTGGGTGGCGGCGAAGCGCAGCGGTTCTTCGAGGCGCATCCCGCGCGCCGCGGCGTAGCCGCGATAGAACGCCTCGGCGGCGTACTTGCGGCCCGATTCGCGCACGTCTTTGCGGAAGATGAAGAAAGCGAGGATCGCGATCAGGACCAGCTCGATCGCGGCCAGCAGCGCCCACGAGCCGGCGACGGCGAGCAGGATCGGGATCGCGGCGCCGGGGATGTTCAGCAGCAGCGCGATCACCGCGGCGTAGCCGAGCGCCCGTCCGAGCGTCCGCGGCGAGCGGGCGACGTGGCCGCGGAAGGCCCGCTCCGCCGCCACGATCGACTCCGGCGGGTCGACCGCCATCGCCCGCAGCGCCGCCTCCATCCGCGGGTCCTCGGCCTTCGGGTCCTTGGCCGCGTCGCCCGCGGCGACGCCGGTGTTCGAGTCCTCTTCGGACTCGGCGGCGATCGCCGCGGTCAGGTGGGCGGCCTCTTCGCAGAGCCCCGCCAGCGCCGCGCTGCCGAGTTGCCCCCCGCGGCCGGTGGTGAGGACCCCGTCGGCGAGTTCGAAGCCGAGGTCGTCCTCCGAGCGCGCCAGCCAGTCGACCAGCGCGGGGGAGAAGAGCCGCCGGGTCCACATCTCGCTGGCGCCTTTGTAGCGGTAGCAGCGACTGCCCTTCAGCCCCGCATGGCCGCCGAGGTCGACCTGGACCATCTGCTCGAGGCTGGCGCCGATCCCGGCCATCTCGCTCTTCGCCGCGTGGAAGCCGAGCGAGGGCATGAAGCCGATGCTCTGGGGCACCGACGTGACGACGATCGTGAAGTGGCGCGTGTGGGTGGTCGAGTTCCCGTCGGAGTCGGTCGTCTCGTAGGTGTAGGTGTAGTAGGCGAGGGTGCCTTCGACGCCGCCCGGCAGCGTGCCGTCGACGAGCCCTTCGACCCGCCCGCCGCGGGTCAGCAGGTGGCCGTGCTGGGGCAGCGATCCGCCCGCGCGGAAGCGCAGATCGTGAGCTTTGGCAAATGCCTCCAGGGGCCCCGGCGAGGTCACGCGAGGATCCTAGGCCGCCGAAACACCCCACTCAACGAAAATCGTCCCAACTTTCGGGCAGATCTCCTAAGAAACCTCGCTAGT
The DNA here is from genome assembly GCA_018268575.1 of Actinomycetota bacterium. GTDB lineage: Bacteria > Actinomycetota > Thermoleophilia > Solirubrobacterales > 70-9 > VAYN01. The sequence continues at coordinate 8,768 of JAFDWF010000007.1, forward strand.
TACGCGTGACATGCGCACAAAGCCGGACTGGCGACCCCGGTAGAGTTAGGGGACGAAACGGCGTCATCCGATGAAGGAGCAGGCGTCGCCGTCTTCAATCCGGGGATTCCCGGGTGCGACCAAGAAGAGGTTTTGGATTTGTTCGAGCGATTCACCGAGCGGGCTCGTCAGGTAGTCGTCCTTGCGCAGGAGGAGGCGCGGACGCTCAAGCACAACTACATCGGCACCGAGCACATCCTGCTCGGCCTCCTCCGCGAGGAGGAGGGGTTGGCTGCCCGCGTCCTCGAGTCACTCGACATCACCGTGGAAAGGGTGCGGTCGCAGGTCGTCCGCATCGTCGGCTCCGGCGAGGAGGTCACCTCCGGCCAGATCCCGTTTACCCCGCGCGCCAAGAAGGTGCTCGAGCTGGCGCTGCGCGAGGCGCTCAGCCTTGGCCACAACTACATCGGCACCGAGCACATCCTGCTCGGCCTGGTCCGCGAGAACGAGGGCGTCGCCGCCCGCATCCTGCTGGACTTCGACGCCGACTCCGACAAGATCCGCAACGAGGTCATCCGGATGCTCTCCGGCCCCGGCGGCCGGCGCCAGGGCAGCTCCGGCTCGGGCGGCTCGGGCGAGGGCAAAAAATCCTCCAAACTGCTCGACCAGTTCGGTCGCAACCTGACCCGCCTCGCCGAGGAGGGCAAGCTCGACCCGGTGATCGGCCGTGAGACCGAGATCGAGCGGATCATGCAGATCCTCTCCCGCCGCACCAAGAACAACCCGGTGCTGCTGGGCGAGCCGGGCGTCGGCAAGACCGCCGTGGTCGAGGGCCTCGCCGCCCGGATCAACTCGGGCGAGGTGCCGGAGCTGCTGAAGAACAAGCAGATCTACACGCTCGACCTGGCCGCCTTGGTGGCCGGCTCGAAGTACCGCGGCGAGTTCGAGGAGCGGCTGAAGAAGGTGATGAAAGAGATCACCCAGCGGGGCGACATCATCCTCTTCATCGACGAGCTCCACAACCTGGTCGGCGCCGGCGCCGCCGAGGGGGCGATCGACGCCGCCTCGATCCTGAAGCCGGCCCTGGCCCGCGGCGAGCTGCAGACGATCGGCGCGACCACGCTCGACGAGTACCGCAAGTACCTCGAGCGCGACTCGGCGCTGGAGCGTCGCTTCGCCCAGATCCGCGTCGACCAGCCCTCGCCGGAGGACACCGTCCGCATCCTCGAGGGGCTGCGCGAGCGCTACGAACAGCACCACAAGGTGACGATCAACGACGAAGCGCTGGAAGCCGCCGCCGAACTGGCCGACCGCTACATCTCCGACCGCTTCCTGCCCGACAAGGCGATCGACCTGATCGACGAGGCGGGCTCGCGGCTGCGCATCAAGTCGATGTCGACGCCGCCGGTCTACCGCGA
>JAFDWF010000080.1 GCA_018268575.1 Actinomycetota bacterium
GATCCGGCGGGATCCCCGCCGGATCATGGTCGGTCCGTGACGAAGGGTCCACGATCGCAGGGAAGGCGTATGCCTTCCTGCGAGGGTTCAGACCCCTCTCTTCGCGCTGAGTGAATCCGGGCCCCTATAGGGGCCCGGAACCGTGGTCACGTGTTTGTGACGGTGGAAGAACTGCGAAATCGGTGACGTCTCCCTCACGTCATCCGCTCACTTCCCGGCATCTCCGTCACGGACCCCGCGACACCTCCCTCCCAAGGCCCCTCCTCCCGTCCCGGGCCCGTGACCCCGCGTGGCATCTTCCTCCACGATCCCCGCCCCGGACCCTCCGCCGTTCCTCCCATGACCCGGCCTTTTCGGAGGCGGCCACAGCCTGCCAGGGTCGCCTCCGAAAAGGCCGGGTCCCTTCCGGCATCCGGGCGCCAGCCGGCACCCCCCGTCCCTCGGCCTAGTGTCCCGGCTTCAGGACCCAGAGGAACTTGCCGTCGCCGATCGGCTTTTCGCCGGTGGCGCAGTTGCCTTCGGGAGGGAAGGACCCGCATTCCTTCAGTTCGGCGAAATCGGTGGCCCAGCCGCCGTTGATTTCGACGCAGGGGTTGCTGTCGAGGATCGGTTCGCCGGGGCAGGTGAGGTAGCCGTTCGGCCCGACCCCGCCGATGAGATGGAGGTTGGCGGGGATCTTGTCGTGGTCCCCGACCGCGGCCAGCGAGACGCCGGTCCCCGTCCGCAGGGTCCCGTCGCCGGTGTAGGGGGTGTCGACGCCGAAGTTGACGGCGACCACGTAGCGGCAGTTGGCGGTGTCGAGGAAGGCGGACGCTCCACCGAAGGCGGGAGCACCGTTGCCCGTGTAGGTCTCTTCGCCGCTGGCGCCTTCGCTGAGGCTGAAGGCGTCGTCGACCGAGATCGTCCCCGCCCACACCTCGCCGGAGAAGATGTAGGTCCCGGCGAACTTGCCTTTGCCGCGGAGCCGGTGGTTCAGATCGAGCTCGAGCGTCGCGCCCTTGCGGTCGATCCCGATCGACTCGCTGCCGCCGCTTCCTTCGATCGGCCCACTCGCCGAGCCGGTGAAGGAGACGAAGGCGTGGCCGGTGAGCGCGTGGACGCCGGCGACCGACGCGCAGGCGTTGGCGGCGGCGGGCGCGATCACGAGGCCGACGAGCACCGCGCACGTGCAGATCGGAAGGCGGACCTTCAATGCCGACCCCGGTCGTCCGGCTGCATGGCGCGAGCCTCCTCCCCGCCGGGGGCCCTGTCAACGCGCTCGGAACGTCCGTCCAGGGAGCCGGGCCGACCGCGCTACGCCTGGATCCGGGCCAGGTCCGCGAGCGGCACCTCGGGGTCTTCGAGCGCCGCCACGTCCACCGGCGCCCGCAGGCCGGCCAGCTCCTGGAGCTGCTCGTTGACGTCCCAGACGTTGACGTTCATGCCCGCCAGCAGCCGCCCCTCGTGCAGCCAGAAGGCGATGAACTCACGGGTCGACGGATCGCCGCGGAAGACGACCCGGTCCCACTGGCGTGCCAGGCCGGCGTACTCCATGCCGACGTCGTACTGGTCGGAGAAGAAGTAGGGGACACGGTCGTAGGCCTTGCCGGCGCCGAGCATGGCGCGCGCCGCCGCCGGGCCCTGGGTGAGGGCGTTCGCCCAGTGCTCGACCCGCAGCGGCCCGAGCGTCGGGTGCTGCTGCCGGGCGATGTCGCCGGCGGCGAAGATCGCCGGGTGGGCGGTCTGCAGCTCGGCGTCGACGAGGACGCCGTCGTCGACGGTCAGGCCCGCCGCCTCGGCGAGCTCGGTGCGCGGCCGGGCGCCGATGCCGACGATCGCGAAGTCGCAATCCACGGTGCGCCCGTCGGTGGTGCGCGCCCGCTCGACCGCGCCGCTCCCTTCGAAGGCCTCGATCCCCGTCCCGAGCAGCATCTCGACCCCGTGCTCGAGCTGGAGGTCACGGTAGACGGCGCCGACCTCGGCGCCGAGGACGTGCTCGAGCGGTACCGCGGCGGGCTCGATCATCGTCACCTCGACGCCGAGTCGGCGCGCCGAGGCGGCGATCTCCGAGCCGATCCAGCCGGCCCCGACCACCACCGCCTTGCCGCCGCCTTCGAGCCGGGCGCGGATCGCCTCGGAGCTCTCGACGCTCCGCAGGTAGTGGACCCGGTCGAGCTCGGCGCCCGCGATCCGGAGCCGGCGCGGCTCCGCCCCGGTGGCGAGCAGGAGCCGATCGAAGGCGAGGCGCTCGCCGCCCGCCAGCTCCAGCTCCTGCGCCGCGACGTCGATCCCGACCGCCGCCCGCCCCAGCATCAGCTCGATCTCGTGGTCCTCGTAGAAGGACTCGCCGTGGACGAAGATCTTCTCCCGCTCGAGCTCGCCGCGCAGGTAGTCCTTGGAGAGCGGCGGCCGTTCGTAGGGCCGCTCGGCCTCCTCGCCGATCAGCACCAGGCGCCCTTCGAAGCCCGCCTCGCGCAGCTCCTCGGCGGCCTTCGCGCCGGCCAGGCCGGCGCCGACGATCGCAAACGTCCGACTGCGTTCGCTCATGTTCTTCTCCCTTCGGTCAGGGCCAGGAACTCCTGGCGGGTACGCGGGTCGTCGCGGATCTGCCCCTGCAGCGCCGAGGTCACGGTGAGGGCGCCGAACTTCTGCACGCCGCGCAGCGACATGCAGGTGTGCTCGGCCTCGACCAGGACGCCGACCCCTTTCGGCTGCAGCTCCTCGCTGATCCAGTCGGCGATCTGGGTGGTCAGCCGCTCCTGCACCTGCAGGTCGCGGGAGAACATCTCGACCACGCGGGCGACCTTGGAGAGGCCGACGATCCGCTCGCCCGGCAGGTAGGCGACGTGGGCGACGCCGTGGAAGGGGAGGACGTGGTGCATGCAGAGGGAGTGGAACGGGATGTCCTTGATCAGGACCATCTCGTCGTAGCCCTCGTTGGGGAAGGTCGTGGCGCGGAAGGGCTGCGGCGTCAGCAGTTCGACGTAGGCGTCGACCATCCGCCGCGGCGTCTCCGCCAGCCCCTCGCGCCCGAGGTCGGCGCCGAGCGCGGCGAGGAGCTCGGTCGCCGCGCGCTCGGCCGCCACGCGGTCGACGCCCAGCTCGAGGTACAGGTCAGTTTCCGCCATCGACCCGTTTGCGACGGCGGCGGGCGACTTCTTACCTGGGACCGCCGCCCTCCTCGGGGGCGAGCAGGGCGCGCAGGCTGTGGTACTCCTCGGTGCAGGCCGGGCAGCCTTCGAGGTGGGCGCGCATCCCCGGCACCCGCTCGTCGGCCGGCTCGGCGGCGATCGCCAGCTCGACGTAGGCGTCGAGGACTTCGAAGCACTCCTCGCAGGTCAGCTCGGGGGTGCCCGGGCCGAGGAGCCGGGCGAGCAGCTCGTCGCCTCCCCGCCCAGGTGCGGTCGGCTCGCTCATCGCTCCTCCTTGCGGTCGAGTTCGAGGTCGAAGCCGCGGGCGGCAAGCGCCGCGCGCAGCTTGCGGCGGGCGTCGTGGAGGTTCTTGTAGAGGGCGCCGCGGTTGGTCTGGAGGCGCTCGGCGAGGACGTCGATCGGCACGTCGTTCAAGGCGACCGCGACCAGCACCTCGCGCTGGCGCGGGCCGAGCGAGCTCTCGATCTCCTCGCGGATCGCGGCGAAAAGCTCGCCGTCCTCGGCGCCCCGCTCGGTCCGGGCGGCGCCCGCCAGCGTCGCCCAGGCCTCCCGCTCGAGCGGGATCTCACGCCCCTGCCAGGCGCGGCGCCGCACCTTCACACTCGCCTCCAGCAGGGCGAACTTGTAGGCCCAGGTGGTGAAGCGGCTTTCGCCGCGGAAATCGCCGAGCTTGGCGAGGATCGCGACCAGCGCGTCGTCGGCGCTCTGCTGGGCGAGGTCGTCGAGGTCGCCGGGGCGGAGGTGGGGGAGGGTGGCGCGCCGGCGGCCGAGCTCGAAGCGGGAGGCGCGCAAGAGCAGCCCGTGCAGCTCGGCCAGCGCCGCCTGGCGCTCGGCTCCCGCCGCCCCCAGGCGCATCAGCCAGAGCGCCGACTCCTCGTCGGGCAACTGGGCGGAGATCTCGCTCGGCATCGGCATCGTCGCGTGGGCCACGTCTGGTTAGCGCGGCTCCGCCGCCAATCCTTACATCAGGTAAGGGTCGGCCGGGTGCGGTCGCAGACGAAGTGAAACCAAACCTCGAAACCGGAGGCACCGATGTCCACCTCTGCAACCCTCGACCCGCGCCAGGCCCACCTCGCGCCGACCTTCGCCGAACGGCTGAAGGGCGACCCCGCCTACCAGGCCTACACGATCATGCGGATCGCCTTCACCGTCGCCCCGATCCTCTTCGGGCTCGACAAGTTCGCCAACGTGCTGGTCGACTGGGAGGGCTACCTGGCGCCCTGGATCAACGAAATCATCCCCGGCAGCGCGACGACCGCGATGCACCTGGTCGGCATCGTCGAGATCCTCGCCGGGCTCGTGGTGGCGCTGAAGCCACGCTACGGAGCCTACGTCGTCGCCGCCTGGCTCGGCGGGATCATCGTCGACCTGCTCACCTACTCGGGCTACTACGACGTCGCCCTGCGTGACTTCGGCCTGCTGCTCGCCGCCCTCACCCTGGCCCGCCTGGCGAGCATCTACGACCCGCCGGGGACCCGGGTCAGCCTCTGAGGGCCCGGCTCCAGGAGTCCGCCTCCAAGCGAACTTCCAGGCATGGGGCGCCAGCCGACTGAACGCCGGGCCGGCCGGCGCCGTATCACCGTCATCCACCGGGACCCGGCCCAGATGGCCCGAACCCACCCAAGGAGGCAGTGATGAGACGGACCTACTTGGTCGTCGGCGCCCTGGCGCTGGTCGCGGCCCTGCTGATCGCCGGCTGCGGCGGCGGCTCCTCGTCCACCAGCACCACCGCCACCGAAGCGAGCGAACCGGCGGCGGCCGAAACCGAAGCGCCGGCCAAGCAGGCGGGGTACGGTGCCGAAGCGGGCGCGAAGCCGGCGGGCGAAGCGGAACCCAAAGGCGAAGCGGAAGCCAACGGCGAACCGACGCCGATCTCGCTCGGCGAAGCCGCCGGGGTGGGGAAGGTCCTGGTCGACGCCGAAGGGATGACCCTCTACTACTCTTCGAGAAAGACCAGAAAGGGAGCGGCAAGTCGAAGTGCGAAGGCGCCTGCGCCGCAGCCTGGCCGCCGCTCACCACGGAAGGCGAAGCGGAAGCGATGAAGGGCGTCAAGACGGCGATGCTGGGGACGATCGAACGCAAAGACGGCACCACCCAGGTCACCTACGCCGGCTGGCCGCTCTACACCTACGCCGGGGACAGGAAGGCCGGCGAAGACAACGGCACCGACTCGAAGGCCTTCGGCGCCTCCTGGTACCCCCTGCACTCGAACGGCAAGAAGGCGGGCCACTAGATGATTGATTCCTAATTCCCGCACACCCGGATGGCGGACCTGACACGGCGCATCTCTGCGTCCTCGGGCTTGCCTTTGCCCACCGGCAAAGGCTGCGCCCTGCGTCCTTGACCTGCTTGGTCAGGTCCGCCCCCGGTCACACCCGAATTAGGAATCAATCGTCTAGTAGGCGAGTGGTTTCACGACGGCGCTCCGCGGGGAGCTCCGGCGGGACGGGGAGGGACGGGACCTCCTCGGCGGGACGCCGGAGGGACGCGGCCTTCTCGGAGGCGACCCTGGCAGGCTGTGGCCGCCTCCGAAAAGGCCGGGTCATGGGGGAACGGCCGAGGGTCCGGGCGACGGGCGGAGATCGTGGAGGAAGATGCCACGCGGGGTCACGGGCCCGTGACGGGAGGCCGGGTCACGGGGGGACGGCAGAGGGTCCTACGCTCCGCTGTTCCTTATGGCCCCCACGGGGCCATAAGGAACAGCGGAGGGAGGGTGTCGCGGGGTCCGTCACGAAGACGCCGGGAACCACGCAGATGACGTGAGGGAGACGTCACGGATTTCACAGTTCTTCCACGGTCACA
>JAFDWF010000081.1 GCA_018268575.1 Actinomycetota bacterium
CCTGGGTCTACGAGGATTCACCGATCCTTACCGCCGTTTCCGGGATGCGACGCGAACCGCCGGATGCGGACCCGCACGTCCGGTGGTGTGGGAGGGGCGGGGGTAAGCCCCGCCCCTACCCGATTTCGGCGGCTGCAATCGAGGTTCCCGATTCAAAGATCGCGACGATCTGCCGATGCCCTCGGCAGATCGTCGCCGTGAACTGTCCGAGCCCATCCCTCCTCCGCAGCACTCTGCTCGCGCTGAGCGCGTTCGGCGTGGTCCTGGTCGCGGGCTGCGGCGGGGGCGGCTCATCGAGCTCCGGCTTGAGCTCCACGCAGGCGGCGGTCGGCGCCAAGGCGGGACCCGCCGGCCAGGTCGAGGCCGAATGGCAGAAGCCGCACGGCGAAGAAAACGTCACCGGCTACGAACTCCTGAAAGCGAGCGAAACGCGGAAGCTGGCGAAGTCGCTGGCGACCGCCTTCGAACTCCCCGACCCTCTCCTGATCAAGGGCGTCAACGGCTTCGGCGGCGGGCCCTTCTACAATCCGGAAGACAACTCGATCACCCTGCCCTACGAATTCCCCGCCGTCGTCTTCGACGTGATCACCCGGTCGAACTCAAAGGGCACGCCGGAAGAATGGGGCGAAGCGGCGGGCGCCGTCAACAGCTTCGTCCTCGCCCACGAGTTCGCCCACGCCCTGATCCACAACTTCGAACTGCCGGTTCTCGACCGCGAAGAGGACGCCGCCGACGGCATCGCCACGGTGATGCTGCTGAAAGCCGAAGAAGGTGCCCTCTACGCAATCGACGCGGCCGAATTCTGGGCTGCCTTCTCCGGACGCCAGGAGCCCCCGGCCCTGGCCGAATACGCCGACAACCACTCCCTCGACCGCGTCCGCGCCGACAACATCCTCTGCTTCGTCGCCGGCTCCGACGAGCGCATCCTCGAAGCCTTCGCCGAAAACGGCGTGCTTCCCGAAAGCCGCCTGGCCAGCTGCCCGAGTGAATGGCGGCTCCTGGTCTCGAGCGTCGAACAGGTACTCAAGCCCCACCTCGCCTACGGCGTCAACCTGGAACCGGGTGAATAGTCGGTCGAAGTCTCGTCTGCGGTAGGCGCCTCGGCGTCCTCGAGGTCGAGCTCCTCGAGGGTGGCGCGCGACCGCGCTCACCGCCTGCATCACCGCCGCAAGCTCGACGGCCACCTCTGGGAGATCGCCTGGATGGACCCGGTCGCGGTCGAGAAGGGCCCCGCCGAGTTCGCCGCCGAGCAGGGTTAGGCGAGGGACGCCTGAAGCGCCCTGCGCAGAGCGTGAAATCCGGCTGCGCCGACCTCCGGGTCTGTGTCTTGCGGGCCGTGGGGGGACGGCCGCAGACTGGGGGGCCGTGACCACCGCCGAGGCCCACGATGACGCGCCCGCGATCGGCGTCGTCTTCCCCGCCCACGCCTCGGTCGAGCAGCTACCGGGCTTTGCCGCCGCGGCCGAGCGGGCCGGGCTGGCGCAGCTGTGGCTGGTCGAGGACTGCTTCCTCTCCGGCGGCCTGACGATGGCGGCGACGGCGCTGGCGGGGACCGAGCGGATCGGCGTCGGGATCGGCCTCCTCCCGGCTCCGCTTCGCAACCCCGCCCTGGCGGCGATGGAGATCGCGACCCTTGCCAGGCTCCATCCAGGCCGCCTCGAAGTTGCCTTCGGCCACGGGGTAAAGGAGTGGATGGAGCAGGTCGGCGCCCTGCCCGCGCGTCGCCTGGCGGCGCTCGAGGAGGTCGTCCTCGCGGTCCGGCGCCTGCTCGCCGGCGAGGTGGTCAGCGTCCGGGGGACGCACGTCCGGCTCGACCGGGTCGAGCTGGAGGCGCCCCCTTCGCCGCCACCGCCGATCCTGGTCGGCACCACCGGTCCCAAGGGCGTGCGGCTGACGGCGCGCAGCGCCGCGGGCCTGATGATGCCGCCCGGCTGCGGCCCGGCCTTCGTGCGTTGGGCCGCCGCCGAGATGCGCGCCGAGCGCCCCGCGGCGAGCCCACGTCGCGTCGCCTGCGCCTGGTTGCGGATCGAGGACGAGCCGGGGCGCGCCGTGACGGCGGTGCGGCCGGAGATCGAGCACTGGCTCGAGGGCGGCCTCTACCCGGAGCCGCTGCGTCGCGCCGGGGTGCCGCTGCCGCCGCAATCCGAACGCGACTTCGAGGCGCTGACCCAGGAGCTGGCGGCGGCCGGCGATCCACCGCGATGCGCGGCCGCGATCGCTCGCTTGGCCGAGGCGGGCGCCGACGCGGCCGTCTTGGTGCCGGTCGGCACCGATCCGCTGGGCCAGGTCGAGCGCCTCGCGGCAGAGGTCCTCCCGGCCCCGGCTATTCGATCGCGCCGATCGCGCTGACGTCGGTCGCGCTCTCGTCGACCCGTCGGGCGTTGATCGTGACCTTGAAGCGGTCGCCGTGGCGGAGCGCGGCGCGGGCGGCCGGCGAGCGCGGCCGCAACCAGAGCCGGTTGAAGGTGTCCGGCGTCTGCTGGAAGTAGGTGCGGGCGATCGTCCGCCCGTGGTCGCGCAGAGTCACCGTCATCTGGCAGTGGCCGCCTTCCGGGCAGCGCGTGGTGACGAGGACGCCGCCGCCGCGCTGGGCGGCGGTCGCGGCGCTGTGGCGGGCGGCGACCTGGAGGTCGGTGGCGGGCGGATTGGTGGCGAAGGTGGCGAGGCCGGGACGGCCGAGCTTGCCGCCCCAGTTGATCGCGTAGACCTTCACCGTCGCCTTGTCGCCGCCGGGGAAGTTGCCGATCGCGATGCTCCGCCGGGAGTGGCCGACGTGGCGGACGTAGCTTGCGAGGAGCTTGCCTTCCTTGTGCATCACGATCTGGACGAGGTAGCTGCGCGCTCCGGCGACGCCGCTCCAGCGGGCGTGGGCGGTGTAGAGGTCGCGCCAGCCGCTGACTTCGCGCGGCGCCTTCAGCAGGCCCGGTTCGGCGACCCGGTAGTGGTCGACGATCGACGACTGCGTCGCGCCCTGGCCCTGGACGACGATCGCCCGCAGCTTGCGCCGGCCCTTGTAGTCGCCGGCGGTGACGGCGAAGCGGCGCTTGCCGTCGGCGGCGCCGGTTTCGAGGACCGGGACTTCCTGGCCGTTGGGCATCTCTTCGACGAAGTCGAGCCGGGTGTGGGGGCGGTCGCGCGAGTCCCAGACCAGCGTCCGGTGGAGGCCGCGCCCGAGCACGTCGGCTTCGACCTTTTCCGGCGCCCCGCGACGGCCCGCCTTGACCCCGGTGATCGGCGCCGAGCCGGGCTTCGGCGTGATCGTCCACACGCCTTCCGGTTCGGGGATGACGACGTCGGTGGTGTCGGTGGTGGTGTTGAGGATCAAGGCGTGGCGGAAGCCCTCGCGCTGGATCGAGGAGTCGCCGTTCTCCGGCGTGGTCAGGACGTGCCCGTCGGCGGAGGTCATGGTGAACTCCGGCGCCCCGCCCGCACCTGACACTTCGACCACGCCTTCCGGCTTGGTCAAGGCGAAGGTGCGCGACTTGCCCGCGGCGAGCCGGGCGTTACTGGGGAACTTCTCCTTGTAGTCTTCGAGGCCACAGCGCACGCCGAAGGTCTTCACCTCCCTGGCCCCATACTCATAGACGGCGCCGCCGGGGAACCCGAGCACCACCCAGCAGGCCGCCGCGGCCCGGTTGTTGACCAGGATCTGGCCGTCGAAGATCTTCAGCCCGAACAGGGCGACGCGGCCGCCGCCCTCGAACTGGAACTTGCCCTTGCCGATCCAGCCGCCGACGTGGGAGCCGATGTAGAAGGGCTCGGTGTCCCCGTTGCAGTAGCAGGGGAAGCCGATCCCCATGTTGGCGCCGAACTCGACCCCGGCGCTGCGGATCGCCAGCTTCACCTCGCCGACCGGGATCCGGAAGGCTTTCACCCCGCCGTGGATCTCGAAGAACCATTCGCTGCCCTGGTGGCCCAGCCCCAGCTCGGCGGCCGCTTCGAGCGGGGCCACCTTGCCCCAGGGCGTCGGCACCTCGGGGCCGAAGTCCGCATCGGCATTGGCTTTGAGGATGACGTCGAAGTCCTTGCCGGAGGCGTACTTGAACCGCATGCCGCCGCCGAAGGAGGTGAAGAAGCCGGCCGGCGGCGCCCCGATCGGCACGTGCACGCCGGCGACCTTGCCGCTGACTTCGGTGAGCGCCCCGTTCTCGAGCTGGAAGCCGAGCCCGAGCCCGCCCTTTTCGGTGACCGACGGCAGGCTGACCGCGACTTTGCCGCCGATCACACCTTTCGAGGCCGAGTACTTGGCTTCGAATTCGTGCAGCGTCACCACTTTGAAGGTGTCGATTTCCGCCAGCTTGAATTCGAACCCGTCGAGGTGGGTGCCCTTGCCGGATTCGGTCGGCAGCGCGATCGTCACCGACTGCGGCTTGTTCTTCAGGGTGAAGTAGCCCGCCAGCAGCACGCTCAGGTCCATCGACCCTTTGCCGCCTTCTTCGATCTTGATCGGCGTCTCGACGTCGCCGACCGGGCTCAGCCCGGCGAGCGCCGCGTAAGTCGTGTTCGAGCCGAGGTGCAGGTCCTCGAGCTGGAGGACGCCCTTCTCGGGGGCGACGAAGTCGAACCTGATTTCCTTGCCCAGCTCGTGCAGCCCGGCCGAGGGGAAGTCCTTGGCGTAGAGCTGCGCCTTGTCGTTGTACTGGCCTTCGACCGTGACCGTCGTGACCTGGCGCGTCTTCTCGTTGACCTGCAGGGCACCGCCCTTCGGCCCGTTCATGATGAAGCCGTTCAGGTCGATCCCCTGTTTGCCCTGGTCGGCCCAGGCGCCGGTGTAGATCGTCGCGCCGTCCTTCGTCGTTTCGGTCCAGCAGCCGATCGCTTTCACGATCCCGACTTCCAGGGTCTTTTCGGTGCCGCCGATGCAGGGCGTGCGCCCGGCGGTGGAGCCGACGTCGGAGCTCGCCTGCGAGACGACGACCAGTCCCAACAGCAGCGTCAACGCCGCCGCGATCAACGCCTTCCAGGTTCCCCTGCCTTGCATCGAGATCGCAATCTAATCGCCGGACCGGGCGGAAGGGACGGCAATCCCTCCTAGACTCCGACCGAGTGGACTTGGGCCTCGACGGATCGGCGTGCGTGATCACCGGTGGCACCAGTGGGATCGGCGAAGCGGTGGTGCGACTGCTCGTCGCCGAGGGCGGCCGGGTGATGATCGTCGGGCGCGCGGAGGAGCGGCTCGAGGCGGCGCGGGGACGGTTGGCCGGCGACGAGGGAGCGGTGGCGCTGCTCGCCGCCGACGTGACCGCCGAGGATGCGCCGGCGCGGGTCCGCGACGCGGCGCTCGCCGCCTTCGGCCGGATCGACGGGCTGGTGAACGCGGCGGGGGTGTCGGCGACGACCTCGCTCGACGCCGGTCCGCTCGAGCCCTGGCACGAGCAGTGGGAGCTGAACGTGATCGCGCCGAAGCGGTTGATCGACGCTCTCGCCCCCGCGATGATCGAGGCCGGCGGGGGGACGATCGTCAACGTCGCCAGCAGCGCCGGCCGCAGGCCGTCGGCGACCGACGCCGCCTACGCGGTCGCCAAGCGGGGCGAGCTGGCGCTGACCGAGGTCTACGCGCAGGAGCTCGCGTCGCGCGGCGTCCGCGTGGTCGCGGTGGCCCCGGGCCCGACCGCGACGCCGCTCTGGATGGACCCGGGCGGGCGACTCGACGAACTGACCGCGGCCGCCGGCGAACCGCGCGACGAGGTGCTCGCGGCCGTCGCGACGAAGCTTCCCCTCGGCCGCCTGGCCACCTCGGAGGAGGTCGCCGCGGCGGTCCTCGCGGCGCTCGCCGGCCTGGCCGACGACGGCGCCGTGCTGCCCGTCGACGGCGGGCACGTCACCGAAACGTACCCCTAGGGTGCTGATCAGGAGCTCCGCGGCGGGTGCGGGGGTGGCGGGACGGGTTGAGCTGGCGCCCGGGTGGGGGTACGGGACGGCGAGGGTCCGGGCCGGACCGATCGGAGCCCGGGCCTCCCGGGCGTCCCGGAGGCGACCCGGGCAGGCTGTGGCCGCCTCCGGGACGCCCGGGACGGGAGGTCTTGCGGGGGGAACGCTGGCGCAGGGACCGGCCGGCGCGGGGAAGCCGGCGCAGGGACGGGTGCGTGGCGGGGAGATCGGCCACTCGCTGCCGTATGCGGATAGCGCATACGGCAGCAGGGCGTCTCCGTGACGGGACGGAGGGATGCGACGTCTCCGTGACGGGGCCGACGAAAGCTGTCACGAAGACCGCACGATCTGCGCGGGTCCCGCCCGGGAGATGCATGGATCCGAGGA
>JAFDWF010000082.1 GCA_018268575.1 Actinomycetota bacterium
GATGCATGATCCGGCGGGATCCCCGCCGGATCATGGTCGGTCCGTGACGAAGGGTCCACGATCGCAGGGAAGGCGTATGCCTTCACGGGGAGGTTCAGGGCCCATCTCCGCGCTGCGTGGTTTGACCCTGCCATGGCAGGGTCAAACTACGCAGCGTCTTCGTGACCGTGGAGGAAGGGTGGGACCGGTGACGTCTCCCTCACGTCTCCCGCGCACTTCCCGGCGTCTTCGTGACGAACACCGCGGCACCCTCCGGCGTGTCCGCCGTTCCCCCGTGACCCGGCCTTTTCGGAGGCGGCCACAGCCTGCCAGGGTCGCCTCCGGAAAGGCCGGGTCCCTCTGGCCTCCGGGCGCCAGGCGGCGACGCCCCGTCCCCAGCCGCTCCCGGAGCACCATCGTGGAACCACTCGTCTGGACCGTCAGCGCCGCTGCCACCAGGCGAGGATCACCGGCCAGAAGCGGATCAGCAGGATCACCGCGGCGATCGCGACCAGGGCGAGGATGCCACGGCCGAAGACCTGGTGGAGCAGCAGCCGTTGTCCTAGCGCGAAGGGCACCCACCGATCGTAGGCCGTCCCGATCTCCGGCCCGCGGCGCGTCTCGCCGATTGACCGCGATCGGCATCGACCCCCCGCACACACCGGTCAGCCGGTCGGCAACTGCACCTCACCCAGACCGCGATGCCATGAACCATCGCGGGGCGACGCCCGCTACCGGTATTTGGCCCCCAAGGGCCCAAATCTTGGCCAGGTAAATTTGACCGCCCCGCCACCGGGAGCGGCGGGTCGCTCCGCCCTCGCTCAGCTCGCCCCGCCGCCGGTCGGCTCCGGTTCGCCCTCGACGCTGCGGCGCAGCGCGGCCTCGGCTTTCTCCATCTCCAGGTTCATCTCCTTGCTGCGCGCGTGGAAGAAGGCGCCGAACGAGCCCGCCAAGGAGGCGACCACGGTGATCGCCCAGATGTCGAAGATCAACTCCAGCAGCTTGCCGAGGTTGGTCTTCGGGTTCGCCACCGAGGAGCCGGTCAGGAGCTGCGAGGTGGAGAAGAGGAACGAGTCCCAGAGGCTGTGGATTTCGCTGTGCTCCGCGTGGTGCTCGGCGAAGTAGACGATTAGCGTGCAGATCACGGCAAAGACCGCGGTCGTCCCGAAGATGATCAGGACGCGGCGGCGCAGGTGGTAGTGGGTCTTCGAGGAGGCGCGGACTACCGCCATCACCTCGTGCCCGGCGTGCTTGACCGGCCGCTGAGCCATCGTCGGCGATTATGAGCGCGCGGTAGGCGGGATCTCGGGAATGCGGTAGAAGGAGCCATGACCGACGCCGAAGGAGCAGAGGGCCTCGAGGCCTACGCCGCGGCGCGCGGGCTGACCATGGAAGACGGCGCCCGTCTGCCGCGGACGACGCCGTTGCTCGCCGAGGGCGAGGTGCACAGCGTCGATGCGCTGGCCGGCGGCTGGTTCTCCAAGTACGTCGAAGCGAAGATCGCCGTGATCAGTCGCGGCGATGCCCAGTTCACCGTCGCCGTCACCCACGTGCCGAAGGCGAAGCGCTTCGTCCCCTGGATGCTCTGCCACCGGGCCGAGGACGAGCACCTGCTCGGCGGCGCCTTCGCGGCGCAGGTCCGCGGCGGCGGCCGGGTCGACCTGGGCAGCAGCGAACTCGACGCCCACTACCGCGTCTACGCTGCCTCGCAGCGCGACGACATCTGGTTCCACGAGCTCTTCTCGCCCGCCTTCATCGTCTGGCTGGTGGAAATGGCGCCGCAGGGGTTCGCCTTCGAGTACGTCGAGGGGACGCTCTGCGTCAGCGTCCTGGGGCGGGCGACGCTGACCGAGGACCTCGACCGATTGCGCGACGCGACGGTCGAGCTGGTGCGACGGATCCGGGCCGAGATCGCCGAGCGCCTCGGCCACGCCGACGCCGCCCGCTCCGCTCCGGGCGCGACGGGGTTTGAACCAGATACGCCCGCTGCTTGAGAACCTGCCTGAACCGCCTTGCCGAGGAATCCGCGGCCGGGACGGCGAAGCAGTCCCAGAGCTAAAGGTTTGCGGGCCACCTGCCGAAGGGGCGACTGCGTGACGGTCACAAAGAAAATTCTGTGTTTCGGAACATGCGCGCTGGCGTCGGTGGCGCTTGCCGCCTGCGGATCGGGCGGTTCCTCGAGCGGCGGATCGACCGGCTCGGGCAAGGAAGGGGGCACCCTGCTGGGCGCCTACGCGGCCTTCCCGGATTACCTCGACCCGGCCCTGTCCCACACCGGTGAAGGCTGGACGGCGATGTATGACACCTACATCCCGCTGCTCACCTATGCCCACGCGAGCGGCGCCGCGGGTGGCAAGGTGATCCCAGGGCTCGCCGCGGGCATGCCGAAAGTCTCAGACGGCGGCAAGACCTACACCCTGACCCTGCGCAAGGGCCTCAAGTACTCAAACGGTGAACCGGTGGTGGCGAGCGACTTCACCCACTCGCTGGAACGCGTCTTCATCCTCAACTCGAGCGGCTCGCCGTTCTACGACGACATCGTCGGGGCGGAACAGTTCGCCAAGGCGAAGAAGGGCGGCATCCCGGGGGTCGAAACCGACGACAAGACGGGCAAGATCACGATCCACCTGACCCGCCCGCGCGGCACCTTCGAGAACGAGCTGGCGCTGCCGTTCGTCGCCCTGCTGCCGGCCAAGACGCCGGACGAAGACCTCTCCGCCAGCCCACCGCCCGCCACCGGTCCCTACATGATCACCTCCTCCAAGCCGGGCGCCGGCTGGGAATACGAACGCAACCCGCAGTGGGCGAAGGCGAACGGCAAGCTGATGCCGCAGATCCCCTCCGGCCACGTCGACGCGATCAAGATCCAGGTGCTGCGCAACCCGCAGACCGAGGTCAACGAGGTCGAAAGCGGCAGGCTCGACTGGATGGGGAACCAGGTGCCGCCGGACCGCTACCAGGAAGTCCTCTCCAAATACGAAGGCAGCCAGTTCCGGGTCGAGCCGACGGTGAGCACCTACTTCTTCTGGATGAACACTACGGTGGCGCCGTTCGACGACGTCAAGGTGCGCCAGGCGGTCAACTACGCGATCGACCCGCGGGCGCTGGAACGGATCTACTCCGGCCGGCTCGCAGGCAACCAGCAGATCCTGCCGCCGGGGATGCCGGGTGGGAAGAAGGTCGAGCTCTACCCGCACGACATCCAGAAGGCGAAGGAACTGATCGCCGAAGCGCACCCGAGCGACACCGAAATCACGGTCTGGACGGAAAGCGAACCGCCCTCCGCCGACGTCGGCGCCTACTACCAAGGGGTGCTGCAGGAACTCGGCTTCAACGTGACCCTGAAAGTGCTCGGACCGGATAACTACTTCACCGTGATCGGGAACAGCTCGACGCCCAATCTCGACACCGGCTTCGCCAACTGGTTCGAGGACTACCCGCATCCGAACGACTTCCTGCAGCCGCTGCTGAGCGAAGAATCGATCGCGAAGGTGAACGGGTCGAACCTCTCGCGCTTCGCCGACCCGGTCCTGAGCAAGAAGATCACCGAACTCGGCGAAGAACCGCTGGGGCCCCAGCAGGAAGCTGCCTACGCGCAACTGGACAAGGAATTCATGGAACAGGCGCCGATGGCCCCCTACGGGTCGAGCACCGCCTCGACCTTCGTCTCCAGCGAAATCAACCTCGAAGGGGTGATCTACAACCCGACCTTCGGCCAGGACCTGACGAGCTTCGAATTCAAGTAGGCGCGCGGGCGCCTATGCTCCGGCGCCGATGCGCGACCTCGACCTGAAGCTGCTGCGCCTGATGCGGACCCGCGGGCACACGCCCGCGATCGAGCGCGCCAACATGCTGCTCGGCAAGGGCGGCAACAACGGCACCGGCTGGTTCCTCGCGGGCGCCGCCTTGGCCGCCGCCGACAAACCGCGCCGCCGCGCCTGGGCCACCTGCGCGGCGCTCGGGCCCGCCGCGATCGTCCTCAACTACGGGATCAAGCTCGCGGTCAGACGACCGCGCCCGGTGCTCAAGGGACTGCCGCCGCTGGGCGGCGCGCCGAGCTCGCTCAGCTTCCCCTCCGCCCACGCGCTCTCCTCCTTCGCCGTCGCCACCGCGATGGCCCGGGTCGACCGCCGCGCCGCGGTCGCCTTCGTCCCCGCCGCGGCGCTCGCCGCCGGCCGTCCCTACCTCGGCATGCACTACCCCTCCGACGTCGCCGTCGGGGTGGTCCTCGGCGTCGCGCTCGGCCGCGTCGTGCCGCTGCCCGCCCGCGACGTCCCGCTGCCCGCGCCCGACCCGGGGGCGGAGCGATGAAGGTCGGCATCGTCGGGCTGCCGAACGCGGGCAAGTCGACCCTCTTCAACGCGCTCACCTCGGGCGGCGCCCAGATCGGCAACTACCCGTTCACGACGATCGAGCCGAACGTCGCCGTCGCCCAGGTGCCCGACGAGCGGCTGGAGGCGGTGGCGAAGACGGTGAGGAGCTCGGAGCTCGTCCCGGCGACGATCGACTTCCACGACATCGCCGGCCTGGTCAAGGGCGCCAGCGAGGGGGAGGGGCTCGGCAACCAGTTCCTCGCCTCGATCCGCGAGACCGACGCGATCTGCCACGTCGTCCGCTGCCACGAAGACGCGGGCGTCATCCACCCCGACGGCCGGGTCGATCCGCTGGCCGACATCTCGACGATCGAGACCGAGCTGATCCTCGCCGACTACGAGCAGGTCGAGCGCCGCATCCCGCGGGTCGGCAAGCAGGTGAAGACGGGCGACAAAGCGGCGGCGGCCGAGGCGGCCTGGCTGGAAGCGGTGAAGGACGCGCTCGCGGCGGGCAAGCCCGCCCGCTCGGTGCCGGTCCCCGAGGCGGCGCCCGACGCGGTCCGCAACCTCGGCGCGATCACCTCGAAGCCGATCCTCTACGTCGCCAACGTCGACGAGGAGACGGCGGAGGTGCCGGAGGCGGTCGCCGCGCATGCGAGCTCGGTGGACGCCGGGTCGGTAGCGGTGAGCGCTCGGATCGAGGGCGAGCTGGCCGAGCTTGACCCCGAGGAAGCGGCGGAGATGCGCGAGTCCTACGGGGTCGAGGGCTCAGGCCTGGCGCGCCTGGTCCGCGCCGCCTACGACCTGCTCGAGCTGATCACCTTCTTCACCGCCGGCGAGGACAAGGAGGCGGTCGCGCGGCCGCTCCACCGCGGCGCCACCGCGCTCGAGGCGGCGGGCACGATCCACACCGAGATCATGGAAGCCTTCATCAAAGCCGAGGCGATCGGCTGGGCCGAGCTGGTCGAGTGCGGCGGCTACGTCGCCGCGCGTGAGAAAGGCGTGCTCCGCGTCGAGGGCAGGGATTACATCGTCCGCGACGGCGACGTCATCACGATCCGCGTCTGAGACCTGCAAACAGGCGCATCTCAGCGTCCTCGTTCGGTCACGTGCAGAGCACGCTCCCTCACGACTCCTTGATCTGCTTGGTTTTCGGTCTCAGCCGCGGATCGTCACTCGACGATCTCGACGATGCCGCTGGGCGCGTCGAGCAGGTCCACGGTCCGCCGCGCCGCCTCGCCGACCTCGATCCGGGGCGGCTCCGGCGGCTCGCCCTCGTAATAGGTCCCCGGGCCGTAGAACTGGCCGTAGCGCAGGACGACGCCGCCGAAGTCGAGGACCTGGGACTCGAGGCGCTCGCGCGACCTGCCGCCGCCGGTGGGGACCCAGGCGATGCTCTGGGCGAGGAAGCGCGACGCTCCCGCGGCCCGCGCCGCGGCGATCAGGTTGGCGGTGCCCTCGTCGCGGATCCGCGCGTTGCTGGCGCCGTACGCGGGGATCTCGGCGGCGTCGTCGGGGAGGTCGGTGAGCTGGTACATGACCATCTCCGGCGCGAAGGCGACGACCGCCGCGCGCAGCGCCTCGGCCTCGTAGACGTCGATCACCACCGGCTCGGCGCCGAGCTCGCGCACGAGCTCCGCCTTCCCCTCCGAGCGCGTCGTCCCGGCCACCGTGTGACCGGCCTCGATCAGAAGCGGCGTCAGCCGCGTCCCGATCACACCGCTCGCTCCGGCCAGGAAGATCTTCACTTGACCACCTTTTCAAAAGTCATCCAGGTCGAGTATGCACCGAGCGCCACCTCGAGCTGTTCGCCGGTCACGCTGGTCACGCCGCCGGTGCCGTAGAGCTTCGCTTCGATGATCCGCGGCGAGTAGCCGGTCTTCGTGATCACGACCTTCTTCAGCGCCCCGTCGAGCAGCCCGGAGAGCTTCTGCGTCATTTCCGGCCCGCTGAAGTTCAGCGTCCATTCGTGCAGCGGGCAGAGGCTGTCGTAGGGATCGGGCACCCCGACGAGGTAGGGCACCGCGGTCCCGAAGACGTTTTCCATGCTCTCCGTCTTCCCCCCCGAGCAGGCGGAGAACAGGGTCTCGGCGATGTTCCCTTCGTACATCAGCACCTGGCCCGCCGTCTGTTCCTCGGCTTCGTCGGAGGTCGTGTACTCCGATTCGAGGCCTTTGTAGACCTGGCTGCGGGTGTCGGAGTAGAGGTCGAAGCCGTCGCCGCCGACCCCTCCGGTGAGGGCGAAGGAGCGCGAGGCGACCGCCTGCGCCTTCAGCTCGGCCATCGGCCAGGAGGGCGGCGACTCGTTCGGGATCACGCCTTTGACGTAGTTGTCGACCGAGAGCGCGTTGACCACGTTCAGTTCGCCGCTTTCGTTGACCAGGGTCTCCAGCGCGCCGCGGTAACGGCCCATCCCGGCGATGTTGATCACGCCGCTCGACCCCGCCGCGCGCAGGGTGGCGCCGCAGCGGGCGAGCGGCTTGCCGGCGGCGGAACGCAGCACCACCACGTTGCCGAGCCGGTGCGCCTGGTAGGTGCGGCTCGGTTCGAGCTGGGTGCGGCAGGCGCTGGTCGCTTCCGAGAAGCTGACGTCGCCGGAGGAGGTGCCGAGGAGGACGCGGACGACGTTCGGCCCCGAGATCGTCCCCAGGCTGGTCCCCGGGTAGTAGTGGCCGAGGATGAACTTGTAGCCCTTGCCGTGGAGGGCGTAGCCGTAGGCGCCGTAGGCGCTCATCCCGACTCCGTGGCCGAAGCCGTGCCCATGCACGACCCAGCTGACCTGGGCGCGGGCGCTGGCCGCCGTCGCCCCGAGCGCGCCGACGAGCGCCGCGGCCAGCGCGAGGGCAGTGGGGATGAGGCGGCGGCGGCGCATGGGATGGGATGCAGCGGGGACCAGCGTGCATCTCATCAACCCAGGCGGCGCGGGGGAGTCGCGGCGGGGTGCGCGGGTGCGGGCGCCCACCGCGGCGGCGCGCCCGCCCGCCTGGCTTGCGCCTCGGCGGACCATCGGCCGACCGCGTCCCGGCGCTAGGCTGGGAGGGTCCGAGTTCATGTCAGTTCGAGAGCGGAACGGAGGTGTGAGTTGGCAACGCAGACGGTGAAGCCCACCGATCACAAGCTCCTCGTCGCCGGCGAGTGGAGCGAGGGGGTCGAATGGCAGGAGGTCCTGAGCCCCTACGACCAGACCGTGATCGGTCGCGTCGCCCAGGGCGACGCAAGTGCCGCGATCCGCGCGATCGAGGCCGCCCACCACGCCTTCGAGACCGCCGACTTCCCCCAGTACGAGCGCGCCGCGGTGCTCGATCGCGCCGCCGCGCTGGTCCGCGAGCGGGTCGACGACCTCGCCCAGACGATCGCCGCCGAGGCGGGCAAGCCGCTGAAGACGGCGACGGTGGAGGCGCAGCGCTGCGTCGACACGCTGACCTTCAGCGCGGTCGAGGCGCGCAAGCTGACCGGCGGCACGGTGCCGATGGACGCCTCGGCCGGCGGCGTCGGCAAGCTCGGCGTGATGCTGCGGGTGCCCTACGGGGTGGTCGGCGCGATCTCGCCCTTCAACTTCCCGCTGAACCTGGTCGCGCATAAGCTCGGACCGGCGATCGCCGCCGGCAACGCGGTCGTGCTGAAGCCCGCCGGGCAGACGCCGATCACGGCGATCAAGCTGGTCGAGATCCTCAACGAGGCGGGGCTGCCGGAGGGCTGGCTGAACGTCGTCCCCGGGTCCGGCTCGGAAGTCGGCAACGCGATCGTCGAGCACCCGCTGGTCGGCGCGATCACCTTCACCGGCTCGGCGCCGGTCGGCTGGGGCATCCGCTCGAAGGCTCCGCACAAGAAGGTAAACCTGGAGCTCGGCTCGAACGCCCCGCTGATCGTCAACGACGACGGCGACTGGGAAGCGGCGGCGGACAAAACCCAGATCCACGCCTTCGCCCACGCCGGGCAGGTCTGCATCTCGATCCAGCGGGTCCTCCTCCACTCGGCGATCGCCGATCCCTTCACCGAGCGCCTGGTGAGGAACATCGAAGGCCTGGTGGTCGGCGACCCGCTCGACCCGAGCACCGACGTCGGCCCCCTCATCACCCCCGCCGATCGCGACCGGGTGAAGGAGTGGATCGACGAGGCTGTCGCCGCCGGCGCCGAGCTCCTGGTCGGCGGCGAGCTGATCGACGAGGGCCGTTGCCTGGCACCGACGCTCCTGCGCGGCGCGCCGAAAGACGCGAAGGTCTGGTGCGAGGAGGTCTTCGGGCCGGTCGCCACGATCGACACCTTCGACGACTTTGCCGAAGGCCTGGCGATGGCGAACGACTCCAAGTTCGGCCTCCAGGCGGGCGTCTTCACCAAGGACCTGGGACGCGCGATCGAGGCGGGCAAAACCCTCGAGTTCGGCGGCATCATGGTCAACGAAGTCCCCGCCTACCGCGCCGACCAGATGCCCTACGGCGGCGTCAAGGACTCCGGCAACACCCGCGAGGGTCCGGCCTTCGCCGTCTACGAGCTGACCGAGGAGCGCTTCGTCACCTTGCAGGGGTAGGGGTCGGAGCGCGGGCGGCTGGCGGCTGGGTGGGGGTTCGGCCTGAACTGGCTGGCGCCCGGGGTGGGGCTGCGGACCGGCATGGGTTCGGGTCGGATCGATCGGAGCCCAGGCGTCCCGGGCGTCCCGGAGGCGACCCGGGCAGGCTGTGGCCGCCTCCGGGACGCCCGGGACGGGAGGTCCCCGGGGGAAGCTTGCACAGGGACGGGTGCATCGCTCAGGAGCGTCTGTGTGGAGTTTCGGTCCCACGGCGACCGAAACTCCACACACAGGTCCCTGACCGGTCGGGCGACGGGATACGAGGCGCCCTGCCGTATGCCTTCACGGGGAGTCCGGGACCCCCCGTCCCGCCCGTGACCGTGGAGGAAGCGTGGAATCCGTGACGTCTCCCTCACGTCACCCGCGCACTTCCCGGCATCTCTGTCACGGACCCCACGACACCTCCCTCCCCTGTTCCTTATGCCCACCATCCCGGCATAAGGAACAGCGGAGCGTAGGACCCACGCCGTCCCCTCATGACCCGGCCTTTTCGGAGGCGGCCACAGCCTGCCAGGGTCGCCTCCGAGAAGGTCGGGTCCCTTCAGCATCCGGGCGCCAGCCGCGACGCCCCGTCCCTCACCCGGGCGCCGGCTACCCCAACCAGCCGCCCACCACCCAGAAATGGACGCACCGAGGTGCGTCCGTTCTGGTGGCGCGCTTGCGTCGAGCCGGAGGTGTGCCTGACCTAGGCCTGGCCGTGGGGGCGGGCCATCTTGCGGTGGTCGAGGGCCTCGTCCAGGGTCTCGGCCGAGACGCCGTGCTCGAGGGCGACCTCGCGCAGTGGCCGGCCGGAGTCGGCGGCGTCCTTGACGATCGCCGCCGCCGCGTCGTAGCCGATGTGGGGGTTGAGGGCGGTGGCCGTCGCCAGCGTCGCCTCGGCGTGGCGCTCGGTCATCTCTTCGTTCGCTTCCAGCCCCTGCACGCATTTCTCGTCGAGCAGGCGCGAGGCGCTCGCGAGCAGCTTGATCGATCCGAGCAGGTTGCGGGCGATCAGCGGCACCCGCACGTTCAGCTCGAACTGGCCCTGCATGCCGCCGATCGTGATCGCCGCGTCGTTGCCGATCACCTGGGCGGCGACCTGGATGA
>JAFDWF010000083.1 GCA_018268575.1 Actinomycetota bacterium
GACACAGAGGTTCTTGAGCGATGCACCCGTCCCTGCGCAGGCTTCCCCCCGCAAGACCTCCCGTCCCGGGCGTCCCGGAGGCGGCCACAGCCTGCCCGGGTCGCCTCCGGGACGCCCGGGAGGCCTGGGCTCCGATCGGTCCGGCCCCGTCCCTCGCCGTCCGAACCCTCAGCCCGTCAACACCCCCGACTCCACCACCCGCAGCGCGTTCGCCGCCACGGTCAGGGCGGGGTTCATCGCTCCCGAGGAGCAGAAGAAGCTGGAGTCGAGAATCCAGAGGTTGTCTAGGTCGTGGGTGCGGCAGCCGGGGTCGACGACGCTGGTCGTCGGGTCGGTGCCCATGCGGGCGGTGCCGGACTGGTGGGAGGTCGCCTCGATCCCCAGCTGCTGGGTGAAGACGAGCGGGTAGCCGGCCTTGCGCAGGGCGCCCGAGGCGCGCTTGACCAGCTCGCCGTGGGGGCCGAGGTTGGTCGGGCGCCAGTGCAGGCGCTTGCTGCCGTCGGCCTCGACCGCGACCCGGTTCTCGGGCAGCGGCACGTCCTCGGTCTGGGCGAAGAGGTCGACGCTGCGGCGGGTGAACCAGTCGAGGATCGCGGTCGGCGCCCAGGGGCGGGCGGCCTTGATCGTGGTGCCGGTGAGCTTGCCCAGCGACTGGATGTTGCCGAGCGGGAACGGCGTGCCGGGGCCGGCTTCGTACCAGTCGCTGATGCCCATGGTCTTGTGGTAGACGAAGTGGGGATCGCGACCGGGCCGCACGCCGGCGACGAAGGTGCAGGTGTGGGCCATGTAGTTGCGGCCGACCTGGCCGGAGGAGTTGGCGACGCCGCCGCCTCCGGGGCCGTCCGAGGAAAGCAGGAGCGCGGCGGTGCTCATCGCCCCGGCGGCAAGCACGTAGCGCTTCGCCTTGACCTGGATCCGGCGGCCGTCGCGGCTCGCCTCCAGGCCGGCGACGGCGCCGCCCTCGGTCACGACGCGCGCCACGGTGGTGCGGGTCATCAGGCGCACGTCGGGACCCTCGATCGCCGGGCGCATCGCGCAGAGGTCGGCGTCGCCCTTCGCGTCGAGCATGCAAATGTAGGCGTCGCAGGTGCGGCAGAGGACGCAGTTGCCGCCCGCCCGTCGGTCGAGCGCCTGGGGCAGATGGTAGGGGCGGATGCCCTGGCCGCGCAGCCGCTCGGCGAGCTTCTCGATCGGCGGCTCGTGCGGGATCGGCTCGTAGGGGAAGGCGGTCGAGCGGCGCGGTTCGGTCGGGTCGGCGCCGTCGCCGTGGACGAGATAGAGGCGCTCGGCCTCGCCGTAGAAAGGCTCGAGGTCCTCGTAGGAGATCGGCCAGGCGGGCGAGAGCCCGTCCTCGTAGCGGATCTCGCCGAAGTCGGCCTCGCGCAGGCGCGGCAGCGTCGCCCCGTAGAGCTTGGTCGAGCCGCCGACGAAGTGGTAGTAGCCGGGGGTGAAGCGACGGCCGTCGCCACCGACCCAGGTGTCGGCGTTTTTGTAGCGACCTTCGCGGAAGACGGCCCGCGGCGACCAGTTCTGGTACTCGCGCGGGGCGAAGTCGCCGCGCTCGATCACCAGCACCCTGGCGCCGCTCTCGCGCAGCGCCCAGGCGGTGGTCGCGCCGCCCATGCCGGAGCCGACGATCGCGACGTCGCACTCGACCGTCTCCGGCGCCCCCTCGACGACGCCCGGCGTCCCCGGACCGAAGACCGCCTCAGACACTGCGCGCCACCCGCTCGGCTTCGTGGATCGACTCGAGCATCGTGCGGGAGGCTACGGCGTCGCCGATCCGTCGCACCGAGCCGTGCCGCGGCTTGAGGTCGAAGTAGAGGTCGGTGACCGGCTCGTGCCAGCCGGCGAGGATCACGGTGTCGATGCCGGCGAGGCGGTGCGGCTCGCCGTCGGTGCGCAGCACCACGTCCTCGTCCTCGACCGCGATCAGCAGGCTGAACGGGTGGCGGACGATGCCCGCGGCGGCGACCCGCGGCACCAGCTTGTTCTGGGTGAACGGGCCGAGCGCCGCGCCGACGTACGGCAGCGGGGTCGAGAGGTGGACGCGCTTGCCCTCCTCGGCCAGCTGCAAGGCGAGCGCGATGCCCTTCCAGCCACCCTCGCCGTCGTCGACGATCAGCACCTCCTCGCCGACCGCGGCGCCGCGCTCGAGCACCTCGAAGGTGTCGAGCACGCGCTCCGAGTCGAGGCCGGTCGCCTCGACCCCGTGGGAGAGGTTGCCGACGATCCGCCGGCCCGGGGCCGAGCCGGTGGCGACGAGGACGTGGTCGGGCGCCAGGGCGCGGACCGCCTCGTGGTCGGCGTCGGCGCCGGTCCGCACCTCGACGCCGAGCTTCTCGAGCTGCACCTCGAGGTGGCGGATCACCTCGGCGATCTCCTCCCGCCCTGCGACGCTCGAGGCGAGTCGCAGCTGGCCGCCGAGCCGCTCGCGGCGCTCCAGCAGCACCGTGTCGAAGCCGCGCCGCGCGCAGACCTCGGCCGCCTTCATCCCCGCCGGGCCGCCGCCGACCACGACGACGCGGCCGCCGTCGGCAGGCGCCTGGACCAGGGTCCCCTCCCCCAACTCGAGCTCGTAGCCCGCCGCCGGGTTGTGGACGCAGGTGGTGTGGGTGATCTTGAACAGCCGGTCGATGCAGCCCTGGTTGCAGGCGATGCAGCCGCGCAGGTCCTCGAGCCGGTTCTCGCGGATCTTGGTCACCGTCTCCGGGTCGGCGATGTGCTGGCGGGTCATCGCGATCAGGTCGGCGCCGCCGTCGCGCAACACCTGCGCCGCCGCGTAGGGGTCGGTGACCCGGCCGACGGCGATCACCGGCACGTCGACGACCTCGCGCAGCGAGGCGGCGAGGTCGAGCCAGACCCCCTTCGGGTGCTGCATGTCGGGGACGTTCTGGCTGGCCGAGTAGTAGGTAGCGCCCTTGACCACGACGTAGTCGAGCAGGCCGGTGCCGGTGAGGAGGGCGGCGATCTCCTTCGCGTCGGAGACCTCGAGGCCGCCGGGGCTGAAGTCGTGGCCCTGCATGTTCATGCCGACGAGGTAGTCGCGGCCGACCGCGTCGCGGACCGCCTCCAGGGCGCGGCGGGCGAAGCGGACGCGGTTCGCGACCGAGCCGCCGTACTCGTCCTCGCGGAAGTTGGAGAAGGGCGAGAGGAAGGAGGCGAGCAGGTAGCCGCCGTAGCCGGAGTGGATCTCGACCCCGTCGAAGCCGCCCTCGCGGGCGTGGACGGCGGACACCGCGTGGGCCTCGACCAGCTCGTCGATGTCCTCGATCTCCATCGCCTTCGGCATCTCGCGGTTGAGCGCGCAGGGGATGCTGGAGGGGGCGAAGAGCGGCCGCTCCGACCAGGTCGAGGACGACTGCCGGCCGGTGTGCCCCAGCTGCATGACGATCTTCGTCTCGTACTCGTGGACCGCGTCGGCGATCTTCCGCAGCCCGGGGACCACCGCCGGGTCGTAGGCCTGGACCTCGCCGGGGACGTTCTGGGAGCTCGGGTGGATCTGCGGGAAGGCCATGCCGATCATCCCGACGCCGCCGCGGGCGCGTTCGCGGTAGTAGGCGGCGTGCTGGGCGGAGGGCAGGTGGTGCTCGGCCATCCCGGTGCCGTGGCCGGTCATCACGATCCGGTTCGAGAGGGTGACCTCGCCGACCTCGATCGGCTCGAAGAGGATCTGCAGGTCGGCGGGGACGGTGGCTGTGGGGTTCGTCATGGTAAATCGAATTATCTGGCACTAGAATGCGATTTCAAGAGGCCCTCCGGGGTCAATTCGTGAAGAGACCTCCCCCTCCCCTGCTCACTCCGTAGACATGTCCGCCGAGAAACCGTCGCCTTCCGTGGGTGCGAGCGCCGCGTCCTCCCCGTCCGCGACCGGCGGGGCGCCCGCTCCCCCGCCCCGCGCGGCGACGATGCGTGACGTGGCGCTCGCCGCGGGGGTCTCGCAGGCGACCGTCTCCAATGCCTACACCGGCAGCGGTCGGCTCTCCCCGGGGCGGCGCGAGCACGTCTTCGCGGTGGCGCGGGAGCTCGGCTACCCGGGACCGAGCGGCGCCGGGCGCTCGCTGCGCACCGGGCGGAGCGGCGCGGTCGGGGTGATGGTCACCGACGCGCTCACCTTCGCGCTCGAGGACGCGGCGGCGGTCGAACTGCTGCGCGGGATCGCCGCCGTCGGCGAGGCCCGCGAGGTCGCCCTAACCCTGCTGCCCTTCCCGGTCGGGGTCGACGAGGCGGCCGCGGTGGCGGCGAGCATCCGGCGCGGGGTGGTCGACGGCTTCCTCGTCTGGTCGATGCCCGACGGCCATCCGGCGGTCGAGGCGGCGGCGGCGCGGCGCGAGCCGATGGTGCTGATCGACGGCCCGAGGCTCGACGGCGTGCCGCTGGTCGGGGTCGATGACGAGGCCGCGGCGCGCGAGGCCGGTGCGGCGGTGCTGGCGGGCGGGCCGGGCGGGCGCCGGGGAGTCGCGGCGGTGGCGTCCGACAGCGGACCAGGGCGGGTCGCGGCGGGACCGGGCGGAGGACGGCGGCAGGTCCCGGGGTTATCGGCCGGAGGACGAGGGCAGGTCGCGGCGGGACCAGCCGGTGAGGCCGACGGCCGGCAGCGGGTCGCGGTGCTGGTCGACCGGCTGAGCCCGGACGGTCACACGGGCCGCGTCGACGCGGCGCGGCTACGGGCGGCGCGCGACCAGGTGGCGCGCGAGCGGGTCGCCGGCTTCCTCGCCGCCTGTGACGCGGCGGGCGCCGAAGCGACGGTGATCGAGGCCGGCGGCTTCTCGCCGCGCGACTTCCGCGCCGCGGCGAGCGCGGCGCTGGAGATCAACGGCGTCGACGCGATCTTCGCCGCCACCGACGCCGTGGCCCTGGCGGCCCTGGCCGAGCTGAGCGAGCGCGGCGTCGACGTTCCCGGACAGGTCGCGGTACTCGGCTTCGACGGCACCGCCGAGGCGGCGCGCGTCGGCCTCTCGACCGTCGATCAGCCGCTGGTCGAGAAGGGCAGCCACGCGATGCGGATGCTGCTCGCCGCGATCGAGCACGAGGACCCCGAGTCGCTCCTCCTCCCCACCCGCCTCGAGCTCCGCGCCACCACCTGACCTCCGCGCCGGTCGCGGGGTCGCCAGCTTCAACGTCTGGAATCCGCCATATCCACTCGTGCCGGAAGTGGTTCGGGGCGGACCGATCGGAGCCCAGGCGTCCCGGGCGTCTCGGAGGCGACCCGGGCAGGCTGTGGCCGCCTCCGAGACGCCC